>NZ_VAWE01000002.1 GCF_005795905.1 Streptomyces marianii
CCTTCGCGGGAGTGAACTGCTTGCCCCGTGCTTCGCACGGGGCGCCCCGGCCGTTGGCCGGGGAGTGCCGGGGCTGTGCCCCGGTGGCAGGGGGCTGCGCCCCCTGCTGGGTGGGTGGTGGGCCGGCGCGCCCTGCGGGCGCTTGGCCGGGGTGTGGGTGGGTAAGTGGGCTGGTTGCGTGGGGTGTTGCCGGGCCTGCGGCCCTGGCGGGGGGTCAGGTGGGGTGTCGGGGCGGGCTTCACCCGTGGCCGGTTGGTCGGGTGATCGGGGGGCGAGTGGGTGGGGCTCCTCCGCTGCGCTCCGGTGCCCTGGGGGGTGCCGATGTGGTCTTGTTTGCGTTCGCTACCGCCTTTTCGGGCCTTTCCGGTGGTGACTCCTTGTAGTGGTGTTGAAGTTTGCAAGTTACAAAGTGGTTGGCAGTCAGAACCCTTGGCCGGGTGGCGCGTTCGCAGGACAGGGGTCGGCCGGAGGCGGCACGGTGTACGGCGTGGAGGAGACAGGGCGCGTGGGCGGGATCACGACGGTGACGGTGAAGCTCGACGAGGCTGTCGCCGTCGAGGCGCGGCGGCGGGCGGAGGACGGCAAGCGGGCGCGGGCGGTGCTGTCGGCCGAGGATCGCTGGTACACCTACCGGCTGCCGAGGGAGGAGGCTGCCCGGGTGCGGGCGGCGTGGCGGGCCGAGGTTGAACGGCTGCGTCTTGCCGGGGAGTTGCTCGACACGCTCGACGTCCTGGGCGCCTTCGGGGTTCGCGCCGAGCTCCGGGCCCGGGGCTGGGATCGCCGCTGGCCCCCGCTCCCGCCCGAGGCGCCCGCCGAGAAGGGGCGCTGGCCCGGGAGCCGTGATCGGCGCTACAGCGGCTCCCTCACCCTGCGCCTGCCGGCCGAGCTCGCCGCCCAGACTCGCGCCGGCTGCTGGGACGTCTCCAAGGAGGCGATCGCCAAGCTCCGCCGGTGGCGGGACCGCAACCCCGGCACCGTTCGCGACGTCGACCAGCTCCGCCTCTACGAACAGCACGCCGCCAACATCACCACCCCCGGCGATATCTGGCGGGCCGCCATCCGACACACCCTCACCATCACCTAGAGCAGGCCGAGCTGAAGCGGCGCCACCGGCTGTCCGGGGCGCGCCCGGCGGGCACCGGCAGCGCTTGGGCTGGAGGGCGACAGCGCGGCGGCGGCTCCCCGGGGGCGAGTGGTGAGTGCGCAGGTCGGCGGGGGGACACCACGGGGCGGAGGAAGGGGCGGGGCGCAGCGGGGCGTCGGGGGTGCCTGCTTCTCGCGGGCCGGCGGCCCCGGGGCGGGAGGGCATCTTCTCGGTTGTGCTCTGTGGCCTGGGGGGAGATCGGGGCGGGGAAGCGTACGTCGTCTCCGGGGGCGCGGGCCGGCGACTCGCGCCGGCAGGCCGCGCGCTGTCACGATCGGCTCGCACGCCGGGCCCGTCCCGGCCCGCCTGAACACCCCACCTGCCCACGGAGGCGCCGTCATGTCCACTCCCCCGCCCGTCCCGCCGGCCCCGGCCGGCGGCCGCGTCGGTGCGGCCGAGGCCGCCATCGTCATCTGCGCCATCACCGCGGTGACCGTCCTCGCCGTCCTCGACCGGCCCGTCCCCGCCCTCCTGACCGTCCTCGTGGCGGCCTCCGGCCTCCTGCTCCTGCCCGGCCGCGCCCTGCGTCTGCTCGCCGCTCTCACCGGCGGCCGGCCGTGACACCCGTTCCCGGCCCCGCCCGGCAGGGTGGTGAGCCGGCCGAACTCGCCACCCTGCGCGGCTGGCTGCGCGGGGCGAAGATCGCCGCGGCCCCGGCCGCCCGGGCCGCCGGACAGCGGGCGACGTTCCAGTACCTCGCCGACCGTGCGTGCGCGTACGGAACCGCGTACGTGGTGTCCGCCTGCACGCTGCGCCAGGCCCTCGACGGCCGCCTACCCACCCTGCGCACCGCCCTCGCGTTCGCCCGCGGGGCCGGGGCCGACGAGGAGACCGCCCGCCGGCTGTGGGCGGCGGCCGACCGCGCCGTCCACCCGCCCCGGCGCCGTCCCGCCCCGTACGTCCCCGGCCGCTTCACCACCCCGGCCGGACTCGTCCGCGCCATGAACGCCGTACGCGCGACCGCGCCCGAGGCCAGCCTGTCCGCCCTCGCCCGCACAGCTGGGCCCGGGCTCTCCTCCAGCACCCTGCACCGGCTTCTCACCGGCCGGCAGGTGCCCACCACCGCGCAGCTGACCGCGTTCGCCGCCGCCTGCGACGCCGGCGAGACGGCCACCGCCGCGCTCCTGGCCGGGCACCACCGCGTCGTCAACGGCCCCCCGCCGCCGCCCTTCTACCCGTGCGCGTACGCCGAGGAAGCCGAGGAACGGCGCCAGCGGGACGAGGACGCCCGGCCCTGGCTCGCCGAGCCGGAACTCGACTGGTACGAACAGCAGCGGCGCGACGAGGAAGAAGCCGACTTCCAGCGGTGGGTCCGCGACGTCGGGGCCCACCTCGACGAACTCCAGGACGACGAACAGGCGCAGCACACCGGCCCGCACGCGGGCCCCGGAGAGGGCACGGGCGGCGTGCTCGCCGTGCGGCTCCGGGCGGCCCGCGGGCAGTGACCGGCCGGCCGGTTCAGCGGCGTTGGCCCAGGGAGGGCAGCCCGGCCGAGGCCGTGCGCACGCTCCGGCCGCGGCGGGCGGCACGGCGGTCCTTCAGGATCTGGCGGCCCCGCGCCCTCCACACCTGCGCCTCCTCGGCGCGGTCGGCCTCGCGGTGCACCGCGGCAACGCGCAGGACCGCGGCGCGGGCCCGGGCGGTCAGGGTCTCGGCCACCGGCGACAGCGGGCCCTCGACCCGTACGGCGCCGGGAGCTCCCCGCAGGCACAGCACCAGAAGCGGGCCGGCGTCGGCGTCGTCGAGCACGCGCACGTACACCCGGGCTCGGGACTGGCCGGCGGCGATCCGCGCGAGGCCCTCCAGCTCCGGCCACGTGGACGGCAGCAGGACGTCCTCCGCCGCGGCGTGCGGCGCCGGCCGCCACGACGCCGCCCGCAGACCCTGACCCTCGCGGCGCACCCGTACGCCGATCACCGGCCACGGCCCGCCGGTCAGTGCCGGATGCCCGATCTCCTCGCCCATCGCCGCTCTCCCGCCGCTCGCGTCCGCTCCTCGCAGTATCGCCGCCGGTCTCCCGCTGCCGGCCCCGGGCCGGTCAACGCCTGCGGTGGGCGCCGGGTGTTGCCGGCTCCGCAACACCCCGCGGCCCGGGGTCTGAGGGCATGGCCGGGCAGGCCGGCGAAGAGGTTGTCCGTTCAGATCACAGGGGGGACACCACCGTGCGGCGCACGTACCCGTCCAGGCCCGGCAGTTCGGGGCGCAGCCGGGCGACGTGTGCGGTCAGTGCGCGGACCGCGGGGCGGCGGGCCTCCAGCGGCGCGGCGTGCTCGATCAGGAGCAGCTGGGTGAAGGCGCCGGCCGTGTCGCCGGCGTCGATCAGGGCGCGGGCGGTGTCGGTGGCGGCGCGGGCGCGGCGTTCGGGGGCGGGGAGGTGGGCGGGATGCAGGCGGCGGGCGGCCGCGAGGGCGGTGTCGAGGTCGCCGAGGTGGCGGTGGATCCCAATCCGGTAGAGAGCGCACTGGTCGGCGGTCAGCTCCCGGGGGCGGTCGGCGGTGTGCGGGTGGCGGGCGAGGCGGGCGGCTGTCTGCTCGGCCTGGGCCGCGAGGTCGCGGGCGAGGGCGGTCCGGTGGGCCTGGGCAGCGGTGTAGGCGGCGGTGAGCGCCGCCATGCCGGCGGCCTCGAGGTCGGCGGCGGTGGGTCGGGGGGTGGCCGTCAGGTGGGTGCGCGCCTGGTGGAGCAGGAGGAGGGCCTGGTCGGTGCGGCCGGTGCGGCGCAGTGGGGTCGCGGCCGCGCGGGCCGCGGCGGCGAGGACCACCGGGTCTCCGGAGCGGGTGGCGGCGGTGCCGGCCCGGGCCGCGTACGCGCCGGCTGTGTCGGTGCGGCCGTGCTTGACCGCCAGTTGGGAAGCCAGCACCCACACGCCGGCGGCGAGGGCGGCGCCGGCCGGGCCGCGTTCGGTGCTGCGTTCGGCGGCGTCCAGGAGCAGCGGCAGCACCCGGCCGAGCCGGCCGCGAGCAGGCGGCGTGCCGCGGCGACGTCGCCGGTCGACAGCCGCGGCGCCGGGGCCGCCCATGCTGCCGTCGGGACCGTGAGCGCCCCGGCTCCCAGGGCTAGTCCTGCCGTCAGCATGCTGCGTCGCTCCACACCCGTCTCCTCGTCTTCTCGCCCGGCGCCGGGCCGGAGTCTCGACGCTACGGCCGGCCGGGCCGTACGGGCAGGGCGCACAACGTCGGCGTCGTGCGCCCCTCAAGGGGCCGCCGGCCGCCGGGCGGCCGCGGATGTCCGAGGTGGTCACTACGATGTCGGGAGCACCACCAGGGCAACCGCGCCGCGCCCGGTCCACGACCCCGACGCCCACACCGCCGGAGGGGACCGCAGACGTCTGAGACTCGCGCGAGCAGCCTCGTCATGCCCTCCCTTCCCGGACGGCCGGCGCGTGTGGGGCACTGGCCGAGCAAGGGACGTGAGACGTCATGACCGACCGCCGCACCCGCCAGTTCGACCGCGCCGTGCGCGAGTACCAGCGCGCCCACCCCGAAACCACCCTGCCCGAGGCCCGCGAGGCCGTCGCCGCCCGCGCCGCCGCCCGGCCGCCGGGCGGGCGGCCGGCCCGGATCCCCGGCGCACCGCTGCCCCGCCCCGGGGAGACGCTGGACGGCTACACGAAGCGGGTCGCTGCCGCGGCCGGTGTCCACCGGCACCGGGCCATGGAACTCCTCGGCCTGGCCCCCGGCTCCTCCGCCACCGAGCGCCTGGCCGAACTCACCCGCGACCCGCTGCCCGGCGACGTCGTCCAGGCCCTCGTCGCGGCCACCGGCATGACCCCCGCACAGGCCCGCGGCCTCGTCCCCACCGGCCCGGCCCCCGCCGCCGGCGCGGCCACGGGCCTGGAGCGCCTGGCGCGGCAGGTGCTCGACGAGAAGCTCATCCAGCGCGGCGGTAAGGGCAAGACCCGTACGGACGCGCGCACGATGGCCCGGCTCCTGGCCGAAGCCGGCGCGCGGCGCCCCCTCCTCATCGACACCGACCCGCCCGGCAACCTCGGCGGCTGGGCAGAGCCGGCGTTCCGCCCCGTGCTCGTCGACCTGCCGTGGCCGGCCGAAGGCACCACACCACCCGCGGACCCCGGCCTCGTCGACGAGGTCCTCAAGGAGCTCGGCATCGGCCCCACCACTGCCCAGGACGAGTAGTCCGCGACGTCCCCGGCCGGCGCGGAGCAGAGGGCCGGAACGCGTCGGACTGCTGGCCGGCTCCTGCTGCGAGAACGCCGGTGTCACGCTGTCACGTTCCACCGCAGCGCCCGTGCGGCAGCCATTCGTGCAGGTCAGAGCATATGTGGGTGGAGCGTGACACTGCAGCGTGACGCCGGGCGTGACACCCGCGGTTGCCTGGACAGGGGGGACACCACGCGAGCGCCGGCGTCACGCCCGGTCGGCTGGTGGCCAGCCGGCTGGGGCGTCTTCCGCAGGCCGCCCGCCCGCCGGTGCGCGGACGGCAGACCGTCAGCCCGGGTCTCCGGAGGTGCGTGGTGTCCGGCGGCCCGGGCGACGCGTCGGGCTCACGTGGTCAGCGGGTGCGGGACGTCTCCAGCTGGGCTCGGGTGTACGTCGTCACCCCGGACTGGGGGGTGGTCCGCAGCAGCTCGAACAGGCTGCTCTCCGGCTCGTGGGCGCCTGCCTTCATCGCGGGGGCGGAGATGTCGTCCAAGAGGACGCCCGCGAGCTGGGCGAGGGTGTGGCAGCCGGTTCCGGAGTAGCCCCAGCTGACGCCCCAGCCCTCGCGGGCGGGGGCGAACCACAGCGTCCCGTCCTCGGTGCGCACCCAGCTCGTCTCGCCGCTCAGGATCAGGGCGGCGAGCGGGGAACTGGTGGGCAGGCGCTGCAGGCACAGGGTGAAGAGGTCCTCGCGGTCGGTGCCGGGGGCCCGGCGCAGTGCCGGGATGCCGGTGACCGGGTCGAGCAGCAGGATGTCCGACTCGTCGTGGGCGTTGTCCAGGAGGTGCTTCTCCAGCACGGTGGGTGCCTGCCCGCGGTCGGCCGGCACCAGGCGCTGCTCCCATTCCCGGGCGACCGGGCAGGCCGTCGGGTCGACGACGACGGCGCCGCCGGTGTGCCAGTCCTGTCCGCCGTCCCAGCGCTGGGCGAGGCCGGCGACGCGGTGGGCCAGCACGTCCCGGCGTTCGGTGATGGACAGCCAGCCGGCCCGGCGCACCATCTCCGGGGGCGCGGCCGGTTCCGGGTGGCGCAGCTCGGCGGGGACGGCTCCCAGGGCGAGGTGGGCGCCGTCCCCGCCGTCGGCCGCGTTCTCCAGCAGCTCGGCGACATGGCGGGTGACTGCGTCGTGGTCGCGGGCGCGGATCTCCCGGGCGAGGTGCAGGCAGAGTTCGGCGGCCGGGGAGCCGTCCGGCTCCCCGGCGGCGAGCTCGGCCAGCGCGCCGACGGGGTTGGTGACGTGGCAGGCCGGGACCACCGCCGGCGGGGTGCCGGGCCGCCAGGCGGCGATGGCGTCGCGGTCGCGCAGCGTGGCGAACCAGTACGGCGCGCGCTGCCCGAGCACCATGGCCAGGCGAGCCCATGTCGTCTCGTACTGGTCGGCCCCCTCCTGAAGGTCGCAGGCGATGAGCTTGGGCACGTACGGGTCGGAGACCTGGGTGGCCGCCATCGCCACCGCCACGCACGCGTACCGGGCTTCGGTGCGCTCCCGATGACGTCGGCGCAGGGCGCGGATCGCCGCGTGTACCTGGCCGTTGCCGTCGTGCAGCGCGTGCGCGAGGCCGAATCCGCCGCGGTCGGTCTCCCACCGCAGCACGGCGTAGTCGTCGACGAACTCCACCTCGTCGAACTCGGCTCGCCGGCCGCCGGACCAGCGCTCCAGCCATACTCCGCCCTCACTGCTGGTGGCGGACCTCTCCGGCGCGCGCCGGCTGAACAGGCTCATGAAGATTCCCCTCCTGGAACATCAGGTCGGCACGTACGCGGGCACCCGGGCCCGGCACACGCGCCCGGACAGTCCTTTCCACAACGCTGTGCTGCCACGCCCCGCACCGGCGGCGGGCAGCGCGTTCACTCGATCCTGGACGTGCCGCCCTGTGGACACGGACTGAGCGGCAGCGCGGGCGCCGGAACAGGCTGACCGGTATGCGGGTGCCGCAGGCCGGAACATCGCCCGGCAGCCGGCGGCAGGGGTGCGGCGGGCGGCCCGCAGCACGGCCGGCGAGGCGCCCGGTAGCGAGCACCCCCCGGGGCGGCGACACGACAGCGGGCCGGGCACGGCCGGGACTGCGGCCGGACCACACGGGACCGAGGAGGGCCGGTCGGGCGGCTTGGCCTTTGGCGCTGTGGGGGAAGGCCGGTGTCACGCTGTCACGCTTCACCGCCCGTTTCCGCTCGGCGGGCATCGGTGCAGCTCAGAGGGCATGTGAGTGGAGCGTGACACTGCAGCGTGACGCCGGGCGTGACACCCGTGGTTGCCGCGGGGCAGGAGGGGACACCACGCGAGCACCGGCGTTCCGCCCTCGGAGGCGGCGTGCCGGTCGGCCCCCGCCGACGCGGCCGCGTTCTGCCTAGCTGGCGGTCAGCCAGCCGCCGAATCCGTCTGGGCGAGGTCCACCTCGCCGGCTTCGACCAGGGCCCGGCGCAGCTGTTCCGTCTCGGCGGGCCGCTCGGTCTCGGGCAGCGCTGCGGCGGCCTGGAGCAGGGCCCGGGCGTGCCGGCGGACGTCGGTGTCGTACGCGGGGTCGGGGGCGGGACGGGTGAGCAGGTGCGCGGCCAGGAGCAGGGCGTCGGGGCTGCGGGGGTGGGCGGCGGCGCGTTCGGCGACCTTGTCGGCGTCGGTCTGGGCGGGGGTGTGGGCGGCGCTGCGCCGGGCCAGGGGCAGCCACACCTCGTCCGGGAAGGTGCCGGTGAAGTAGCCGGCGTCGGCGAGCGCGCCGGGCGGCAGGCCGGCGTCGAGGGCGGCGGTCCACCACACGAGCGCGGTGTCCGTGCCGGTGATCGCGGCCGGGGCCGGCCCGCCGGTACCGGGGCGCGGGCGGGCCGGGGTGAGGAGGGCGAGCGGCATGAGGAGATGGGAGGCCGCCGCGGCGCCGCCGGGGCCGGCGGTCAGCTCGCGCCAGGCGGCCGCGGGGTCGCCGAGCGGGTCGCGGTGGCCGGCGAGCAGTGCGTGCGCGGTGTGGAGGGCGGCGCCTGGGTGGTCCTCGCGTACGGCGGCCAGGAGCTGGTCGCGGTCCAGTGCGGCGAGCAGCGTGGGGTCGGGGTGGCACGAGCTCAGCCACGCGGCGGCCGGCGAGGGCCGGCGGGGGGCGAGGTCGTACAGCTCGGGGTGGGCGGTGGTGAAGGCGGTGGCGCGGTAGTGCAGGACGGGCAGGTGCACGCCGATCGCGGTGGCGACGTCCTCGTCGCCTGGGCGGGCGGCGAGGACGTCGGCGAGGAGGTGGAGGACCTCGTCGGGCATCGTGCCGTCCGCGTGGGCGTGGCTGGCGGCGTACTCGAGCAGGCAGGCGAGCGCGCGGACCGCCGGGGGCGTCTGCGGCAGGCCTGCGGCGGGCTGCTGCTCCGCGCCGGTGGGCGGGGCGGGGTGGGTGAGGGGCTCGGCGAGGGTGTGCAGGTGGGCCAGGACGGCCGGCAGGTTTGTGCCGAGGTCGGCGCCGGTGCGCCACACGATGTTCAGCAGGCCGAACAGCGCCTGGTCAGCGGAGTCGACCGCGGTGGAGGGCGGGCCGCCGGCCGCGGGCAGGGCGCGGCGCAGGGCGAGGGCGGCGAGGGCGGCCGGGGCCGGGCCGTTGGGGAAGGCGCCGCGGTAGCGCGCGGCGGCGTGGGTGGCGGCGAGGTAGAACGCGCCGAGGTCCGGCCGGGCCAGAGTGGCAAGGACGCGGGGGACGTCGGCGGTCCAGGCGGGCGGGTCGGCGGCGACGAGGCGCTGCAGCACGCGGGCGTAGCCGTCGGCGCCCGCGTCCGGGGCCTGGGCGAGCTCGGCGGCGGTGGCGAACGGGCCGGCCGCGGCGGCCAGCTTCAGCAGGTCCTGCGTCGCGTGGGCGACGTGGTGGCGCGGCCGCGGGCGGGCGGCGGCGCGCGGGTCGGGCGGCCCGGCCGGCTCCCGGCGGCGCAGCGCGGCCAGCAGGGGGCCGAAGTCGGCGAGCAGCGGGGCGGGGAGTACCGGGGACCAGGCCCATACCCGCTGCCAGGGCGCGGGCGGTTGTGCGGTGCCGGCGGTCCGGCCGGTGGTGGGCAGGGCGTGGTCGACCTCGCGGGCCGACGGTGCGGGGCCGAGTGCCGCGCGTGCCCGCTGCTGCAGGCCGACGGTCCGCTCGGGCGGGCAGGTGTCCCAGACCAGGGCGGTCAGCCGGGCGCCTTCCGGTGTCGGGGGTTCGGCCAGCAGCCGGACGGTGACGTCGGCCGCCCGGTCCCACCACTGCCTCGCGGCCGCCGTGTCGGTGCCGGTGGTGGGCGGGTGGGCGGTCAGGTGGGCGGCGAGGAGCCGGTCGTGCAGGTGCTCGTGCGCGGCGGCGATCCGGGGCCAGGCCCGTAGCCGCTCGGCGAGCGGGACGCCGGCCGCGGCGTCCGCCGCGGCGAGGTCGAGGACCGCCCGGGCCAGGAACGGGCCGAGGAACGGTCCCAGGACCATGCCCAGGAAGGGGACGTCCTCGTCTCGGAGGCGGATCTCGTCCAGGTCGGCGCGGGCGAGGGCGCTGTCCCCGGCCGTCTCGACGCTGCGGCGCAGCAGGCCCGCCAGCGCGCCCCGGACCGGGCGGGCCCAGCGGAACGGCTCGCCGTCGGCCGGGTGGACGGTGGCGACCAGCTTCCGCAGCAGGGCGATGACGTCCCGCTCGGGCAGGAGGACGGTCCGGATCCGCTCGATCGCCTCGCGGGCGTGCGGGTCGGTGGGCGGCGCCGTCCGGGCGGCGGCCGGGGCCCGCTCCGGCGCGGTGGGGTGGAGCTCCAGGAAGGCGTGGAAGGCCTGGAGGCCCGAGTCCACCGCGTCCTTCAGCAGCCCCTCGACGACGAGTACCCAGTCCCCGTCGCGGTCGGCCGGCGGGAGGGTGCCCGCCCAGTGGGCCGTCAGGCCGCGCGGCCAGCCGGCCTGTTCGGCCGGCGGCCCGGGCGGGGGCGGGACGAGGACGGCGGGGAGCAGGGAGCGGACGGTGGCGGGGGTGAAGGCGCGGGCCAGGACGGGGTGCAGCAGCTCGATCAGCGCGCTGGTGCCGGCTGCGGCGAGGGGGACGGCGTGGTCGGCCAGCCACGGCCGGGCGGTGTCGGGGGCCGTGGCGGCGAGGTGCTGAAGGAACGGGGCGGCCGGCCACCTGCCGCTCGTCTCGTCGGCCAGGAGCAGGTGCGGCGCGTGTTCGTGAAGGACCGCGAGCCAGGCCGGGGCCGGGCCGGAGCGGAAGAAGAAGGCGGTGGCGCGCGGGTCCGCCCAGCCGGCCAGCTCCCGCGCGTGCTCCGGGCCCGGACTCTCGAGGGCGGCCAGGTGCAGGACCCGGGCGGCGCGGCCGGGCAGCGGCACCAGCAGCTCACGGGCGGCGGCCAGGACCCGCCGGTAGAGGGCCGCGGCCCGCGCCGGGTCGGCGCTACCTCCGTGCAGGGTGCCCGAGGTCTTCCCGTAGACCTCGCCCCACACGCCGAGGGCCTCCTGCTGGGCGGCGCCGAGCCGGACGCCCATCAGGTGTTCGGCGATCCCTGCGGCCCGGGCGCGGTGGTAGCCGCCCGGCCGGTTCAGTTCCGCGCGCAGGGTGTCGGCCGCCCGGCGAAGCAGGAGCTGTTCCTCGGCGCCGGCGGCGGAGGTGTCCGCGGGCGGGCCGGCGTGCTGCCGCGGCACGGCGACAGGCTGTGGGGGCCCGGCCGGGACACGGCCGGCGGCCCCGGTCTGTGCGGCCAGCGCCGGGCGGTCCGGGGCGGCGGTCTCGTCGCGTGGCGCTGCGGCCGGATGCCCGGACCGGCCGGGGCGGGCGTCGACCGCGGCGAGCAGAGCGGCGGCCGCGTCCTTCAGGCCCGCCGCTTCCGGGGCGCCCGGCAGGCTCAGCAGCGCATCGGAGGCGCCGCGCAGGCACGACTCCGCGACCTCGGCCGGCCGCCGCAAGAGACCGCCGGCCAGGATCCGGCGCGCATCCTGGAGAAGGTCCAGCGCCCGCACCCCCGGCTCGCCCTGCGCGCACAACGCGGCGGCCAGGACCTCGTCGACCGCTGGCAGTTCGCCCCCGCCGGCCGGGCGCATCGTCTCGTCGCTCACCGCTGCACCGTAGAGCCAGCGCACCAGTACACGGGCCGGAACCGGACAGCCTGCCCCGCGGGGGCGGGGCGGACGAGCTCGTGAAGGGGTAGTACCAGCCGGTCCGACAGCCCGGTCTCCGCGGGCCACGGCGTCGGACACCCGGCGCGGCTGTCACGCTGTCACGCCTGCGCCGCCAGGCCAAGAAGCACGCGTTTCCCCAGGTCAGAGCACATTCTCAGGGAACGTGACACGAGAGCGTGACACCGGGCGTGACGCCTTTGAGGCTTCGGTCGCTGCGCTCGTCGGGATAATCGGGCGCCGGGCGAACAGTGCGGAGGGGGCTGGTGGAGGAGATCTGTGGGGCGAGCGAGACCCGGGAGGGCAGCCGGGCCGCGGCGTGGCATCTGACACCGGGCGCCGAGCACGAGTTCCGCGACTGGCCGTGCACACGGTGCCCGTGGCGTACGGATGCCGACCTGACGGCGTTCTCGGAGCAGGACATGGACATGCTGCGGCGGGCCGACGGGAGGCCGGGGGCGGAGGCCCCGGTCGGTGCTCCGGTGGTCGCCTGCCACCTCGACCAGCCGGGCACGGCCCACGCGTACCGCTGGTGTGCGGGCTGGCTTGCCACGGTGGGCGAGTACCACTTGGCGATCCGGCTGGCGCTGGCCTTCGAGATCCTCCCGGGCCGCGCAGTGACACCGCGGCCCGGCTGGCCGCGCCTGTATGCCGGCCTGGACGCCCTTCTGGCCGCCCGTGCCGAGCAGCTGGGGCTGCCCGCTCGCGGCTGACCGCGGCCCGGGGCTTTTCCCGCCGGGTGGGGCGCTCGGCCTCCACCGGGCGGCCCGTCGGCCCGCGTGCCCGGCGGGCTGATGGGGGACACCACGGACTTCCCAGGCCAGGCCGCGGGCGCGGGTCTTGGACACCGTCGTCAGGGCTTGCGCGGCCCCTCCGTCTTTCGGGCGCCGTCCATCGCCCGGGGCAAAGGGGCCGACGGGTGTCTGGACGACCGCGCCGACGGTGCTGCGCAGCGGCTGGGGCGGAGGATGCCCGTCGGCAGCACGGCTTGCAGCGGCGGGCCGGTGGCGCGGGCAGCAGATGCAGCGGGGGCGGCGGGGCAGCACGCCTGGGCACCGTGCTGCAGGCGGCGGGGAGCAGCAGCGCTTCACTCCGGCGTGCAGCAGGGGGGACGGTGCAGCGGGGGCGGGGAGCAGCGCGAGTGCAGCCGGGTGTGCAGCCGCGCCCGTGCTGCGCCGGCCCCGTGCCGCAGGCCGGCGTCGGGTTCGCGCCGGCGCTGCAGTCTCGTGTGGGGCGCGCGGTCGGGCGGTCGCCTCGCCGGCTTCCGGTGGGCGGCGGTGGGGCCTGCGCGGCTGGGCGGTGGGCGGTCGGGCTCTGCAGGGCGTGCCGTCGGCGGTCTCGCTCGGCGGGGCAGGGCCGTTTCGGTGCCGGCGGCGTGTGGCGGGCCTGCCTGTCACGCTGTCACGCTCTCCTCGACGGGACCGTCGTGCAGGTATTTGCCCAGGCCAGAGCGTGTTTCCGGGGAGCGTGACAGGTGGCCGTGACGGCGCCCGTGACGCCCGTCGTGACGCGGAGCCGGGTCAGCGGCAGCAGGCTTGCGGGGTCCTGGCCGGGGACCGGGCGGCGGCGGGTGGGTCCGCGGGTCTGGTGCTGGAGCCGGCGGCCGGGCCGGGAGGCGCCGGACCGGCGCCTCGGAGGCTCCGGGTGCGGCCCGATGCGCGGGGCCGACTCCGCGCGTCGGGCCGAGGCCGATGGGCCGGGGGTGGCGAACGGGCGGGTGCAGCGGGACGGCTGTGGTGCTGCACGGAAGGTGCGCAGCAGCACGGGCTGCTGCGCACCTTCCGTGCAGCGTCCTGGTCCCGGGGGCGTGCAGCGGCGGCACGTGCTGCCGGCGTGCAGCATGCAGCAGCGGCGGAGGCGGGGCGCTGCAGCACGGGGCGGCGGGGTTGTGCTGCCCGGCCGTGCTGCCCGGCCGTGCTGCACGCGCGCCGCGGGCGGTGGGCCGCCGGGGGGCCTCGGCCGTCCGGCACTTCGGGGCGGCCGGACGGCGTCGTCGAGGTCGAGGCGCGATCCCAAGTCGGCGCCGCCGGGCGCTGGGACGCGGGGCCGCGACGGGCCGGCTCCGCCGCCGAAGCCTTGCCGTACAGATCGGCCCACGCGCCCGGGTCTCCTCCCGGGCGGCGTCGGGCTCGACGTCCGTCGGGCGCTCGGCGATCCCCTGCGGTCCGGGGCCTGGTGGGTAGCCGCCCGGCCGTTCCGCGGGGAGCGCCTCGGCCGCATCCCCTGCCCCGGGCTCGGGGCCCTGCGCCGTTCGGGCCTGTGGCATCGGTGTGCGGGGCGGAGGGCTTCCGGGGGACGACGGCGGGTTCCGGGGTGCGCAGGGGCGGCGCGGGTACGACCCCGCGCTGTCGGCAGTCCGTGGGCAGCTCGGCCCCGCTCCGGGGTCTGGGTGCTCGCCAGGCGGGGCCGCCTCGTGCGCGTTCCGGGCGATGTCGACCTGATGAGGCCGGGACCGCCCCGGCGTACGGTGTGGAGTCTTGCAAGTTGCAAGAGGACTGGTGAGGGCATGGTTCGAGCGGCGAGATATCCGGTGACGATCGCGGCGGAGTACGGGGTGCGGGCCCGGCTGCGCGAGGTGGTGGACGCGGAGAAGTCGCGGGCGCGGGTGCTGTCGTCGGCGTGGCGGACGTACGGGGTGCCGCGGGCGGAGGCGGCGAGCGCGCGGGCCGGATGGCGCAAGGAGCGGCAGCGGCTGCACGCGGAGGGCCAGTTGCTGGACACCGTGGACGCGCTGGTGGAGTTCGGGGTGCGCGAGGAGTTGCGGGCCCGCGGCTGGGACCGGCAGTGGCCGGCGGCGCCGGAGGAGGCGTGGGACCAGGGACGGTGGCCGGGCTCCCGGGACGGCGGGTTCCCGGACCGGGTCTCGGCCCGGCTGGACGGGATCCTGGCGGACCAGGTCGTGGCGGCCTGCTGGGCGACGTCGCGGGAGGCGGTCGAGGCGCTGCGGCGGTGGCGGGACGCCAACCCCGGGATCACCGCGCCGCGTGTCCGGCTCGACGAGGCCGGCCGGGAGCGGCTCGTCGGTCCGCTCGCGGAGTACGAGCGGCTTTCCGCGCTGGTGACCACCACCGGGGAGATCTGGCGGTCCGGGCTCGCGCGGGGCCTGGGGCGGGGCGCGGTGCTCGTGCGGGAGTCGGCGGGTGGTTTCGCGGATCAGGCGGGGGACACCACGGGGTGACGGGGCGCGGCCCCTGCGGTGGGGCGCTGCAGGGTGGGTGGCGGGGCGCCCCTGTCGCGCGGCTGGGGCCGCCGGCCTGGACCGCGGAGCGGCTCTCGGAGGTTGCCGTGCCGTCGCCGGACTCGGAGCGGCGGACACAACCCCTCTTGACTCTTAAAACTTGCCTCATGCCTGCCTCTTCTGTATAGTCTTAAGAGTCAAAGCGACGGCAATCACCTGGGGGTCCCCGTGTTCATCGACGAGAGCAGCAGCGACGAGCTCGAAGCCATCTACTCCGAGCGCCTGGACGTCGACCTGGAGATGGCCGAGATGAACGCCGCGGCCGACGCCTGGCACGCCGTGCGCGACCGCGGGTACTGCAACCACGGCTCGGCCGTCGGCCACGGCAACGACAGGGCCCGCGGCCGCCTCAAGCCCGGTCAGCTCCTGTGCACCGCCGGGTGCGACACGGTCTTCGCCGACGACGAGGACTGGTACGCCCAGCTCGACGACCCGATGGCCCGTCCCGTCGCGCTCCCCGGCCGCGCCCCGGCCGCGCCCGGAGCGTGAGGGCCGCCTCGTGGGCTGCCCCGGACACGGGAGCGGCCCACGAGGAGCCCGGTACAGCCCGTCCCTCACCCCCAGGAGTGCACGTGACATCCACCCCCGCCCCGGCCATCTGGCGATTCGCCGACCACGACGTCGTCCGCACCGGTGACGGCCCGGCCTGGTACCGGGGCCTGCGGAACACCCAGCGGTGGGCCGTCCCGGGCGGCGACACCCCGGCGGAGATCGACGACGACGCCGTGCGTGGCCTGCTGGCCGCCGACCCCCGCGCCGTCTTCGCGCCCGCCCGGCCCGACGCCTACAAGCCCCTGCCCGGGCGCCGGCTGGACACCCCCGACGCCCTGCGCCTGCTCGACATCCGCCCGGCCACCGGCGCCGTCCTGCACCGCAGCTCGCTCGGCCGCGTCGGCGACTTCCTCGGCAGCACCACCGGCAGCCCGCTGCCGCCCGTCCCGGACCTGCACCCCGCCGACGTACGCGCCTCCCTCCAGGGAACCGCGCGCCGCTACCCCGCCGCCCGCATCACCCTGGACCGCCTCCACGGCCGCATCCACGCCCGCTACGCCATCGCCCACACCTTGCACACCCACACCTACGTCCTCATCGGCGCCTGACCGCCGGGCCTGATCCCGGCGCAGCCGGGCGGGCCCGAAGCCGGCGGAAGATCAGGCGGTGCCCGGCGCCCGCGGGCACCCCTCAGTGTTGACTCTTATAACTTGCCTTACAGTGCGAGTATCTGTATAGTCTTAAGAGTCAAAGCGGGAACGAATCTCCAGGGGGAACCATGACCACCACCATCACCGACACCGTGGACGCCTCCTACCTCGCCCTGCGCCTGCCCGCCGGCACCGAGGTGACCTACCAGGGCACCATCGCCGAGGCCCACGGCCGGTGGCTGGTCTCGCCGTGCAACTGCCGCCACTGCACGGCCTCCGCTTTCCTCGGCCGCCCCGCGCGCCGCTACGAGCTGCTCACCCTGGACGGCAAGCCGAGCCCCTACCTCCACATCCGCTACACCTCCGTCACCCCCGTCGTCAGCGACTCCGAGCGCAACTACGCCGCCTGCTACCTGACGCCCAAGATCGTTGCCGTCCACCTGCGCAAGCAGCTGCGCCGCGCCTTCCCCGGCGTGAAGTTCTCCGTACGCACCGGCCGCGGCAAGAAGATGTGGGAGCTGTCCGTCACCTGGACCGGCGGCCCCGGCCGCACCGCCGTCAGCGCCGTCACCGCGCCCCTGCTGGCCACCTACGGCCGCTCCGAGGAGCGCCGCCCCGCCCGCATCTCGGTCACCCACGCCGGACGCGACTACCACGGCATCCCCTCCGTCGCCGCGATCACCCTCAACCGCGACTGACCGCCGCGCCCCGGAGGGCCCCGGCCACCCCGGGCCCTCCGGGGCTCCGAACCACGGGGAAGCCCCCGCGACGATCCCGCAAGGAGCACACATGGCCGACTACGCCCACAAGGGCCGTTTCACCGGCAGGCGGGAGACCGGCACCGACTACAGCGTCCTGTTCATCGGCAGCAACGATTTCGTCGAGAAGGGCACGGTCTGGGACCGGGACGCCGAAGCCTTCCGCGAGGGAAGGGAGTTCCGGGCGTTCAAGGACCTCACCGACTTCCACGCCTTCTCCTTCGACGCCCGGGACGGCGCGTCGCACCTGTCCCTCTTCGCCTTCCTCGACTCCGACGACGCCACCATCGGCACCGTCTTCATCGCCGAGACCCACACCGAGGAGTTCGAGTTCCTCGGCTGCGACTGCTCCTGCTCCTGCTGCTGCGAGTGCTGCACCAACGCGGACACCCAGTGCCACTGCGGATGCAGCTGCGAGATCATCCCCACTACTGCGTGACCCGGCGGCGCGGGCTCCCAGGGGCGCACAACCCCGGCGGGCGCGGCCCACCCGGAAGCCGACCGACCCCGCCCGTGCCGGAAGATGGTCACGGCCCAGGCCGCGAGCTGACGCAGCGGCGGGCCGGCGTCCCGGCAGATCGCCTTGAACCGCCAACCTGCCCCGAGGAGTACCTGATGGCCGCACAGACCACCTACGTCGCCGTACGCGACGGCCGCCCCACCCGTGCCGCTTCCACCCTCGCCGCCGCCCAGGACGCCGCCCTGGCCGCCGAGACCGAGTTTCTCGACGCCGCCGACTGGGAGTTCCGCTGGGAGGAGACCGACCCCGGCAGCGAATGGCGTCTCACGCACCGCTATCTCCCCAGCGGCAAGACACGGTTCTCCCGCACGGCGCGCGCCGTCTACGCCGTCGACCACATCACCGGCTGACGCGGCGGCAGGCCGGCGTCCCGGCCAGACCGCTGCGTCGCCGTGCACGACGACCGTCCCACCCATACCGCCCTGCCACCGCCCCAGCGCGAGCGTCGCGTCACGGCGAACGGCGGCGCGGCGGCCGATGCCCGCGCCCCCACGGAAGGCGTCGCCTGCCTGCCGAGCCAGGCGCCGCAGCGGGTCACCGCCGTGGCCTTCGCCCCCTTCGCCAGGCCCAGCCGCACCGGCCCGGGTCCCGCGCGGGGCGACAACACCCCTTGACTCTTAAAACTTGCGCCATGGGGCGAGCATCTGTATAGTCTTAAGAGTCAAAGGGAGCTTTTCGAGGGGGTCCACATGAACCGCAGTCTCACCCGCGCCGTCCAGCAGGCAGTCCGTCTCGTCCCGCACGGCGACGACCCCTTCACCCACCTCGTCGAGGTGGAACACCTCTTCCCCTCGTACGCGTTCAGCGACGCCCCGGCCCGCTGGACCCCGGGAGAGGGCTTCACCGAGGTGATGGGCGGCGCGTGGATCCGCGACAACGCCGACGGCACGCAGACCGCCGTGGTCACCGGGGTGGGCCCCAAGCAGCTCCCGGCCGCCGACGGCGGCACCTGGACCGAGGAGGAGATCTGGACGGTCACCTCCGCCGACCCCGCCGTCTTCGCGTGGCTCGACGACAAGCCGGACCGGATCACCTGGGCACTGGGACGCGAGGACGTCGAGATCGTCCGCGAGCCCTACCAGGGCCACCCCGCCGAGGCGTGGGAGACCTACTGGTACCGCTTCAGCCTGGAGAACCGGTTCGTGCCCGAGCGGCGCGCCGATGGCCGCTACACCCTCACCCTCGCGTGCGCGCCCAACGACGGCTGGGACGGCTTCGGGCCGCTCTCGCTCGCCGACGCCAGCAGCCGCGTCCTGGCAACCTTCGGCGGCCGCGCCACCGTCCGCACCTCGGTCAGCTCCTCCACCAGCGGCCGGGTGCCGCACCCGGTCACCCTCATGCGGATGCTCACCCGCCGGTGACCGCGCCCGGCCCGGCCCCTTGCGGGGCCGGGCCGTTCACCCCATCCGCCCGCAAGTCACACGAGACGTTGGTGACATGAACGCTCCTTCTCACGGCATCGACCTGACCTGCCGCACCGAAGCACTCAGCCTCAGCGACATCAGCCGCGCCTTCGGCCTCAGTCGCAGCTCTGCCCAGAAGTGGCACAAGACTCCCGTCCAGAGCGCCACCGGGCACAAGGCCGCGCTCCCGCCGGCCCTGCACGCCGTCGCGCAGGCCATCGGCGTCCGCCTCGGGCCGGACGTGCTCGAAGGCCCCCGGCCCCGGTACCCGGTCGAGGTGGTCCTCGCCCTGGGCCAGGCCCTCGGCTACCTGGACCGCCACGGCCACCTCATCAAGGAGAACCAGGGCAAGGGCCGGGGCCGCTGGCTTCCCGCAGTCCCGACCATCGACCCCGCCACGCGGCGGGAACGCCACTACGTCAACCACCTGGCCGCCGCGCTGGGCGTGACGAACGAGGCCGTCGAGATGGGCCTGAGCCGCAAGGCGCACAGCTACGTCCAGCCCGACGGCACCGACGAGATGGGGCGCAGCTTCTGGTGGGCCCCGACCGTGGAGCACCTCGTCGAGCGGGCCCGCACCGGCCCCGCCGGCCGCCGCATCCGTCTCTACGGCGGCCGTCACACCCACAGCGCCGCTCCCGGCCGCCGCAGCTTCCGCACCGGCTGCGGAAAGATCATCGGCCGCAGCGACCACTGGATGCCCGATACCGCCGTCGTGACCTGCCCCGCCTGCCGGAAGGCGGAGGCCGCCGGATGACCCCCGCGGGGGACGTCGGACCGTTCGATGCCGAGGGCTGGAAGCTCCGCGCCGGCGGCGAACGGGTCCACCGGTGCGGGTGCACGGTCCACGACGGCGAGGAGTGCGACGGGCACTGCGCGCCGGGCGCCCGCTGAGCCCTCACCCCCGCCCGTATTCCAGCACCGCCCGGCCGGGCCCGCGCCCTGCGAGGAAGGAGAGCAGCAGCATGAACACGCTGTACCCGCGCTACCCGCGCACCCCTCACCTGCCCGGCTCCCCGGGAGCCACGGCGGACGACGAGCGGGCCGACTGGGAGACATTCGTCCCGGAGGCCGGCGCGCGGATCGTGATGACCATGAAGATGGACGGCGAGAACACCACCGTCCACCGCGACGGCATGTATGCCCGCTCGCCCTCCGGGCGCAGCCGTCCCTGGCAGGACGAGATGCGTGCGTACGCGGCGACGTTCCGGGCGGACATCCCGCCCGGCTGGTTCGTCTGCGGGGAGAACCTCACCGTCACGCACTCCCTGCGCTACACCCGCCCGCTGCCCAGGTTCATGGTCTTCTCGATCTGGGCCGGCGACACCTGCCTGCCCTGGACGGACACGGTCGAGTGGGCCGAGCTGCTCGGGCTCGCCACGGTCCCGGTCCTCTACCAGGGCCCCCGCCGAGACCCCGCCGCGCTGCACCGGATCTTCGAGAGCAGCACCGACACCGATCATGACGAGGGCTATGTGGTGCGCGACGCCGCCGCCTTCACCCGCCGGCAGTTCGCCCGCCGCGTCACCAAGTGGGTCCGGCCGGGGCATGTCACCACCGGCCGGTCCTGGCCGCTGCAGGCCGCGCCGTGACATCCCGGTGTCACCCCGCGCGCAGCTCCCGCAGCCGGGCGGCGGTTCGGCGCCTTCGGGCCAGGGGGAGAACGGCCGTCGGCCGGGTTCCGGCCGGGCGGGGACACGAGCCGCCGGTTGCGTCCGGGGCGCAGACACCGACGGCCGGTACCGAAGCGGTACCGGCCGGTGTCGGCGGGCGCGGGCCAACGCGCCTGCCGTGGGTCCTGAAGGGCTCGGGCTTGCGACCAACTCGCCGTCAGGTCGACACCGTCGGAAGGCCGTCGGTATCGGTGCCGGGCAGCGTCTTACTGATGGGGCCCGCCGTGCAAGCACGCGGGAACAAACGCTGGGCCGCGCGAGGCTCTCGCGGCGCCCAACTGTCCTCGGGTTCCCCGTTCTTCAGGGCCGGGGCGCTGCGGAAGTCACCTGTGGGCCAGCGGAACATCCGTGAGGCCACAAACCGGTGAAACCGGCATAACGGACACGGGTTCGGGTGGGCGGGGGGCCGGTCATGGAAGGCTTGTGCGTACCGCGCAGCCCCGCATCCGCAGGGCCAACTGCCGCAGGGCTGCGTCTGCTTGCGACCAATCCCGCCGGGTCCCGGTCCTTCGTGTGCCGGGGCCCCCGTCAGGACGGAGTCCTGCGCGCCCATGACCGGCCTGCCCGCCTCTCCCGAGCCCTCCCCCGCCCAGCCCCCCTCGCCGGCGCCCGCCGGCGAGGGGGCGGCGGGGCGCCTGGGGCCCACGCACACGCTGATCCTGCTGACCGTCTTCCTGACGCTGGGCACGGCGCTGTTCCTGAAGGGGACACCGATCGGCGACATCCTCCTGCTGCTCGGCGGGTGCGGGGCCGTCGGCGCGGCCACCCTGACCGCGGCCGGCGGCGGCCGGCGGCTGATGGCCGTCCTGGTCGAGGCCGCGGTGCGCTCCGGCGCGGGCAAGTAGAGGGGCCGGCCATGACCTCACCCCACCCCGGCTCCGTGCGGGGGCCGTTCGCCGACCTCGCCGAGCACCTGGCCGGCCTGCGCAGGTCCGCGCGGCTGTCCCAGCGCGGTCTCGCCGCGGCCGCGGCCGTCTCCCGCGGCACCGTCCAGCGCGCCGAGTCCGGCACCGCGGCCCCCTCGACGGCCGTGCTGGACGCTCTCGTGCGCGCCTGCGGCGGCGAGCGGGCCGCCCGGGACCGCGCGCACGTCCTGCGGACGCGGGGCCGCACCGAACTCCGCGGCCGGCTCCCCGCGCTCCAGGCGCCCGCGCCCGCGCTCGTCCACACCGCGCAGGACCTCGGCGCCGCGCTCGCCGCGGAGTACGAGCGGGCCGGCGCCCCGCCCCTGACCGCGCTGGTCCGGCCCGCGGCCGGCCGCACGCCGATCCCGCGCACCACCGCCTGGCGCATCGTCCGCCGCAAGGGCCTGCCCGCCAGCGCCGAGCAGCTGCAGACCCTCCTCGACGTCTGCCGGGTCAGCCGCCCCGCCCAGCGGCACTACCGCGAGGCGTTCGGCCGTGTCCTGGCGGCCCGCGGGCGGCGCAGCGCTCCCCCGCGCCACACTCCGCGGCGCCCGCCCGCCGCGGCGCAGAGCCGGGGCACCGGCACCGACAAGATCACGCCCTGGTTCCGGGACCTGATGGACACCATGTCCCCCAAGGACATCGAGACCGCCCTGACCGTCGGGACCGCGTACCTCATCGCCAACGAGGCGCACCGCAACGGCAGCGTGCCGCCGCGCTCGCTCGAACGTGTCATGCAGATCGCGGGCGACCTGTTCGTCGAGGCGAACCGGCTGAAGACCGGGCCGGGCCCGGACTTCACCTTCTCGGACCTCAAGGGGGGCACCATCGTGGTGGAGGCGAAGTCCACCTCCCGCCTCCTTGGGCCGGACGGCCGGGTCACAGGGCCCCGGGCCGGCGAGCTGCCGCACCGGGCGGTGGCGGCGCTGGAGATGGCGGGCGGCCGGCAGGCGGACCGCGGCCGGGCGCCGTAGGGGCAGGGGGCCGGGCCTGCTGCCGGCTGTGCCCGGCCGGCGGCGGGGGCGCGGCTACGGCTGGATGTGGCGCAGGACGACGGTGCGGCGCACGCCGGCGTCCAGCATGGCCTGGGCCCGGTGCTGCCCGTTGATGTAGCGGACTTCGCGGTCGGGCTGGATCGCGTCACCGAGGCAGAACAGGGTGGCCAGGGCCTCGGTCTCCCAGTCGGTGGCGCCGGCCGCGGCCGCGTGGGACACCGCGAACTCCCGCATGTCGTCGGGGTCCACGGCCTGCTCGCGGGACCTCCGGAGCGCCTCCAGGGCCAGGGCGTTGACCTTGTGCCAGTCGCCGCCGTGGTACCAGCAGCAGGTGCGGACGGTGCGGTTCGGCAGCAGCTGCCGGGTCCAGCGCCGCCACCAGGGCACGCCGGCCGGCATGCACGCCGGCGCGCGGAACGGCTTCGGGCGGGCGAGGCGGACGACCGCGTACGCCTCGAACACCGGTTGCGGTTCCGGCTCGTCGGGGCGCGGCACGTAGCCGGTGCCGCGGCCGGTCTCGACCGGGCCGCCGACCAGCGTTTCGAGCTGCTCGGGGGTGATCGCCCTCCACCGCGGCTGGCGCGGCCGGTAGCGGTCGGTCTCGGCGAACACCACCCGCCTGAAACGGGTCTCCTGAAGGGAGTCCTCGCCCCACAGCTGCCGCTCCACCCACACCGGCGGGAGGTCCTGCTCGGGGCAGTGCCGCTCCCACACCGCGGCCGCGAACCTCTCCGCGCCGTTCGTCAGGCCCATGCCCTCCTCGCGGGCGATCTGGGTGACCACGGCGACCGGGCGCGCCCCGGGGGCGGTGAACAGCTGCAGCCGGAACGTTCCCGGCAGCCCGGGGGCGGTGAACATGTGCTCGTCCACGGTGCGCCGGCGGGGCGCGGCCAGCGCGGCAAGGTCGTCCCCGCCTGAGCGGGCCGGCTCGGGTGTGTGATCGGTGTCCTCGGCCATCTCCCGATCATCCCCCGGCCGGGCGGACCCGGGCGCGCCGGTCCGGTCGGATGCGCCGGCCGCGGTGTCACGGGCATCCGGCGCGGCCAAACCCCGCGAGGGTTGCGGCTTGCAAGATACAAAAACGCAGGTCAGAGCCCATGTCATGGTTGCTTGTCGGGCGTGGGAGGGAGTACGGTCCCCGGGGTGCGGCGCCGTACCCCGGGCGCCGTGGACTCCGGTGAAGGCGGTGGGATGTGACGCAGCAGCAGGCTTCCAGGGACGCGGCGGGTACGGCCGGCGGCAGGCCGGCGGTGGTCAACCGCGGGCAGCTGGCGGCCGAACTCGGGATCGAGCCGTGGATGGTCGCCCGCGGCCAGGAGCTCGGGATCGTGCCCGAGCGGACCAGCGGCCGGGGGTGGAGCAGGGAGGCCGCCGACACCCTGGCGGGCCGGGTCGATGAACTGCGGGAGGCCATCGCCGAGCGGGAGGGGTACGGCGCGCGGCGGATCGCCCAGGAGGTCCTGGCGCCGGCCACTGGCCTGGACGTCGCGGCCGACGACGTCGCCGAGCTCGCCGGGCGCGGGTTCCTGCGCGTCGTGGGCGAGTACTCCGGCCACCTGCTGTACTCCGTGCGCGACGCCGGACGGCTCACGCCGCAGGGACACCAGGTGCTGGCCGAGGTGATCGCCGGGCGCCAGGAGCGCGAGGCGCGGGCCGCGGCCGAGCGGGAGGCGTGGTGCGCGGTGAGCCTGGCGCCGCAGGCGGCGGCCGAACATCTGGGGTGGACGCGCGCGGAGCTGGAGAAGGTCGCCGGCGAGGGGCGGATCACGGCCGGGCCCGGCGGCCGGTACCCGCTCGCCGGCCTCAAGGAGCTCGCGGACGACGAGGAGCTCGGGGAGCGGGTGGCCGGCGAGCGGCTGGTGCGGGCGGACGAGGCATGCGGGCTGCTGGAGATCCGGGCCGTCGATTTCAAGCTGGCCGCGGGGGCCGGGTGGATCACCCCGGCCTCGGCCGTCCAGGCGCAGGTGGGCCGGCGACGGTGGATCGACGTGCCGCTCTACCGGGTCCGCGACGTCGAGGCGCTGCGGGAGCTGCCCGGCGTGGACTGGGAGGCGGTGCGGTCCGTGCCGGCGGGACGGCCCAGCGCCCTGCGCGACCTCGTCGCCCGGGTGCCCGACCGGGCCGAGGCCGTGCACCGCTTCGCCGCCGCGCTCGCCGACCGGCACCGGGTGCAGGTGTGGGCGTACTTCGACGACACCACCGGCCTGTGGGAGGTGGAGTGGGCGCCGGGCCGGGCGGACGGCGGACCGGAGCGCGAGGCGGTCGCCGCCGAGCTGCGCGCCGATGCGCTGGCCGGCCGCCACCGCGGGGACATCCGCCTCGGGCAGGCCCGGTGGGGAGCGCGGCTGCGCTGGGCGCGGCCGCTGGCCGAGGACGGGGCGGCGGTCGTGCTGTGCACCCGGGCCGTGCCCGGCGAGGAGCGGGAGGAGGACGAGCACAGGGGCCTGGTGGAGGTCGCCGTCGCCGACGTGGCGACCGGCACGGTGCTCCTCGACGCAGGCGTCCGCCCGGACGGCGCCGGCTCCGGGCCGGGGCGGGAGTGGGAGAAGATCCTGCCGCGGCTGCGGGCCGTCACCCGCGGCCGGCTCGTCGTCCCCGGCGACCCGGCCGGCGACCGGGCCCGGATCGCCGCCGCCACCGAACGGGCCGGGCGCCGGCTCATGCACCTGGCCGATCCGGACCGCTGGGCGCTGGGCCCCGAGGAGCGGCCGATCGCCGGGCGTACCGCGCGACTTCCCGCCGGTGAGGCGTGCGGTCACGTGCGCGAGGTGCTGCTGCGCCACGCGGCCGGGCGCGGGCGCCGCCACCGGCCCAAGGGGCGCCCCGCGGCGCCGTGACCGGCCCCGGGCGCAGCGGGCCGGGCCGGGTGCAGCTGTCACGCACGCGTGACGGTGGGCCTCCGGGTTGCTGTCCGCGCAGGTCAGTGGCGGGTTTCGCCGGAGCGGGACGCCTGTGGCGGCGCGTGCGGTCAGCCGGTCGGGGCCGGGTCGGTCGAAAGGCGGGGGCGCAGGTCTTCGTAGACCGGCTGGACGCCGACGCGGGCGAGGAAGTCGTCGGTGAAGGCCAGGGACGTCTTCCACGCCCAGGAGGCCAGTCCGTGGCCGAGGCGCCGGTCGGGGAAGGGCGGGTGGCCGGTGGTGGCGAACGGGTGGGGTGCGATCGGCAGGTGGGCCAGGTCCTTGGCGATCCGGTCGTCTGCCCTGCCGGCGCCGACCGCGCGCCACTCGGGCCGGTAGTGGACCAGGGCGTTGCGCAGGCGTCTGAGCACGTCGGCCGACTGGAACGGCTCCTCGCCCTTGTTGAAGGGGTTCCGGCGCAGCAGGTGGAGGACCAGCTGCGCGCGATCCAGCAGCGACGGACCGCCCACGCCCCATGCCTGCTGCAGGCCGACGAGGGCGGCGCGCTCCTCGGCGGTGAGGCCTCCCCTGCCGCCGCCCATCTCGAGCTGGTCCTCGGCCGCCGAGGCGAGCAGTTCGTTGACGGAGGCCTCGAGGAAGGCGAACGCCGTCAGGACGGCGCCCATCGCGTAGGTCCGGTGCTCCGCCGCCTGTGCCGCGGACCAGGCCAGTCCCTGCGCGCGGTCCTGCTCGCCGGGCGGGTCCGGGCTGCGCTCCAGCTCCGCGCACCGGCGGCACAGCAGCGCCGCCGCGAGCGCGTGGTCGCGTGAGTACCAGTGCCAGGACTTCACCGCTGCGTCGTACGCCGTCGCCTTCGCCATACCGGCATCGTGCGCCGTGCCGGCGATCGCCGCGCCGCGGACGGGCCGCCCGGGGCGGGCCAGGCGGTCACAGGGCCCGCGGACCACAGGGCCGGCAGGGGGACACCACCGGACCCGCGGCACGGCCGGGCGGCAGGACGGCGTCCGCTCACCCGGGCGAGGGCGGCGCGGGATCAGCCGCGGGGCCGGCGGTGCCGTCGGCTGGCCGCTGCGCGAGGGCCGGCGCGACGTACTGGGCCACCACCTCCCCAAGGACGGTGAAGACCTGGTCCGCGCGCTCGCTGCGCGCGCTGCCGAACGACTCGCGGGGAGCGGTCAGCAGGGCGTGCCAGTGCCGGCCGGTCATCCGCTTGTTGCCGGCCGCCCGCAGCGCGTACCGCACGCCGCGGTTGCCCTTCTCCCGCAGCACCGGCTGTTCCGGTGTCACCAGCCGGTACGCGGCCGTGGCGAGGGTGTGGCGCAGCGGCAGCGGGACCTGCTTCCAGAACGGGTCGCCGCTTCCCGGGAGCAGCAGTCCCTGGGCGGGGCCGTTTGCGGCGCGGACCGGGCCGGTGTCCTGGGCCGTGCCCGGCCGGCGCGGGCGGCGCTCCCCGGGCGGCGGCCCGGCCGGCGGCGCGTCCTGGTCGGGCGTCGGCGTACCGTCCTGGTCGGACCGGGGCTCCGGCGGGACGCCGGTGCAGCCGCCGGAGCGCTGGTGGGCGGCCAGCCCGGCCGGCGCTCCCGCGTACGCGCAGCCGGCGCACCGCACCCAGCCCGCCTGTTCGACCGCTTCCTGGACCACCGAGCGGTCCGGCCCGTAGCCGGCGCGCACCAGCCGCTGCGGCAGGCTCTCGCCCTGGACCGCGCGCAGGGCCGCGGCGGCGGTGATGTCGTGCCCCGCGACGAACCAGCGGCCGATCTCCGCCTCGCCGCCGCATCCGCAGAAGCAGTTCCCCGTCGGCACCAGCCGCGGTCTCCTCGATTCCGTCATGCCCGGGGACGCTACGGGCCGCGGCCGTCGCAGGTCGACGCTTTCACGATCTTGACCGCACCTGTCCGAAGGTGACCAGCCGGTGAGCGTGGATGACCGGCGTGCCCGTGTGGCGTGCTGAGCGGACGCGGCATGTGAGCGTGGTCTGTCAGCGCGCTGATGCAGCGCGCATGTGCTGCTTGACCAGTGTGTTCGCCGGTGCGTCGCGCTGCAGGTGCGGGCAGCGGCGGCCGGCGCTTCGGCCGTGTTCGGGGCCGGCGGGCCGGACCGGTTTTCGTGCCGTGGAGCCGGCGGCGCGGGAGGGGCGGCGCGGCGCGCACCTCCTCCCGCGCGGCCCGCCGGGGGCGGGGCGGTCAGCCGGCCGGGGTGTGGGCGGCGTCCACCTCGCCGGCGTTGATCAGCGCTTCGCGCAGCTGCGCGACGGTGTCCGGGCAGGGGTGGGCGGTCATGGCCTGCGCGGTCTGCAGCAGGGCGCGGGCGTACGGGAGAACGGCCTGGGTCCCCCACACGTCCGCGGGACGGTCGAGGAGTCGGGCGGTCAGCAGGAGTGCGTCCCGGTCGCCGGGGTGCGCGGCCGCGCGTTCGGCGGCGGTGGCGGGCGTGTGCGGCGGGGTGTGCTCGGCGCTGGCGCGGGCCAGGGGCAGCCACACCGCGTCGTCGAGGGGAAGGTGGGCGAAGTAGCCGGCGCCGGCGAGCGCGCCGGGCGGCAGGTGGGCGGTGAGCGCGGCCCGCCACACGGCGGTGAGCGCGGCGAGTTCCTCCCCGGTGGCCGGCCGCGGGACGGTACGGGTGAAGTGCAGGCGGCCGGCCGCGATGTCGCCCCACGCCGGATCGAGGCGCCAGGCCATGACCTGCAGCAGCCAGGAGACGGCGGCCGGGCCGCCGGGTCCGGCCGCGATCTCGGTGAGGGCGCCGGCCGGGTCGCCAAGGGCGTACGGGTCGGCGGTGAGGGCGTGCGCCAGGTGCTCGGCCGGGCCGCCGGCACCGTGGCGGAGGGACGCGAACAGGGCGGCGCGGTCCAGGGCGGTGAGCAGCGGCGGGTCGGCGGGGCCGGTGTGCAGCCAGGCGGCGGCCGGTGTGGGGCGGCCGTCCAGGGCGGTGAGCGCGGGGTGGCCGGCGGCGTGGCCGGGGGCGTGGCGGTGCAGGGCCGGCAGCCGGGGGCCGATGGCGGCGGACACCGCCGGCCGGGCCGGGCCGGCGGCGAGGACCCTGGCGAGGAGATCCAGGACGTCGGCGGGCATCGCGGCGCCGGCGCGGGCCCGGGCCGCGGCGTAGTCGAGCAGGCACTCCAGGGCGCGTACCGCGGGGTCCGGGCGCTGCGGCCCGCCGGCGGGCGGCACCTGCGCGGGCGGGGCCGCCGCTTCGGCGGGGCGGGTGAGGGCGTCGGCGAGGGTGTGCAGGTGGGCCAGGGCCTCGGGCAGCAGCACGTCGTCGAGGCCGGCGGCGCCGTCGGGCCGGTTCCATGCCTGGGCGAGCAGGCCGAACAGCGCCTCGTCGGCGAACAGGGCCGCGGTGTCGGTCTGTTCGCCGGCCGTCCCGGGGCCGGGAAGCGAGCGGCGCAGCTGGAGCGCGCCGGCGATGGCGTGGGAGAGGTTCCGGTCCGGCAGGGCGCCGGGCAGGTGCGCGGCGGCCCGGACCGCGGTGAGGTAGAAGCCGCGCAGGGCGGGCGTGCGGAGCGTGGCCAGGACGGCGGGCACGTCCGCGGTCCAGGCGTCCGGCGCGGCGGCGACGAGCCGGTTCAGCAGGCCCGCGTACACCTCGGCGCCCCGGTCCCCGGCGGCGTTCAGGGCGGCAGCGGCGGCCAGCGGACCGCGGGCGGCCGCGAGTTCCACCAGGTCCTCGCCGTCGACGCCCCGGGGCGCGGTGAACGGCTCCGGACGGGCGGCGGCGCGCGGGTCGGCCGGACCGTCGGGGGCCATGCGGCGCAGCGCGGCCAGCAGCGGCTCGAAGCCGGCCAGCAGCCGCGCGGGCAGGACGGGCGACCAGTCCCACACACGCAGCCAGGACGCGAGCGGCTCGAGACGGCCGTCGGCCCCGTCGGCGCCCGCAGGCAGGACCTCGTCGATGTCCCGGCTGGACGGAGGCGTGCCGAGAGCCGCGCGCGCCGCCTTCTCCAGCGCGGCGGCAGCATCCGGCGGGCAGGTACGCCACACCGCCTCGACGAGGCGCGCCGGCTCCGGATCAGGACGGCCGCCCAGCAGCCGCGGAACGAGCTCGTGGGCGCGAGCCTGCCACTGGGCCGCCTCCTGCGCGGGCGGCGCCGACGGGGCCGTGCACGAAGGCGAGGGAACCGCGTCCTCACGCCTGTCCTCATGCATGTCCTCTTGCAGGTCCTCATGCAGGTCCTCATGGGAGTCCTCATGCATGTCCTCATGTGAGTTCTCATGCGGGTCGGGGACGCGGACGGCAAGGTGCGCGGCCCAGATCAGGTCGTGCAGCCACGCGTCGGCGGCGGCGACCTTCTTCCACTGGGCGGTGCGCTCGGCCAGCATCTCGCCGGCGTCCGCGTCCGCCGCGGCGAGGTCGAGCACGGCGCGCGCCAGGCGGGGTCCGCCGAACGCGGCCGGCGCGGTGAGACGGACGCGGTGAAGGTCCTCGTGGAAGACGACGCGGCGGGCGGCCGGGTCGGTGAGCTCCACGTCCCGGGCCAGCCGGGCCGCGACGACGGCGCGGATCATGCGGACCTGCGGGTGCGCCCCGGCGCCGGGCCCGTCCGGGTGGGCGCTCGCCACGAGTTCCTGCAGCAGGCGCCCGACCAGGTGGTCCGGCATCCGGGCGGCCTCGGCGAGCGCCGCCCGCTCCCAGTCTTCGGGGTCGTCGAGCAGGACCCGGCCGACGCCGGTCCCAAGGAGGCCGGGGTACTGCGCGGCGGCGCGGGCTCGGGCGGCCGGACCGGCGCGGCGCACACGGGCGGCCGCGTGCTCGGCCTCGACCGTCATCTTCAGCAGGAGCTCGACCACGAGGACCCAGTCGCGGTCCCGGGCCGGGACGGGCACCGCACAGGCCCACTCGGCCGCCAGGCGCAGCGTCCACCCCTCCGGCGGGGACACCACCTCTCCCGCCGGGCGGGCGGCGGCCTGTCCGGCGAGCACCGTACGCACCAGGGCCGCAGGGAGCAGTCCGGGGCCGCGGCCGGCCAGGCGCAGCACCGCGTCCAGCGCGGGCCGGCCCGCGGCCGCGACCTCCTCGGCGTGCTCGGCCAGCCAGGCGCCGGCCGCGGGCGGGTCGGCAGCCGCGAGGTCCTCGAAGAACACGCCGGCCGGCCACACCCCGCCGGCCGGGGCGTCGGGCAGCAGCAGGTGCGGCGCGTGCTCCTGGAGGACCGGCAGCCAGGCGGCGGCGGGGCGGGAGCGGAAGAAAAACGCGGCGGCACGCGGGTCGGCCCACCGGGCCAGCTCCAACGCGTGCGCGGCATCCGGGCTCTCGAGGGCGGTGAGTTCCAAGACCCGGGCGGCGCGGCCGGGCAGCGGCACCAGCAGCTGACGGGCCGCGGCGAGAACCTCGGCGTACAGGCGGGCCGCTCGGCCCGCCTCGGCCACGGCACCGTGCAGGGTGCCCGACGTCGTGCCGTACACCGCGCCCCACACGTCCAGCGCCGTCTCCTGGGCGACGCCGAGCTTCACCCCCATCAGGCGCTCGGCGATCCCCACGGCCCGGCCCCGGTGGTAGCCGCCCGGCCGGGCCAGCTGCCCGCGCAGCACCTCGGCCGCCGCGCTCACCCGCTCCCACGCCTCCTCAACCCCCGCGACGCCGGAGGACGCGAACGCCGACGGGCCGGCCGGGGCACCGGAGGCGGCCGCCGGGGCGGCACCGGCGGCCGTCCGGCTCGCCTCCGGGACGGCGTCGTCCCGGCCGGCCGGAGCGCCGCTGACGGCAACCCGCGCGGCAGAGACGGCGTCCACGGCGTCGAGCAGGCCTGCGGCCGCGGACTTCAGGCCCACCGGAACGGCCGGAGCGCCCGGCAGGCTCAGCAGCGCGTCCGCCGCGCCGCGCAGACACGACTCCGCGACCTCTCCCGGCCGCTCCAGAACGGTGCCGGTCAGGATCCGGCGCGCATCACGCAGCAGCCCCAGCGCCCGCACACCCGGCTCACCCTGCGCGCACAGCGCCGCGGCCAAGACCTCATCGACATCCGGCAGTTTGGTCCCGCCCTCCGGCGGCTCGGGCAGTCCGGCCCCGCCCTCCGGCGGCTCGGGCAGTCCGGTCCCGCTTCCCGGCGGTGTCTCAGTGCTCACCGGTGCACCGTAGAACCCTGTGCGCGGTACTCACACCCGAACCAGACAACCCACACCCGGCGGGCGGGGCCCCCGCCGGGCGCGACGCCGGCAACGGCGGGGGCCGCGGCCCGGCGGCAGCAGGGCGCGGCGGCAGCAGGGCGCGGCGGCAGCAGGGCGCGGCGGCAGCAGGGCGCGGCGGCGCGGGCGGGGCGGCGACGCGACGGCAGGGCGGCCCGGCGGCACGGGGCGGCGGACCGGCGGCCGGGCGGCGGACCGGCGGCCGGGCGCGGCGCGACGGCGGCGGACCGGCGGCGGCGGACCGGCGGCGGCGGACCGGCGGCACGGCGGGCGGGCGGCGGCACGGGGCGGTCAGGCGGCGGCGGCACGGCGGGCGGCAGCGCGGCGGCGCGGCGCGCGACGGCGACGGGACGACGAGGCGGCGGCGGCCGGGCGGAGGCCGGGCACGACGGAGGCGGCAGCGGCGCGCGACGGCGCCAGAAGGACACTACTCCCGCGCTACGCGCCCGAAGCCGAACCGACGCCGTCTGCAGTCATCCTCGACAGCGACGACGAGGCGGCAGACGAGGAGATGTTCGCCGACCTCGTCGACGGCCACCTCCTGTTCGCGCTGCGGGTGTCTCACCCGAGCATCATCGTGAGCATCGATCGGTCCGGCCCTGGGCCGCGAGTGGACCTGCGGGATGCGGTCGGGCACGCGGCGCACGCCGAGCTGGCCGACGGCGGTCTGGTCTCCGTCTCCGGTGACAGGCCAGGCTTGCGGGGCGCGCTCCGCTCCGGACACCAACTCTGGCGCGCACGCGGACGGCCCGATCAGTGGGACTTCGGAATAACCGTCACACGACTGGGTCAGACGGTGTGGGCCGACGGGAAGGACCGGGGGCCGTACACCCGGTGAAGTCGACTCAGGGCTCCGGCGTTGGCGGCGGGGGCAACCGCCGGATCATGGGGGCCTGCCTCGGGTGCCGCTCTACTCGCTGTCGTCGTCGAAGGCCGCACCCACCTGCGACGGAAGGAAAACCCACGGAACGCCTCCGTCGTACAGGACGCGGAGGAGCCCGCCGGGCTGCCAGGGCCCGTCGTCTCCCGCTCGGGTCATGCTCGTCCCGAGGTAGGTGATCATCTCGCCAGCCGGGTCCGCGATCCGGTCTCCGGGACGGATCTCCTGACCGGTCCGGGCGTCGTGCAGGATCCGGACCGGCTCGCGCGGATCATGCGGCTCGCCGCGCATGGGGTTCCGGGTGATGCTGTGTGGGAGCTCATCGCGCTGCTTGACGTAGCGCTGGTACAGGGCCAGTGCAGAGCGGCCGGCCTCGGTAATGGTCAGCCCCTGGCCGTCCTCGTCCTGCGCGATCCAGCCTCGCTCGGCACATCGGTAGACGACGTCGGCCGTGTGGAGGGCGGGGGCGCCGGGTCCGAGCCGGTCCGTGTAGTAGCGCACTGCGCCGTACTCGGTGACGGCGAAAAGGGTGCGGTCCGCTGCATGGGCAAGAACGCGGCCGTCCCGGTCGCCCATGGGGCTCTGAAGGATCGGCATGTGTGTTTCCCCTTTCCGGGAGACGGCGCAGGAAGGCTGACGGTTCAGGCTGCCAGCGGACGAGCGGCACGGAGTTCAGGAGGCACGGGCGGCAAGCAGGGCGTGTCCGCAGGTGTTCATCCACGTCTCGCACGAGGCGTGGTGGGGGTTGGTGGGTGGTGTGGGCCAGATCCGGCGCCACTGCGGGCGGCGGTCGGCGGCAGCGAGGACCTGGTCCAGGCGGTGGTGGTCGGCGCCGTCGCCGGGGAGCCAGTGCTCCAGCACGACCAGGGGGCCCGGCAGGCGCGCGGTAAGGGCGGCGGTGATCTCCTCAGCGGCGTTGGTGATGCTCACGCCGAGGCCCCTCTCCGTCACGATCGCCAAGCAGCCGGCGTCTGCGGTCTGCCAGGCGCGCAAGCCGGCCAGTCCTCCCCTGCCCCCGCAGGACGAGGAGAAGGTGAAGGCCGGGTCGTCGACGAGAAGCTGGTGCGGGTCGGGAACGTGCGGGAGCGCCGGGAAGGCGCTGTCGGGCAGGGGCACGGTGCACTCCTTCGGGAGGTTGGGCCGCGGGGAGCAGCGTCTCAGCCGGGGGCGGGGCCGCTGGCCGGGCGCTGCGGATGCGCCAAGCGATGCGCTCGGCGTGGGCGGGGACGACCGTGCCGGGGGGCGGTGGTCGAAGCCGCGTTCGCCGGTGCGAGTGGGTGAGCCGGCGCGCCCCCGGGGCGGGGATGACCGCACCGAGCGTCGGCATGCTGGAGGTCGGGGCGGACTCCCAGCGGTTACGGCCAAACCGGCTGATGGCGAGATGGGGCAGGCGCCAGTCTGACACCGGCCCCCGTACCGTCGTGGTCAGGCCCTCTCGTCAGGCACAGCGGAGAAGACGGCGAGTTCCAGGGCGTAGAGCTGCCGGCACTTCGGGCAGGTGAACTCCTCGCCCCATTCGGGGAGGTCGAACCAGCTGCGGCACGGCTCGCAGTGCACCGAGTACTTCTTGAGCCCGGCAGTGGCGAGGTTGGCCTTCAGCGGGAGCCGGGCGATCGCCATCCGGGCGTCGCGCAGGCGGTGTACGAGCAGGCTCCTGAGAGCTTCGGTCTCGGGACCGTTCCGCTTCATGGGGCTGATAGCCATGGACAGCTTGAAGTCGCGGCGAGAGAGCGGCATGGGAACTCCTGGGGTTGAGTATGGAAGGTGCGGTGGCCGAGCTGAGGTGCCCGGCGGTGATTCTCAGTTCGTGGTGGGCGGGGAGATCCGCTCGACGTGGGCGAAGACCACGGTTTCGGGGGCGTACTTGTCGAATCCACGCTCGCCGACGTGGTGGGTGAACCTGTAGGTCCCCGGGGTCACATCGACGACGGTGTAATGGCCGAGCAGCTTCTGCCCCGGGGCTCCGCCCTTGGCCTTCCAGTCCTCGTAGTCGGCGATCGAGTAGGCCCACAGCGCCGTATCGATCTCGGCGATGCAGTCCTCGTCGGGGATGGAGGGAACATCGTCGTCATCGAGGATCGGAGAGGCGATGATGTAGCTGTCGCTCTGGCACGTGCGGTACAGGCCCGGGCTGGAGTTGCCCACAGGGCCGAAGGCGCAGCCGAGAGCGGCCATCGCCTGTACTACCTGAGCCTGTCCGAGGGCGGTGTTCTCGGATGCCCCGTTGTGGTCGACGCAGTAGACGTCGCGGAGGTCATCGGTGACGATCAGCTTGCCGGAAGGCACATTGATCCTGATCTCGGTCGTGATGCCGTTCGGGTAGGGGCACGGCTTCTGAACCTGGACGGCCTTGTCGCGCACGATGTACTCCGGTACCTGGTCGCAGGTGGCGCAGCGCCAGTAAACGCCGGCCACGAACGGCTTCTCCCCTGGCTCGGCGAAGACGGTCACCTGGTCGGTGCGCTTGGGCAGGAGGTCGTGGCCGTTGGTGTCCAGGGGGATTCGCTGCGGCATGGGTGACTGTTCCTCGGCTCTGTGGGGTTGGTGGTGATTCGGGCGTCGTTCAGAGGTCGGCGGCAGCTCCGCGCCAGGGACCGGAGGAGCGGTCTTCCATGGAGGTGACATGCCAGCGGCGGGCATCGTGGCGGCACCGATAGACGCGCTGTTCCTCCACCGCGCCGCGTGTGGCGAGCCGCTGGAGCTGGATACGCGCCAGGTGGCGGAGGGCGTGCCACTGCGTCGGCATCGCCTTCTTACGGCAGCGGCACTTGCTGTGAGGCACCTTCCGGGGTTTGGCCTCGACGGGCAGGCGGTTCGTGGCGATGAAGTGCAGCAGGTCGGAGCGCCGAACCCGGGCCCAGTCCGTCCAGCCGTCATCGACGGAGCCGATTACGTAGAACCGGGTGGCCCAGCCCTTTTCGAGGGTGTAGCGCGCGGTGACCATGACCGCAGCACCTCCCTTCCGACTCCCTTCGACGCGGGCTTCGCCGTGCTTGCGCATCCAGGCGGTGTTCCAACCGTGCTGGGACATCTGGTCGCCGAGGCTTTCGAGGGCGGTGGGGAGCGGGACGTTCACGCAGGTCTCCGGAAGTCGCGGTGGTGGCAGGTGCTTGCATCACCTGGCAATCTCTAATGTACTTAATGAGTGAGGGTTGCGCAAGTTATAGAAGCTGAAAGATGTGGACGGTCGCTCCGGCACCCCCTCCGCGTAGACCTGTAACCCCTGACCGACGGAGGCTCACCCCAAGCCCCGCGCGTGACTCTTTTCAGTTTACTCAGACAGCATCAAACTGTAATATAGAGATGAAGTTCCGCCCCCAAGCCCACCCCGAAACCCAGGGAGTACCGCGTGCCCATCACGCCCCCTACCGAGTCAGCTCCGGACGGGCTCGACGACACGTGCGGTGAACTCGTGTCGGGCTACGACGAAGACGGCCCCACCGCCCACGAGTGCGGCGCCCCTCTGCACCACACGGAAAACGGGTACACATGTTCCCGTGGCCACTCCTACACGTACGCGGCGTGCCGCGCCGCCGAGGGTTGGGACTACGCCAGCGACCCGGTCGAGGCCGAACTCCTCGCACGTGCGGGCGTAATCGGCGTGTACCTCTACAACAGCCGGCCCCTGCCGTAGCGCTCAGCCCGCCGAAGGAGGCGCTTCCACCGTGGAAGACGCCTGCGCCGACCGCCTCACCTGCGGGAAGTACCTCACCATCTACCGCGAGCAGTGCGCCGCTTAGGCGCCAAGCATCTCGCCCTGACGGGCTGCGGCGACTGGCCTGCTGGCGCGCTGGGGGACGCTCTACGCCGCACTCATCCCTCACTGGGACACCTGGCCCCGCACCTGCCCACGGGAGTGGTGTCGGCGCACTGCGGACGCGGCGCACCCCATTCAGCCGGCCGCAGGAGGCACCTTCCGGCCGGACGCACTGGTGGCCGTCCTTCGCGGTGCAGTGCGGGACCCGCTCATCGCGCGCCATCTGCGCCCACCCGCACAGAGGCTTCCTGCTGCACTCCGCCCTGACGGCCGCCCCCATCCCGCCGCGATGCGGCCGCCGTCGGCGCCCGCCTCCACGACCTTCCACTCAAGTGGACCCTACACGCTTGCCAATACTTACCCCTGCTGGTACATTAGTGTTTACCGGGGCGGGTGAAGCAAGCACCTCAACCGGCCACCGCGAACCACCGCCGCGAGGAGTCCACATGACCGCCATGCTCACCGAGACGACGTTCCGCCTGATGGGCGCCGAGGCGCTGAGGGTCATCGACTTCGATCGAATCGAGTGCGGCCAGTGCGGCAAGCGCTCCCCCTTCCTCGACGACGCGGACGAGGGCACCGAGGAGGCGCACGACGCCGGATGGCACGTCTACAACCTGGACGACTGCGGCTGCGCCCACCAGATGTGCCCGGACTGTGCAGACGAGTGGTGCGGCGTCCGGGACACCGCGCCCCGCCTGATCGGAATGCGGGTCGTCTGACTCCGTCTGCCCGGGGCGGCCGCCCGGCCGCCCCGTCTCCACCCAGACACCACCGAGGAGCACATGGACCAGCAAGCTACGCAACGCCAGACCGAGATCCGCTCGCTCATCGACAGCGACACCCTGACCCTGGAACGGGCCAGGGCTGCCCTTCTCGACCTCCTGGACGTGTCCGCCTCGGCGCAGGCCGGGCCGCAGGTCACCTCTTACGGCTTCGGCATGGATCTTCCCGGCGAGATCGTCGATGCCGAGTACGCGGCGCGCGAGGCGGTCGGCTACGCCATGGACGCAGCCCTACTCGACGCGTTGCGCCCTGTGGCCACGCAGCGGCCGTGAACGGGCTCCCCGCCGCCAGGTGGGCCAGCCCTGAACGCATCGCCCGCGCCCAGCGCGAAGGCTCCCCGCCCCGCCCCGCCCCGAACAAAGGACACGAGAATGACGGCGTCAACTGCACCCGCTCCCGGCTCGGCCCCGGCTGGCTACCTGGCCCTGCGGCTCCCCGACGGAAGCTGGGTACGGCACGAGGACGACGAGAGCCGCCGCGTCTGGATCGCACACTCCTGCGCCTGCACACTCTGCATGTCCGCGACGCTGCTCGGCGCGCCGGCCTCCCACTACGAGCTGCGCACGCCTGACGGGGCGTCCGCGTCCCTCACCCATGTCCGGTACACCTCGGTCATTCCCCACCTTCACCCGGACGAGCTGCTCCAGCCCTACACCCCGCCCCTGACGCATTCGCAGACCGCCGCTCACCTGCGCAAGATGCTGCGCCACGCCTTCCCTGGAATTCGGTTCTCGGTCCGGCGCAGGTCCGGCTGGAAGCTCTCCGTGAGCTGGAGCGGGGGCCCGTCCGCTACCGAGGTGGCAACAGTCGCGGCGCCGCTGCTCGCCGACTACACCACGCCGGGGCGCCGCCGTGCGCGGCCGATCACGGTGAAGACTTGGTTCGGCCGCCCGTTCCACGGCACACCGGTCGTGGACGCAATCACGCTGAAGCGCTCCTGACGGGATCGCGCCGTCCGCCGCGCCTTCGACGTCGCCCCCTTGACCCTATTAACTTGTTCTGGTACATTAGTGATTAACGGAAGGGCGAAGCAAGCGCCCAGCCGGGTCACCGCGAACCACCCATTACGAGGAGTCGAGATGCAGACCACCACCGCCACGTGCACCTGCGACGACGGGACCGGCATCGGCGGCTTCTTCGCGCCCGACGACGCGTACGTCCCCTGTGCAGGATGCGGCGAACGAGTCCAGGTCAACTGCGAGGCGAGCTGCGGCCGCTGCTGCCACGCCTGCCACGCCGAGACCCCCTGCTGACTCACCCGGGGCGGCCCTCCAGTGGGGCCGCCCCGGACAGGCAACACCTCGACTCCGCACGAAAGGCACCCGATGCTCTACGAACGCTTGTTCAGCACCGCCCACCTGCTCCTCCTGATCGCCCTGAACTTCCTTTTCGGGGTCGGCTGGTACCTCGCGACATCCGATAGCGCGCCACCCTGGTGGGCGCGCCTGTGCGGCATCGTCGCGGCGGTGATCGTGGCACGCCCGCTGGAGGCGACACTGGCGCGGCGGCACGCGCGCCGGAAGGCCGCCCGTCGCCGACAGGGGTAGACCCACACCCTCAGAGACTCTTAACGCTTGCCTTTAATAACCCACTAGGGTACATTAGAGATTAAGCGAGGGTGAAGCAAGCACCCGGCTGAACACCGCGAGCACCCATGACGAGGAGCCACTCCCGATGAGCTGCACCGCCCAGCACGGCATCTCCCACCCCTTCCCGCACCGCTGGTGCACACGGGCAGGTCGCACGGTCATCGTCCTGGGGATGCTCCCCGCCTTGTTCGGCGGCGGCACCAGCGTGACCGTCCTCGCACTCGTCGCATTCGCCACGCTCGGCCTGCTCATGGCCGTCGGTGTCCGGCGCGCGGCGCAGGGCGCCCCGAAGCGCCCCGCACGTCCGGTTCGTGCGGCTGCGGCACTCATCACCGATGCCCTGGTGCTGCTCATCGCTTCCGGTCTCGTGATCGGCGCTCAGCTCAGCGGAGGCTCCGGCGCGGTGCTGTTCTCGACCGGCGGTCTGTTCACGATGGCAGGGTTCCTCGGCCTGTGCGTCGTTCACCACTGCGCGCACCGGGGCTCCCGTCGCCGCGCCCGCCGGTACTGAGGTCCGCTCCCCGGGGCCGGGGCCCAGCACCTGGTCCCGGCTCCGGCCCTTGACACCTCCAACTCCGCCCGGGAGCCCTCGCCGATGAACGCTGCCCATGGCCACCTGCCGACCCGCACTTGCCCTCATCGTCACTGCACCGTGCTGCACGTGCTTGTCCTCGTCCTGCTTGTACCGAGCCTGCTGACCGCTGTCCTCTACGGCGGCGCAGCGACGGCTGTCCTGTTGGCCCTTCTGGGCGGCGTCCAGCTCGGCGTACTGCTGCTGTCTCATGCCCTCGCCCCTGAGGGTTCCCGCCGCCTGTGGGATGAGCGCTCCGTGGCCGTGCGTCCGGTGTGGGCTGCGCTCGCGTGCGTCTCCGACTTCCTGGCCCTCCTTGTGACGCTCGCCTTCCTGGTGGCGCTCGCCGCCGATCGCAGCCACACCGTGACCCCGTCGCCGACGGTGGGCGGTTTCGCCCTGCTGGGTGCCGTCTCTGCGCTCCTCGCTCTGCATCACGTCGCCCACCGGCAGGCCACGGTCCCCAAGGTGCAGTCTCGCGCCGAGGACCGGGAGGCCGAGGAGTGGGAGGCCGAGGAGTGGGCGAGCTTCGTCTGGGCGTTCGGCGACATGTCCGAGTCCCGCAAGTGACAGGTGAGGGGCTGGCCTCGCCCGCCTCCTCAACCAGGCCGGCGGGGGCACGCGGCCCCTCGTCCTCCGTCTCGGACTGCCGTGAAGGTATGCCGGCCCCCAACTGGGCGGGCACGCCGCCCGTCCACTGCCGGCTCGGTGCGGTCCGCTTGGAGGTGCAGGCGTGCCAATCGGCCCGCAGGCGAGGCGCGCGTTCGCAGGTACCCACTCAGACTCCTGATGGCGACCCCATTGACTCTTTTAACTTGTTTCTAGCGCGGTTAATGTAGTAACTTAGAAGAGCAACTTGGGGGTTCGCGCTGCTCGGTGTCTTGGGCATCGACCTCCGAACTTGTGCGGCACCGACCACAGGTACGCACTCGGCCCCTTACGGAGGATCTCCGCGTGTCCACCCCGACCGTCACCGTCCACGGCTCCAACGGCCGCTACACCTGCGAGTTCTCTGCCCTTCCCGGGCGCACATTCGGGCCGTGGGATCTGATCGAGACGATCCAGGAGCTCAAGATCTCGGCACTCCTCAGTGCCCGGGAGGCACGGGACGTCGTCTTCGATGCGGCCGTCAACGGCACCGCCACGGCGCACACGAATTGACCGGCCGGCGGGCTTGACCAGCCACGGACACCAGCAACTCCAGCAACTGAGGAGCACATGCGCAGCATCGAAGCCGCATACCTGCACGTCGGCGCCGTCGTCCTGAACGGCTTCCACCGGGACACCGTCGCCTCGCTGCACCGCCAAGGCTCGTCGTACAGCCCGGCCGTCCGCGTCACCTTCGAGCCGTCCGAGCCGCACCGGCCCGGACGCCACACGGTGGTCGAGCCCGACCACACCTTTCCCCTCGCGCGTGTCCACGGTGTTGCGTGGGTCATCCACTCCCGGCACCACAGCGCCCGTGCCGCCCAGGGCCGGGTCCGGATCTCCGTTCCGTACCGCGTTCGCGACCACCAGGCATTCCGGCAGGAGTCGACGGTTGTGGACCGCTTGGTCGAGGAGCACACGATCACGTCGTACCGGCCGCTCGGCCTGGACCAGTTGCCCGGCCGGGGTGAGCCCACACCGCCGCCGCCCAACCCGGACAGTTCCCGCTTCTACCGTCTTCTCGGCCAGGGGCCCACCGTGCTGCGCACGGGCGACGCCGTCCGCGCTGAGCTGGACCGCCTGGCCGAAGTACACCGGCGTGATCACGGCCGCACTGACTGGGAGATGGGCCAGCGGCTCCCCGCCGAGGGCGACGTCTACGAGTGCCTTCAGTGCACCCGCTCGCCGTACGACCTGGTGCCGGTGGAAGTCGTCGTCGAGCGCACCTACCGGGACATCGAGCGCGATGACCTGCCCAGCGACTGGGACTACGAGTTGTGCGGGGCCCGGGCGTACGAGCGGCACTTGATGATGGGCACCGTCACCCCTCCCCCGCTGCCGCGGTACGCGTCCGGCATCGGCACCGGTGACATCGTCGAGTTCTCCGCGGGCAGCCACGTGAAGGCCCGCGCCAAGGTCGTCAGCATGACTCCCGGAAACGACCCGGTGAGCGGTGTCCCGATGGTCGTCCTCGCCGGCCCCAGCGGGCGTCCGTTCCGCCGGGCCCTGTCCGGCTGCGTACGCGTCGCGCCACCGGTGAACCTCATCGCGGTCGCCGAGGTGAGCTGACCCGACCTCTGGCCCCTCTCCCCGGGCCGGTCCCACGCGCCTCCTCCTCCAACTCAGCCTGGCCGCTCCCGCACCGGCGGGCCGGCTTCCCTGCCCCTTGCTCGGAAGGACTGCTCCGATGACTCCTGCACCGATGGATTGCCGCACCGAGGCCGACGTCATGTCAGCCGCCCTGGGTGCACACGGCTACCCCGCCTACCCATACGGGGAGGGCGGTGTCACGGCGCTCGCCGTCCCGTTGAATCCGACCGTTTCCGGCGACGACGTCCTGTGCCACCCGCACGTGCTGATCGCGTCCGGAGAGAGCGCTGACCGGCCGGTTGCCGAGCACGACGCACCATGGGCGGCTTCCCTGTACGAACCGGGCCACGAGTTCGTCGACGTCGTCTACACCGGGGATCCGGTACACGGCATCGCTGAGGATGCGCGGCCGAGGTAGTGGATTATGCCGCCCTCTGGTTCACCGGCCACGCGCCCGCGCCGGTACCCGGCGCCGCGCAGCGGTTGCTCGATGCCCTCAGGAGCGCGGACGTGGCCGGCTTCTATGACGGCGAGGAGGGAGTTGTGTACGCGCATCCGCTTCATGTCGCGCAGGACCGTGCCCTGGAAGAGCCGCACGTGATGCTCCAGGTGTTCACGGCCGCGGACGGCTGGCCGGACGGCTTCAGCGCGGTGGCATTCGAACCTGACGGCAGCGGCAGCTTCCGCGAGGTGGCCACCGTCTTCGAGTCTCACGGAGTTCCCGGCGAGCAGATGGTTACCTGCGGCGCCACGGCTGTTGCCGAGTGGTTCACCGACCTCCGTCCGCCGGCCGGCGCCGAGCGCTGAAGGCGCTGTCCGCGCACGGCATGGCGCCCGTCGCGGGGACCGATGTGTATGCCGGCGTTCCAGATCATGAGGGGCGGGCCGGCGAGCAGACCGTCTGGTCAGTGGCTCACCTGTCCATCGCGGTGAGTCCTTCGTGTGGCGGCCGGATGAGTTCGTCATGGTCATCCCCTCCGCCCAAGTCCCGGCATCCGGCGCCGCCCGCACGAGCCCGGCCGCATGTTCTCCGGCATGACCGCCTGCCCCTTCGGTCGGGCGGACCTACCCGTCTCACCTGGAGTCGCACTGTCATGAACACCGAACCCCTCAACGCCTTCCCCTCGTTCCGCCTGCGCCCGGCTGAGGCGGGCGCGCACGACCTCCTGGCCCCGGACGGCCGCGTCGCTGGCCAAGTCCTGGCTTCGAGCGGCGGGCATCTCGCGCGGGTCGGCCCCGACTCCGGCCCGCTCCGCCGTAGCCCGCAGGGCGCAGGTGCGGACGCCGTCATGTTCCACATCGCGGGTCACGGTCTGCCGGACGAGCCAGCCGCCGCGTACTCGGGCTCCCCGGAGGCGCGAGTGGCTGTCGGTCTCGTCCCGCTGCAGCGCCAGGAGCTCACTGACGTCACGGCGCGGGCCTTCACCTTCTACGCCCTCCGCCAGCCGCACGTGGCGGCGATCTTCGCCGGTCTCGATGTCGTGGGCAGCGAGCGGGACGCCGTACACAGCCGCACCGGGTGCCGGCGTATCGCGCGGCTGCTCCTGCAGGTCCAGGAGCCCGCGCAGGCCCTGCTGGGCGAGTCGGGCGGCGACGCCCGGGACTGGCTCGCCTTTCCACTGGCACGGCTGCTGACCTTCTGCCACCAGGCACGTGCACGCCTGGTGGCGACCGCAGAGCGGCCGCCCGCCGATCTGTGCGGCCGGTACACCTCCCGCCGCGGCGCGGACGCGGACATGGACACCCTCCACCGGATCTGGCGGAACCTCCGGAGCGCCGCACCAACCACTGGCCTTACGGAGATCGAGGCGGCCATGGCGGCGCTTCCTGGCGACCGCTACGCGGGGTCCGCGAAGGAGTGCCGTGCAACTGCCGCTCGCCTGGTAGCCGTCCGCACGGCGGCCGAGAAGTTGACAGCGGCATCCTGCCGGACCGCCGAACCGGAGCGGGCCGTCCTCGCTGGGGAGCTTTCGGCCCTGGCCGCCGAAGCCGGCGTCCGACTGGAGGCGACCGCGCTCGTGCTCGATGACACCGGGCGGCTGGGCACCGTTCGCACCATCAACGACACTCTCGCCCTCGCCCGGCTCGGTGCGTCGGCCGGCGGTGAGCAGTCGGTCCGCGTGGGCGGCACGGAGCTCGGGCCCGTGCGCCGCACGGCCGACGGAATGTGGTCCGGGCCGGGGATTGGTGAGCCGTACAACTCCTTCGAGGGTGCAACCGTGGCACTGATCCGTGCCCATCTCGCGAAGGTCGCTGCCGAACGCCGGGCGCGGCTCGGGCTGACCTGATGGGCAGGGCGGGAGTTGCCGCCCCAAGGCCCTTGAGACGCGTCGATTCCGCAGCACTCCCCGCAACCCTGGAGGTCGCCGTTGAACCCCACCGAGCGCATCCGAGCCCTCGCTGTACGCCTGGAGTCCCAGGGCCGGCCGCTGCGCTACGAGGAACTCCCCCGGCTCCTCGATGGCACCGTCGAGCCGTCCGTCGTGGACCTCGCCTGCATCGCCGACGAGGCCGGCGTCACGGTCGAACTTCTCCTCGGCACCCGGCCGCGCCGTCCCGTGCTCGACTACTGCGATCTGTGGCCCCTCTCTGTGCAGGGCGAGGGTGCGTCAGTTTGAAGCTGGGTTGGCCCAGCGGGGTGTGAGCGGATCGGCGCCCCGCCGGGCCGCGGCACGGAGCGCCACCGGCCGAGGCGTCCCCCTCCCGTTCAGCGCATCACGAACCATTGACAATACTCACCCAGTGAGGTACATTAGAGTTTAGGTGGTCGGGTGATGCAAGCGCCCGGCACGGTCACCGCGATCCGCACCCGAGCACAAGGAGTTCCGCATGGGACACGCCCACTACTTCGCGTACACGCCCAAGGCGGAGAGCTTCCGGTCCGTCTGGCTTCAGCTGCGCCTCGACGCCGCGGCCATCATCGACCTCGTCGAGGGCGCCGAGGGGATCGCACTCGCGGGCGGCGCGGGAACCGGGGCACCCCGGATCGACGAGGAAGCCATCGTCTTCAACGGTCTGGCCGCCGCCGACGGGGACTACGAGACCTTCTCGATCGAGCTGGACCCGCAGCACGAGGACGAGCGCGGCTTCACCTACAGCTTCTGCAAGACCGGATTCTCCCGGCCCAGGCCGTACAACGTGGCGGTCACCGCCGTCATGCTGCGGGCCCACACGCTCGCCCCGGACTGCTTCGCGATCGACAGCGACGGCGACTGGGACGAGGAGTGGCTGTACGCCCGCGCGATCCACCGGATGCTGTTCGGGACCGACCCCGGCATGGCCAGCCCGTTCACTTCGCAGCTCCACTCGACCGGTCCGGTCGCGGCGCGCTTCTGAACGCGCGGGGTGTGCGGTGCGATGTCCGCAGCGCACGCCCGCCGGCCTGCATTCATCCGCTGAACACAGACACCAGGGGTGCGCCCATGTCCGTGACCTTCACCGCCTCCTGGCGCCCGCCCCGCCGGTTCGCCGCCAGCTGTGGCTGCGAACGCGCCACCGCGCTCGCAGCACGGCACACGACCTACGAGGACGCGCTCGCCGAAGCCCTGACCGCCAGCCCCGTCCGGGACGCGATGCCCGGCTGTGCGATGCCCGAGGTCTGCCCCGAGTACCCGCTGCGGGTGCACGGCACCGACCCCGACGGCGATGTGCCGGAAGTGAATGTGTCTCAGCGCAACGCGGCCCGACTCCTTGAGCTCCTCGGCCTCCGCCCGGGAGTGTCGGCCGACTCGGCCGCACACCAGGCTGAGGCGCCGGCGAACAGCGTGGAGCCCACCAACCAGCGGCCCCTGACAGGTGACGGTGCCGGGGACACGACCGCCGAGGACTTCCTCGGCCGCGTCCTGGTCGCGCTTGCCCTGACCCCGGAGGACGAAGGCATCGACGGCTACTGGAGCGGGCGTACCCACATGGGCGGCCGTCGCGCCGGCTACCTGCAGCAGCGTCTGGCCGAGCTGCACGCCCTCGCGCAGTGGTGCGCCGCCCGCGGCCGCGGCGTGGTCTGGGGCTGACCGGCGTGCCGCCCCGGTTGACTGGACAGCGGCTCGCGGCCCTGCGTGACGCCGCCGTCCGGCCCTCGGGCGGGCATCCACCCGATGCTCGGCGGCACGCCGGGCGTCCGCGCGCTGGAGATCTGGGCCTTGCCGGGTTCCTCGACGCCTGCGGTCACCTCTTGGGCGCCGTCGATCCCGGCGGCGAGCACCGCGGGCACCCTCCCCCGCTACGCCTTCCCCCGTCAGAGCGGCAAGCCGCCGCCGGCGGGCCGCTTCGCGCCCAGCGTGACGGTCGGCCTCTGCCGCCGCTCGCCGATGACCGCAATAATTGACACTCACTCTCCTCCATGAGAACATTAGAGAGTACCTAGAGGTGGGCTTCCCTGCCCGCCGCTGCCGCCCATACGTCCGCCCGGAGCCCCCATGAAGACCATCGACGATGTCCGGGAAGCCTTCGCTGTGCTGCCCGAGCGCGTCACCGCTGCGCAGATCGCCGAGGCCACCGGCCGTAAGCACATCAACAACTGGACGCCGGACCCCACCTTCCCCGGCGAGGTCGCACGCAGCGGGCGCACGATCTACCGCGACCGCGACGCCGTCTTGAAGTGGTACGCGGCCCAGTCCTTCTCGCGTGCGGACCGCTCCGGGCCCCGTAACCTCGCAGCGCAGGTCCTCGCCGCCAGGCCCGCCCGGGTACTGATGGACTTCGGCGAACTGGCCGAGCTGCTCCACCTGACGCGGCGCGCGGTGTACAAGTACGCCGAGCGGTACCCGGCCGGCGAGGTCGCCGACCCCTTCCCGCCGACGGACTACGACGGCAAGACCTCCTGGAGCCAGGTCCGGGCATGGCTGCTGCGTCACAACGACCCGATCCCACAGCCCGATGAGCACGGCACGCGTGTCTGGGCGGAGGTCCGCGCGTGGCTGATGAAGCACGCTGCCGACGGCGCAGAGCCGCGTGCCGACGGGACGGTCTACCTTGACGAGCTGGGCCTGACCGTGGGCCAGCGCGACGTCATCGAGCGTGCCCGCATCGCACGGGCCTCCGGCATCGGGGTGCCTTCCGAGTGGCTGGCCGAAGCCATCCACCTGGAAGAACCCGGGCAGGCGGAGTGGCTCGCCGAGCTGCTCGACCTGGAGGACGCGGGCCGGGCCGCCCTTCGCGTGCAGGACACTCCGGTGCCGCAGGAACCCCGCCGTATGCGGCCCACGGCGCTGGCCCGCGAACTCGGCCTGAAGGCCAGCACGATCAAGTACTTCGCGCGGACCTACACCCCGGGAACCAGCGAAGACCCCTTCCCGGAGAAGGACTCCAGCAGCGCCTACGACGTCGCCGAGGCACGGGAGTGGCTGATCCGCAACCGCAAGCTGCCCGTCGACCAGAGCCCGCCGGCCGGCGCCTGACCTACTGCCCTACCGCCCCTGCCGCGCTGCCCAGGACCACTGGGCGCCGAGAAGAAGCTGGTGACCGACTGTGCTCGACATCGAAGCCGATGCTCCGCTGAGCCCCGAGGACGCCGCCCACACGGCCCGGATCCTCACCCTCGCCGAGTCCCTCGGCGTCGACCCGTGCGACCTGGACGACGCCGTGCACGACGCTGCCTCGCGGTACGCGAGCGAGGCGGCCAACTCAACCGACGACGGCACCGACACCGACGAACTGCACGACGAGGCAGGCCGCCAGGCAGCCGAGCACGTCAACAACCAGGGTCTGGGCAGGCAGGTGGCATACCTGGTCGCGCAGTGCGGTCACGAGGAGGCCGAGCGGATCGTCCGCGAGACCGTCTGACGGACACCGGCGCCCCCGGCTTGGGCATCAGGCAAAGGGCCGACCGGACACCCCGCTCATCTCACCTGAAAGGCAGAAAGGCATGAGCAAGACCGCGCTGGCCTCGGCCGACCCGGCCGAGATCGCCGCTCTCCGCGGCGTCTTCGCCGACGGGTACACCGCCGACGACATCAACCGCGTCTTCGGCACCATCCACGAGGTGTACGGACGGACGATCGTCTGCCGCTGGCAGCTCCTCGACGAAGGGTGGTACCAGGGCAACTCCGAGTTCTATCACCAGGACGGCGCAACCTACTTCTACGACAACGGCGGCGTCTACGACTGGCTGAGCGGAGCTCCGGACGCTCCTGCCGAACTGGGAGATCCGCTGCGGTGGCGCGGCAGCCCCGTCCCCAACAGCGACAGGGAGGGACCCCAGCACGCACTCACCGACGACGGGTTCCACAACTGCGCTCTCGTCGACATGGACGCGTGATCACACGCAGAGCTCCCAGGAAGGGCTCAGGGCGTTCCCCTGGGCCGCTAGAGTAGGCGTGCACACTCCTCCCGGAGCGCCTTGGCGCCTCGGGTGGGGCTCGCGGTGAGGGGCCGGACGGCCTTGCAAACCCCCTTCTTCACCGAAGGGGGAGACTTCGGTCTGTCGTCCGGCCCCTTCTTGTGCCCGGAAGTCCGCGGCAACTTCCTCACTACTCGGCCGGCGTTCCGGACCGCTCAGCCCGCTCGCACTGCCAGCGCCGCCATCCGTCCCAGGCGAGCCACGCCGTGCACGAGGCGACGACCACGATGGCGGCCCACGTGGCAGCCGTCTGCTGCGCCGCGTCGGCGACCACCGCCACCACTACTCCCACGACCCCGAGGGCCACGACCGCCATCGCCGGGATCCGCGCCTGCCTGTCCGTACGCCGCACCATGTGATGTTCCTCCGAAGACTCTCCTGCGCCACGGATGAGTGTGCCGCACCGCCCCTCCCGCTGCCCTCCGGTCGACGACTTGTCTACCGGCGGGCTTCTTGCTGTGCCCGCGGGATGTACGGGGTGCCCTCCCTCAACTTCATTGACGCTTTTAACTTGACTCTACTGTACCTGATGAGTAAAGTTATAAGTGTCAGGGGGTCGGACGGGACTCCCACTGATCGAGGAGTTTCGCCTGTGACTGTGCTTGAGAGCCCCACCACCGGAACCGCCCTTCGCGCCCCGGGCCGCAAGGACGCCTGGACCATCCTGGGCACCAGCGTCCGCGAGGCGACCAGCGCCCGCGAGGCCCTGGAGATGGCCGACCTGCGCGACTGGAACGTCCGCCTCATGGGCAACGTCACCGCCACCGAGGTCACGATCCACGAGGACGGCGTCACCGCCACCGAGGTGGAGATGCCCGACACCCGCGCCACCGTCCGCACCAACCCGCGTACCAAGCGCACCGAGTATCTCGGCACCGTCGGCCGCAAGTACACCCCGGTCCAGATCGAGGCGTACGAGCGGGTCCTCGACCTGGCACGCACCGAGTCCGGAGCGGTCTTCCACAAGGCCGGCGCCTACGACCACGGCCGCAAGTTCTTCATCGCGATGAGCCTGCCGGGCACGGTCCGTATCGGCGGGATCGACGAGCACAGCATGCACCTCACCCTGTTCGGCAGCCACGACGGCTCCTCCGCGAACTCCCTGCACATCGGCCCCACCCGCGCAGACTGCGGCAACATGCAGCGGATCATCATCGCGGGCGCCAAGCACAAGGTCTCGGTCCCTCACACCGCCTCTGCCCTGGACAAGCTCGTCACCTTGGAGAACGAGCTGGCCGTCCTCTTCGACTGGCAGGACGCGTTCGAGCGCGAGGCCGAGCGGATGCTCAACACCCCTCTCACTATGGGCCAGTTCGAGAAGCTCGTCACCAGCCGTGACCTGTGGCCGGTCCCGACCAGCCCGACCCCCCGCACCCGCAAGAACTACGAGGTCCGCATGGACACCCTGCGCAACCTCTTCGAGAACGCGGACACCCAGGAGTCCATCCGGGGCACCGCGTGGGCGGGCTGGAACGCGATCGGCGAGTACCTCGACCACTACGCCAAGGCGAACTCCGACTCGGTGCGCGCGGCGCGGTCGCTGTCCGACACCGGCACGGTCACCAAGAAGAAGACCGCCGCTCACCGCCAGCTCCTCGCCCTGGCCGCCTGACCGGCCCGTCAGACCGGCCGCCGGGAGCCCCACCCCACCCGCTCCCGGCGGCCCCCTCCCCCAGCTACCGAAGCGACCGAAGCGCGGAGAATCCTTTGTCCCCCGACGCCGAACACGATGCCTCCCTCTACGGGCACGGCGTCAGCGACCACGAGGACGGCGTCCTCGTCCACATCGCGGCCGGCCCCTGGCAGATCCGGTACTGGGCGGGCACCCCCTCCAGCCTCTGGCCCGAGGAACGCGACGGCTGCTGGATGGCCTCTGTGTGGGCCCGATGCGGGCGTGGTCTCACCTGGAAGTCCGGCCCACCCTCTGCCACAACCGCTCGCCCTTGCCCAGCGTGCCTGCTGAGCGACGCCGCGATCTCCGCCCGTCAGACCCGCATCCGCTGAGTCGACCGAGAAGGATTCCCCCACAGTGACAGTGACCGCCGCTCTCACCCTGATCAACGACACGGCCACCCGCGTCGTTGATTACACGATCGCCTCCTCCGCAGTCGGCTTGCTGCCGCACGTGCCCTCCGACGTCGCCCCTCTGGCCGTCACCGGCCTCCGGCTGAGCTACATCAGCCGCCAGGGTTCCGCATGGCAGTTGGACCTCGTCACGTGCACGGGCAACTACGCGCCCGACGGCCGGCCCGGACAGGCGCATCGCGGCCAGGAGCACTACTACCCCGAAAGGGGCAGCGCCGGACGCCCCGCGTGGCTGAACGGACTCATGACCGCTGCGGCCGACCCCGACGCCCCGCTGCCGTGCAGTCTGGCCAGCAGTTTCGTCCGCACACACGACAGTGCCCATCGCACCATCCACTTCGAGATCACCGGTGCCGCCGAGATCCCTCAGTGGCACCCCCTCAACATGCCGACGCCTTACCCGCTGCGCCCCGACCGCGTCAGTTTCGGCTACCTCGCCGAGGAGAACATCTGGCGGCTGGACGTCGCCAGGTTCGCAGGCCCCTGGGTCGAGACCGGTCAGCAGCCCGCCCCGGACCAGAACCGGGGTGAGAAGCCGTACTACCCCACCTCCGGGGGCGACTCCCTGCACGGGGCGCCGTCGTGGGTGCTCGACCTCATCGACCGTCACAGCCTGCCGCCTGAGCTGGCCGCCGTGTAACAGCTCACCGACCAGCCACGGGCGCCGGTCCCGTCCCCGGCGCCCGTGGCCCCCTCCCCCGACTTCCCTCCCCTTCGTTCACGTTAGGAGCTGCACCTGTGGCAACCGACAACGGAATCCTTAACGGCCTTGAGGTCATCGAGTTCGAGTTCGCCGAGACCCCGCGCAGCACCCCTGAGAATCCCCGCTACTTCAAGGAGGTCCTGAAGGTCCTCCTGGCGGACGGCACGGTGGTCTACAACTGCGCCTGGCCCAACTGCGAGTTCACCCGGTCGAAGGCCAGCGGGGTGTGGCCGCACACGAAGGTCCACAAGAACACGACGGCCACGGCTCCGAAGGCCGCGCCGGACCCGTCCACGATCGACGTGAGCGGCCTGACGCTCGCCGAACTGGTAGACCGCGCGCAGAAGACCACGTGGCTCGCCGCTGAGCTCGCCACGACCCGGAAGAAGCTGACCCGGGCCACCCGCGAGCTGGAGGAGCTGAAGCCGCGCGTCAGGAATGCGGAGAAGCAGCTCAAGACCATCCGCGACGCCTTCGCCGCCGCCGCGTAGCCCATCAGCAGTGTGCAGGCCCGAGCCACTCGCCGGCCCCTGCACCACAAACGAGGTGCGGCCAGCCCACCCCGCCCGGCCGCACCTCCCGACCTCGCGAAAGGACATCTGCGTTGCGTCTTGCCGACCTGCCCGCGGGTGTGTACGTCATGACCGGCTCCGTCGTCACCGGCGTCGAGGCCCGCGAACTGCGGAAGGGCGACCTGCTCACCGTGAACGGCACCACGGTCACCGTGACCGGCACCGATCACCACGACCTTCCGGGGATGTCCCGCATCCCCGTCAGCTACCGGCCGCACGACAGCGACATCCGCCGGGTGGAGCGGTGGAGCGTCCCGAGCGATACCCGCTTCACTCCGCTCCGGCTGCTGCGCGCCGACCGTGTGGAGTGCGGCCTGTGCGAGGCCGGAACCAACGTCCACGAAGTCCGGCTCGACCGCGTCACCGAAGGCTGGATCCAGTCCTGGGTGTGCAACGCCCACCTCGAACTGTCCTGACCCCCGCCACGCCCCACCGCCGATTGTCAGACCCCCACGAAAGGATCACCGCATGACGACTGCTGCACCCGCCACCTCCCTGACCGACCGCGCTGCCTACAACGAGGCGGTCGACCAGGCCCTCGCCGCCAGCGCCGCGTACTACGGAGACGGGGACACCACCCTCGACGACGCCTCGTACGACGCCCTCGGCCGGGGAATCGCCGCCTACGAGCGCGAGCACCCCGACCACAAGCGGGCCGACTCCCCCACCGGCAAGGTCGGCGGAGGCGTGGCCCCTGTCGGCGATGTCCCGCACACCGTGCCCATGCTCAGCCTCGACAACGTCTTCGACGCGACCGGCCTGGAAAAGTGGGGCGCGTCGCTGGCCCGCCGGACCGGCGGCCCGGTCACCGGCGGCTACGCGGTCGAGCCGAAGCTGGACGGGGCCGCCATCGCGGCCCGGTACCGTGACGGCCACCTCGTGCAGCTGGTCGGCCGCGGCGACGGCACCTACGGCGAGGACCTCTCGCACGCGATCGGAACGATCGTCGGGCTGCCCGTCCAGCTGCCCGTTCCCGCGACCGTGGAGATCCGCGGAGAGGTCCTGCTGACGAGCGAACAGTTCCGGACGGCGAACGAGATCCGCGCCGCGCACAACGCGAAGACGTTCTCCAATCCGCGCAACGGCACCGCGGGCACGCTGCGCGCGAAGGACCGTCCGTACGTGATCGCCACGACGTTCTTCGCCTACGGCGCGGTGGGCCTCGACGAGGTCGCCTTCCTGCACGGTGACACGCATGAGGCCGTCATGGCCCAGGTCGCCGCGCTCGGCGTGCAGACCACCAGCAGCACCGAGGTCGGCCTCAAGGTGTGCGCCACCCTGGGCGAGGCGCAGGCCCGCGTCGAGGAGATCCAGAAGCTGCGCGCCGAGCTTCCGTTCGGTATCGACGGCGTCGTCATCAAGGCCAACAGCTTCGCCGAGCAGCAGGCGGCCGGGTTCGCCACGCGCCACCCCCACTGGGCGATCGCCTACAAGCTCGCGGCCGTCGAGGCGCAGACCCGGCTGCTGGCCGTGGAGTGGAACGTCGGCCGCACCGGCATCATCGCCCCGCGGGCCGTGCTGGAACCGGTCGAGGTCGACGGGAGCACCGTCACCTACGCCACCCTGCATAATCCCGCGTTCATCCGCGACAGCGGGTTGATGATCAACGACACCGTGAAGGTCTGGAAGGCCGGCGACATCATCCCCCGGATCGAATCACCCGTGACCGCGCTGCGCACGGGCGCGGAGAGCGACATCGTCTTCCCCGAGGCCTGCCCGAAGTGCGGCGGCGGCATCGACAAGTCGGGCGAACGGTGGGAGTGCGCGGGCGGCGTGAACGGCAGCTGCGGCCTGCTGCCGTCGCTGAAGTACGCCGTCGGCCGCGACCAGCTCGACATTGAGGGCCTGGGCGTGACCTACCTGGAGGCGCTGGTCGACAAGGGACTGGTCAACGACCTGGGGGACCTGTTCTTCCTGGACCGCGACCAGCTCGCGGAGGCGACCGGGAGCGAGAAGCGCGCCGACTCCCTGCTGGCTCAGTTCGACAAGGCCCGGAAGCAGCCCCTGAACCGGGTCTTCTGCGCCCTGGGCATCGTGCGGACCGGCCGCACTCTCTCCCGTGAGATCGCCCGCCACTTCGGCACCATGGCCAAGATCCGTGCCGCCGACCCCGAGGCGCTCGCCGCGGTCAACAAGCTCCCTGGCGCGAATGCCCCCAAGATCGCCGCGCACATCGCCGCGATGGGCCCGGTCATCGACAAGCTCGTCGCGGCCGGGGTCAACATGGGCGAGGACGACGGCGCTGCCACCGCCGAGAGCGGCAGCAGCGCGAGCAGCAAGCCGCTGGCGGGCGAGGTGGTCGTCGTCACGGGCGGGATGCACGGGCCGCTGGAGGGGCGCAACCGCAACCAGATGAACGAGCTGATCGAGAATGCGGGGGGCACGGCCTCCAGCAGCGTCTCGAAGAAGACGACGATCCTGGTCGCGGGCGAGGGCGCCGGGTCCAAGCTCGCCAAGGCCGAACAGCTCGGCACGAAGATCCTCAGCGAGCAGGAGTTCGCCGCCCTGATCGCCGACCACCTCGGCTGAATCGCATCACCCGCAGGAGGCGGGGCGGCTCACCGGCCGCCCCGCCTCCTGCTGCGTGCACGCCCCTGCACGCGCTCTCCTGCAAGTCGGCGCCTGCGAGGGGAGCGGCCTCTGTCCACAGGGCTGCCGTTCCAGCCTGCTGCGTGAACGGCCAGGCAATTGGCCCGAAGCAGGGGAGCAGACGTGTGCAGATCACTCGCCCAGGGCGGCCGGCGCTGCCGGGGGAGCAGTCTCGCGGTGCGGCGCGCCCGGTACGCCACGGTCACCTCCGCCGCGGCGAAGTCGTACCGGCAGGCCCTCGACGACGGCAGCATCGACTACGGCGGTGCTGCCTGGCGTGCGCACGAGCGCGCCCAGTCCAGCGCCGACCGCGCCCGTGCGGCCGCCGCGGTCGGCGACCACGAGGCTGCCGAGCGTGCCGCGCTCGACGCCAAGAACCAGATGAACCACGCGGCGTACCTGGCCCGGTACGACTCGCAGGGGCGGGTGGCCCGGGCCGCTGAGGCGCGGCGTACGGCCAAGCAAGTGGACAAGGCACTGGCCGGCGCCAACCCGAAGTATCAGCAAGGGGTGCGTGCGTACTCGCACAACTGCACCCATGTCTCTCAGGCCTATGAGCTGCGTCGGCGTGGGCTGGACGTCGAAGCGGCGCCCGACACGACGGGTGGGCGTACCTATGTGGAGTACAGCGAGCCGTGGGGCGGCTGGCAGAAGTTCACTCACTGCGAGGCGTCAGCGGATGTCGGGCGGGCGCAGGTGGAGCGGGCGTTCGCCGAGCCCGGGTCGCGTGGGATCGTCAGGGTGCGCTGGAAGAACGGTGGTGGGCACGCCTTCAACGTCGAGAACGTCGGTGGCAAGGTCCGCTTCATCGACGCGCAGCCGACACCACCGGTGACCGATGCTTCGCACTACTTCTCGCTCGCCACGGAGTCCGGGTTCCTGCGGCTCGACGACAAGCCCACCCCGTCGAAGAAGGCTCTCGCGTCGTTCATCGCGGACTGAGCGAGCGAGCAACACACCCGCTTGACATTTATAACCTACTCGCGTACATTAGAGTTAAGATACCGAGGAACGGATACTGCCATGGCGATCACGTACGAGCAGGCACGCGACCGCGTAGTCGCGGAGCTTCAGCCCACCTGGACGAACGGCACGTTCTGCATCGACGACCGGACGATCGTCGAGAACGACGACATGTACGTCTTCGAGGTCGGCGCGCGGGAGTACCTGAAGGACCGCGACCCTGCCTTCGAGATCGTGGGCGGCGTCACCGTGGTCTTCAAGGAGGACGGCCGCGTCGACAGCCTCCCGTCTGTGCAGGTGGCGACCGATCAGTCCATCCAGCGGCGCCCCAACCCCCGCCCCACCTTCGGCTGATCCCGGCGGCGGCCGGGCAGGGCCGGAGCCCGCACATCGGCGGCTCGCTCATCGCCGGTCCGGGGCCGGCCGCCGCTGCACCGGAGGGTTCTGCCTCAGTTCTCGCGCACTCCGCGGCAACGAGCCCACCAACAACGTAGGACCGACTGAGCCCGGGCGCCGTACGTGTCAGCGGGCGGCGGAACAACTTTCAACCTCACCCTGAGCCGGGGCGGCGTCATGCCGCCTCGGCTCACTGCATGCGCCGCCCCGCCCGCTCCGGCGTCCTCTGTCCACAGCTCCTCCCCCGCAAGATCGCGTGATCACTCGGACGAGTAATCGCGCGAGAGGCAGCGGAGGGGAGCGGACGTGTGCAGGTCCATAGCGAAGGGGGGACGGCGGTGCACGTCCTCGCAGCCGGCCATGCGGTCGGCACGACGGGCCGCCTCCGCCCAGTTGGGCAAGGCCGTCGCCGAGGCCGGCGACCAGGACGCGCAGGAAGCGTTCGCCAACGCTCAGGCATGGGCGGCGCGGACCAAGGAAGCTCTGGAGTCAGGTGACGACGACCGGGCGCGGATGTACGCGGTCAACGCGAAGAAGTGCGCGGCCGCGGCCCGCGCCTACATCCGCGGGAGGCAGCCGAAGAAGCCCTATCCGGATGCCGATGATCCTGCGGCGCTGGCCGAGACGCCGCCCCCGCCTCCGCCGGAGCAGACCCGTGCGGCGCGAGCTCTGGCCGGAGCCGTCGGCGTCGGCGGACGGGCAAGGGTGCTGCCCCCTCGGGAGGACGGCGGGCAGACGAGTGCCTGGAACGACCAGGGCTTCGGTGGGGCCGCCACCATCTACCCGGGCGAGGGGGACGACCCTCCGTACGCGAGAGTCGTCTTCAGCCGCCTCGACCGCGACCGCTACCAGGCGCTGGCCAATTCGCCCTGGCCCTACCGGACCGAGGACGGCCAGGTCGTCTACGACCGCGTTCCCGTCGATCACGCCGAGCAGATCATCCACGCGGCCGCCTCCCGCCGCGTGGCCAAGCCCTGGGAACGGCACGGCCTGAGCGATGAGGGGTACCGGGATGGCCTCGACGAGGTGACGGCCGGTCGCCTGGTGCCGGAGTCGCAAGCGTGGGCGTCCAACCTTGACGAGAACCAGCGCCAGTGGGTCACGACGTACACCGGTCATTCATACAGCGAGATCAACGAGCACCTCTACAAGGGCCGGGACCTGGACCAGCCGGCCGAGGACATGCACACGCCGATGCGGGTCGTGACGGGCCACATCGACTCGGCGATCGCGGCCGCCGGCGAGTCCGAGCAGGCACACCGGTGCTTCCGCGGGTACACCCCGCCGCTCGAGGTCCGCAGGGAGAACCGGGTCGCGTCCTGGGCCCGGGAGAACTTCGTCGTCGGCGGCCGCTACCGGGACGACTCCTACATGTCGGTGTCCCACTGCCCGGAGGTGGCTGCCGGCTTCGCCGACCGCTACTGGGAGGACGACGACGGGGAGTTCGGCAACGCCGACCACGGCGTCGTCTTCGAGACGGTCTCACGACGCGGTGCCGCCGTCGCGCACATCTCCGCCTTCGGCAACGCCGAGCGGGAGCGGCTCATGCCTCGGGGCTCTGAGTTCGTCGTGGTCGGGGTGCACGAGAACGTGAACGTGGCCGGCAAGCCGTGTGTGGTCGTGCAGTTGGCCGACGTGAACGAGTCCAAGCGGTACTGAACCCCGGCGCGAGCGGCCGGGGGCGCGGACAGCGAAAGTGCCGGCCCTCACGGCCGGTCCTTGTGCCCGCGCGCTCCCGGCGCCGACCGGCCGGCCTCTGTCCACAGGCCGGGCCGTTCAAGATCACTTTGCTGCCTGCCGGAGGCAGCCCCGCGGCTCGCGGGCGAGGAAGGGAGGGGACCTCAGGTGTGCAGGTCGCAATCGAAGGGCGGGCGCCGGTGCGGCTCGTCCCACCCGGCCGTGCGGGCCGCGCGCCGCGCCGCCTCGGCCCAGCTGCGCCAGGATGTCGCCGGGGCCGGCGCCGGACACCCTGCGCTCGGCGCGTACGCCACGGCGCAGATGTGGGAGGCCAAGACCCGTCAGGCTGTCGAGAACGGAGAGGACGAGCAGGCCAAGGTGTACGCGGAGAACGCGAAGCTGTCGGCGGCCGCGACGCGCACCATGCTGAGCGACCGCAAGCAGGCCCCCCGGTACCCCAACGCCGCCGACCCTCGCGTCGCGTGGGCGATGCCCGCGCGCACGCCCGAGCCGCCCGAGGACGAGTGGGGCGCGGCGCAGATGCCGGAGTTTCCCGAGCATGTCCGTGCCGCCGACGCGTTCGCCCGGGCCAGCGGGGCGGGTGGAGCCGCCACCTTCGTGCCGCGCGCGGACGGCGGACAGACGGTGGCCTGGCGCGGAGAGGACTTCGCCGGCTCCGCGACCGTGTACCCGGCCGACGGGGATGAGCCGCCGCACGCCCGGGTCGTGTTCAACCGCCTCGACCAGGGCCGTTACCAGGCGCTGGCCGACTCCCCCTGGCCGTACCGTGTCGAGAACGGGCAGGTCATCTACGACCGCGTCCCGGCCGACCACGCTGAGCAGATCATCGCCGCGGCGCGCAGCCGGCAGGCCGCCCGGCCGTGGGAGCGGCACGGCCTGGGCCGAGACCCGCACCGGGCCCAGCTCGATATGCAGCGGGCCGGCGCTCTCGTGCCGGAGTCCAAATCCTGGGCCGCCGGCCTCAGTCCCGAGCAGAACCACTGGGTCAGCACCTACACCGGCTCGCAGTACCAGCAGATCAACGCCCACCTCTACAACGGACGTGACCTCGACCAGCCGGCGGAGAAGATGGACACCCCGATGCGGGTGGTCACCGAGAACATCAACGCGGCGATCCGATCGGCAGGCGTGGCGGAGGTCCCTCACCGCACCTTCCGCGGGTTCACCCCGCCTCTGGAGGTCCGCAAGAACAACCGGGTCGCGCAGTGGGCGAGGGAGAACTTCCCGGCCGGCAGCCGGTACCACAGCCCGTCGTTCCTCTCCTCCTCCCACTGCCCGAACGTGGCAGCAGAAACGCACTTCGCCCAGACCTACTGGTCGGACGGCGGCCGCTCCGGCGAGGCCGACCACGCCGTCGTGTTCGAGATGGTCTCCCGCCGGGGAGCCGCCCTGGCCCATGTGTCGCAGTACGGGAACGCGGAACGGGAGCGGCTGCATGAGAGCGGATCGAACTGGGTGTCCGTGGGCGTCCAGGAGAACGTGACGATCAACGGACGGAAGTGCGTCGTGGTCCAGCTCGTCGACATGCGCGAGGTTCACCGCCACTGACCTACTTTTCCGAATCACTTGACAGAGTTTAATAATTAGACTAGAGTGGTTCCCAGAGTGAGGAGCATCCGAACCTCGCCACCATCCCTTGGAGGACGACATGACAGACCAGCGCAAGCCCAACCCCCGCGACTCGCGCATGGCGGACCAGCCCGTCCTGCGGCCGGTCGGTCCGCTCCCGAAGGTCGGTCCGCGGCCCACCTTCGCCGAACTGGCGGCCCAGGCCGACGAGCGTGACTACCAGCCGCTCGCCGCTCACCTTGACGGCGACGCGCGCGCCGCGCTCGGGCTGCCGGCGGCGCCGCAGGCGGTGACGGTGGACCGCGAGCTCGCCGGCCGCGTCCGCGACTACTACTTCGAGCACCCCGCCAAGATCGCTCAGCTGCCCGACACAATCCGTGACCTGATCAACCTCTGAACCGCCGGCCATACCGGCTCGCCCTCAAGCAGGGACACATCTACCTGAAGGACGGCGCTTCCTCATGACCAGTCCGATCAGCGCGCCTGATCTTCTCCGCGAAGTCCGACAGACCCTGGCAGCGGCCGGCCTGCGCCATGTGTCCGACGCCGAGGCGTGGATCAACTCGAGTGACGAGGTGCTCTGCAAGGTCACCGTCGCCCCTGACGAGCGCCCGGGGGCAGCCGCCGTCCCCGGACACCTGCTGCGTGCCCTTCGGGCAGGCGGGTACGCCCTGGCTGTAACCTGCGACAGCGCCGCCCCGGACGCCGCCTCACCGGAGGCCGCCCTCCATGCGGGCCACGCTGTTCGCCTCACCGCCGGCTGACCGGACCACACCGGCCCCGAGCCCGGCTCTACGGTCAGCCGCAGCAGCCCGCTCCGTCACGCGCGACTGCTGGGCTGCCGCCGGCATGCCGGACTCGCGTCACCACGTACCCGGCGTCCATATCGGCCGTCGAGCACGGCCCATCCGGAAGGAACCCCGCGGCATGCGGCACATGAAGCCGAACTTCGACCACTACACGACCAACCGGGACAAGGCCCAGGCGTACGCAGCCCAGGCGTCGTGGGAGAGCATCAGCTCCCGGCAGCGCGCCGAGTACATCGCGCTGGCGCGCCTGTACCTGGACCTCTCGATCCAGGACGCCGCCGGCAACACCGCCCCGACCGAAGACGCCGCGAAAGCCAGGAAGGCAGGGCGCGACACATGACGCTCCGCCGGCGGCCCGGCCTTTGCGGCTCCACGTACAGTCAGCCTCCGGCCACCCAGCGGGCCATCGCCTCATAGGCGTCCAGGACCTTCCCGTCGTACGGGCCAACGCACTCACGCAGGGTGTCACCGAGCCGCTGGTACTGGCTTGCGGCGCCCCGCGGGTCGCCTCGCTGGCCGATCAGCTCGGCCAGATGCCTCCAGGCTTCGATGACCTGCGGGTGAGCGGGTCCGTACTGCTGTTGCAGGCTGTCGAGGTGGTCTCGGAGGACGGCTATGGGGTTCTCTGCGGTCATGAAGGGCCATCCGTTCAGGGCTGGGAGGGAGCAGCCGCCGGGGTCTTCCCCGGGCGGGTCGCGTGTGTTGGGCAGCGGGTTGCCAGGGCGGCCACCAGCATGGACACGGCGGCAGTTGATCGGCGGCACACGGCTCCGAGTCAGCACCAGCGCCCCCTGGCGGGACATGCCCGAGCAGTACGTCGCGTGTACGACTCGTTCCGGCCCCGGCAGCGGGACGGGACCTGGCATCAGATCTTCACCGCGCTGCAGGCCCAAGCCGACGCGAAGGACAAATCCGACCAGGCCCGCAACTACAAGAGGCGTGGCTCACATGGGGGTCGACCGAAGGCATCCGACCCGGTCGACTACCGCGAACGTCACGACGCCGAATACGGCCATATCCGTCCCAGAAGGCACCCTTCTATGGCGGCGCGGTGCGACAAGCTGGCGTGGCGGTCCGCTACGAGGCGACTCTGCTCGCAGCGGACATCAATGAGTGGCCGTGAGGTGCAAGTTCAGCCCGTGGGGTTCGAGCCGTAGGCCCCGCGAAGGGCACGGTTCCAGTTCTTGCGCAGTCGCTTGCGCTGCTTCGGAGTGGCGTAGTGCTGAAGGTAGAACTCCTCCTCCGGCATGAGGTCATCGGTCGATTCAATCAGCGCGAACGAGTCACCGACGTACGGCGACACCTTCAGCTGAGCATCCCAACCGCAGTCAATGCCACGCTGCCGGCGGTATCCCTCAACCCGCTTCCAGCGCGCCTCACTCTTGGCGTCCATCACCTCGGCGCGTGATGTCGGTGTGCTTTCCTGGCCGGTCATGACATTCGCCTCCACTGCGACCTCCGTGAGCTCAACGCTCGCACGATCAGGGCCACTTCAGAGCATCGGATCTTAATGTTGCCTATAAGCTACATCTGGTGTTGCTTATAGGCAACACTCGTGCGATGGTCTATGCGTGCCCGATGAGACCGATACCCCCGCCGCGCCGTCCCGCCGACAGGTGTTCGGCGGACGTCTGCGAGAGCTGCGCACACAGGCGGGACGCTCACAGGCTGACGTGGCGCGGGCGGCGGGTTTGGACCGGGCGTACTACGTGGGAGTCGAAGCGGGGAAGCGCAACATCTCGTTGGACAACGTCTTCGCACTCGCCGATGCACTCGCTGTCGACATTGTGGAACTGTTCACCCCGCCGCAGACCAAGTAGGGCGTGGCCCAGCAGTTCCCATAGACGCCCCAGCTACGGCCGGTCCGAGAGGCTACTCGGTGGCCTCCGCGCGCGTGTGCAGGCGGCCGGCGACAACCAGGGCGAGGCGGCTGGCGGCGGCGGCAGCCTCGTCGGAGAGGGTGCGGCGGCTTTCGGCGGCCGCATCCTCGTCCCAGCCAGTGACCGCTCCGGCGACGATGAAGGGCAGTTCGCGAAGGTCGTCCAGTTCAGGGCACACGACGGTGTCCGGGATCCCGTGCTCGCGCAGACGTTCGCGTACCTCGGTGAGCTGGTGCTGGTCGATCTCTTCGGGGACGCGGGAAAGGAGCAGCGTCGGCCTGGCCTGGACGAGGTGGTCGAACTGCCCTAGCAGCCAGGCCGTGACGGCTTCGGGATCAGCCGTGTGCCGGACGGTCCTGATGTCGTGCTTGCCGAGGTACGCACCGAGGTCGTCCGGGTCCTCGTCGGGCTGGAGGCCTCGGGTGTTGCGGGCGCGGTTGCGGTCCGCCCACACTGCGGTGGCTGCGTCCCAGGTGGCCGGGTGTCGGCGGCGCCCCTCGGCGTGCAGGAAGCCCAGGAAGTCCCGGCGCCAAGACGTCAGATGGGGTGTGGCCGATTCGGCGGGCAGGCGTGGCCAGTCGTCCGGGACGGGAGGGATGTGCGTGTACTCGGCCCACCAGCTCTCGGCGTCGTTGCGGTCTTCCGCGACGACGTAGACGTCCGGGCTTTCGGCTTGGTGGTAGTCCTCGATCTCGGTGCGGTCCTCCACGTAGGCGGCGAACATCGCGTCCAGGAACTGCAGGAGCCGTGCGGTGTCCTCGGTGTGTCCCCACACGTCCGGCTGGTAGGGGGCCAGGGCGATGACAGCATCGGCATGCTCGACGAGGTAGCGCATCTGAAAGGCGGCGCCGGCGTCCAGGACCACCATGTCGTGGGAGCGGGAGGCCTCGGCCAGGAGCTCGCGGGCGCGCGCGGGGTCGGGTGGCAGCGTCATGGCGCGCAGGGCTCCGCGGCCGGGCAGATCGTCGGCGATGTCGGTGAGCACTCCGGGGGGCGGGAGTTCGTCGCGCAGGAGGTAGGCGAGCCCGTTGGGGTCTTCGGTGCCGGTGCCGAAAAAGGCGACCCTGGCTCCGGTGCGGGCGAGCGCGTCGGCGAGGGCGAGGGCCGCGGTGGTGCAACCGAGGCCCGCCTGCCCGCGTGAGCTGGTCACGGCGATGACGCCGCGGGCGAGGCCGCCGGCCGGGCCGACGTTGCGGGGCTCGATCCGGTGGGGGCTGGGCCCGTCGAGTTCCTGGCGGGTGGGCGGCCGCTCCGCCCAGTGTCGCGATCCGGCCGGCTGGAGGGCGATGCGGCGCAGGGCCCTGCTCCACAGGGTTCGCTCCTCGGTCGGCAGGCTGCCGACGAGATGGTTCCATGCCTCGTGTTCGTCGGCATGGGGCGTGCGGCTGGTCCACAGCGGTTCGAGGCCGGCGGCCTCGGCCCATTCCTCGGCGGCCGTCAGGTCCCGGCGCCGGGCGCGGACGGCCAGGTGGGCGCTGTGGCCGGGACGAGCGAGGAGCAGGGTGTCGGTGCGGCCGGCGGGCGGGCTCACGCGCAGGCCGGCGACGCCCGCGATGCCCGCGGCGGTACGGGTCGGCAGGAGCCGTGCCAGGAGCCGTGGCAGACAGGCCGGGTCGGGCCACAGGACGAGGCGGTCGACGTCCGGGGAGACGCCGCGCAGACCGAAGCGCGGTCCTTCCTCTGCCAGTTGGGGCAGGCGGGGACGGGCGAGGGTGAGCATGACGGCGGCTTCGAGGAGCTGCTGCTGTGGGTCGGCGGCGTCGGGGACGAGGCCGAAGTGCAGGCCTCGGGCCTGGTAGAAGGCGTGGGCTGCCTGGCGCGGCTCGCCGGTGTACTGCTGGCGCAGCCGGATGGTGTTGCTGTCCCTGGACATGAGGCATCCGTTCCGCGGCACGACTCCCCGGACCGGCGTACCGGCAGATGTGGTGAAGGTTGTGCAACTGACGTGACGACTCGTCTCTTCCCGCCGCTGGTGCACCTGCGGGTCCGGGCCACCTGGTGCGGACGGAGGCAGCAGTCCCTGCCCGGGAACACCATAGCGCCCGCCTCGGCATGCCTGTGCCCGTTCCGGCCAGCCGCCGCACGGGGGCTGGGACCGCGCCTTCGGTCTGCCGTACCACCCGGTCCGGACCCGTGCTCAAGACCGCGACAAGGCCGCGTGGCGGCTCAGGCGGGCCGCCGTGTGCCACCATCCGCGCTACTTTTCCTTATTGCTTGACGTTGTTTAGCAATGTGTGAGATCATATTTCTTGACGGCGTTAAGCATTAGGGGAGAACATGGCCACCAAGAAGGATCTGAACCAGCTGAAAAAGAAGGCGGAGAAGCAGGGATTCCGGTTCGTGGAGACCAAGAACAACCACTACCGGGTGTTCCTCGTCGTCACCGAGGCCACCTCCGAGGAGGAAGAGGTGCTGACGTTCGTCACCACGATGCCCAGCACCCCAAGCGAGTACCGCGGCCTGAAGAACGCGCAGGCGGCCCTCAAGCGATTCGGCTTCGTCTACGAGACGGAGAGCAAGGGCAAGCCCAAGCCCCAGCGCACCCACTGATCGGCCGGGGGCGCCGGGGACACTCCCGGCGCCCGGCCGACCGCGCCGTCACCGCCCCTGCCCCCGAGATGAGGAAGCCATGACCGAGAGCACCTACAACGTGCGCGTCGAGTACGACGTGAGCAAGATGCCGTCCGACGCGATCATCAGCAGCATCCACGAGGACCTGTCCCGCTACGACGTCTCCGTCGGCTCCTCCCCCGCCGGCGGCCTGACCGTTCGCCTGTTTCTCCAGGCGGACAGCCCCGTCGACGCCGGCGCCCGCGGCGTCGAGTACGTCCAGGGGACCCTGCTGAAGCACGGGGTCGTCCAGGTGCACCAGATGACCGGATACGAAGTACTCACGGAAGAGGAGTTCGACCGCCGGCTCGCCGAGCCGCTCGTCCCCGAGCTGGCCGGCATGTCCGAGGTCGCCCAGATCACCGGGACCACCAGGAGCCGGGCCAGCCAGCTGCGGAAGAAGCTGGAGCCCTACCTCGTCCAGGAGCTGGTCTCCGGGCCCGTCTACCTCGCATCCGGCGTACGCGCGTTCGCCGAGAAGGAGTACAACCGCACGCCCGGAGTGCGCCGCAGCGAGATTCCCCTCACCCCACTCGAGCGCGCTCTGTTCGAATCGCTCGCCGCGGCCGCAGCCGGCACCGAGGTGCCCTCCCCCACCACGGACCATCAGGCCGTCGCCCGCGTGATCGAGGGGGTTGTCGGCAACGGCCACCAGCTCCAGCTGCACGCCCAGCCCTCCGGCTCCGACATCGCCGGCGCGCTCGACACCCTGCTGGAGCACGGCCTGGTACGCACCCGCAAGATCTACAAGAAGGAGATGAGGGAGCTGGCCGCCGGCCACGAGGAGGACCTCGTCGTCAGCCTCACCGTGAAGGGAGAACGCCACTCCGGCATCACCACCCGGTCCACCGGCGCCTCCGGCCAGAAGGAGAGCCAGTGACCGCGGCCGGCGCATCCGCTGCAGCAAGCCGCCCGGACCAGCTCCACGTTCCCGTACTCAACGGCCACACGGCTGCCGCAGCGCAGCCCGGGCGGCACCGGCTGCTGACCGGTGCCGGCGTGAGCCTCCTCGAACATCACTTCCCGCCCCGCTCCCAGGCCCGGCCGGCTCGGGCGGGCATGCCGATCTCGCCGCGTCAGCCCATTCCGGTCAGCAACGCGCGACAGCCCCGCCACACCACCGGCATCCCCCACCGGCCGCCCCCTCATGAAGGAGACCGCAACTTGGCAGACCCCCAGACACCCGCCCCCAGCCCCTCCCTCGCCCAGGCCCTCTCGGTGCTCGTCTCCCCCGATGACGACTTCCTGCGCGAAGCCCAGCGCAACGACGAGCTGGCGCGGACCCTGACGCACTTCGACGCTCTCGGGCGCGGCATCGCGGAAGCCCTCAACACCCGTGACGTCGAGGGAGGCGGCTGGACACACACCATGCTGCCCGCCTACTGGGGCAACGTGACGGTGCGCCACCGCGACGGGATGCACTTCGTCTTCATGCACCACGGCCGCTCACGCAAGGGCCCCGCCGGCCGCCGCCTCCGCGTCGAAACCGGGTACCCCCACGGCTACTGCGGCTGGCGCGCGGAGCCGATCACCGTCTCGATGGACCGTGCCCCCGACGCGATCGCTGCGGACGTCCTGCGGCGGCTGATGCCCGCGTACAAGGACACCCTGCGCGAAGCTCTGGCGGACGCCCACCGCAGCGAGGCGCATCGGCAGGCTCGTATCGGGCTGAACGGGCTCATCGAGCAGCTCGTGCCGGGCATCCACGGTGTCGGGGGTGTGCGGCCCTGCGACGCACCGGACCGCAAGACCTCGTTCTGGTCCGGCCGCGATCACGTGCCGGAGGGCCAGTACGCGTTGCCGGTCGGCGGGAGCGTGACCTTGGACCACGACGCCAGCGAGGTGGAGATCACGCTCTCTCATGTGCCGCCCGCTCTCGCTCTGGACCTGCTCGGCCACCTGCGGCGATATGGAGTCGTCTCGGGCCAGAGGGTGCCTGTCGGCCAGGCGCCGCGCGTCATCGCCGGTGAACTGGAGCCCCGCGACGCCGTCGAGGCCCTGCCGCCCGCTGACGGACACGCGCGCCGCCGGGCCCTGCACCGCGCGCAGGGCAGGGTGTTCCCCAGCCGGCCGGTGACGGCCGCTGTCGAAGCCGGGCCCACCCGGTGAAGGAGGAAGCATGAAGTCTGTCCGCGAAGTCGACCTTCTGGCCGAGCGCGCCCACGCCGGGCAGGTCGACAAGATCGGCCGCCCCTACATCGAACATGTCCGCTCGGTGGCCGCCGGGCTCGCGCCGCTCGGGGACGAACTCGTCATGGCCGGCCTGCTGCACGACATCGTCGAGGACACCGACTGGACGGCCGAAGCGCTGCTGGACGCCGGCGTCCCGGCGCGCGTCGTCGAGATCGTCGAGGCGGTGACCAACCAGCCGGGTACGGCGTACGAGGAGAAGATCCGGCGCATCACCGCCGACCCGGCGGCGACGCTCGTGAAGATCGCCGACAACGCCCACAACAGCCACCCCGACCGGGCTGCCCAGCTTCCGCAGGACAAGCGCGAGCGCCTGGCGGCGAAGTACCGCACGGCGCGCGCCGTACTGTGGCCGGCGGCGAGCCGCGCTGACGTCGAGGCGATCGTGCGGATCGTCAATCCGGCGCTGCTCGCCGAGGTGGATGAGGTCTTCGGCACGTCCTCGGTTCCTGCGGGGGGTTCTGCGTGAGCCAGCCCGGTGACCCCAGCGGCCCGGTCGAGGAAGTCATCCGGCTGCTGGAATCTGCTGCCGGACCCGTGAACCCCATGGTGCTGCTGGTCGGTCCTCCCCTGTCGGGCATCACGCGGTCGATGTACGAGGCGGTCCGCAGCGGCCTCCCGCACGGGCGTCTGTACCAGCTCACCGTTGCCGACCTCGCCGCCCGGCCGGACCTGGAAGACCTGTTCAGCGGCATCGGTCCGCACGTGCTGTGGCTCGACGGCTTGGCGCCGGCCGACCTCGTCCTGCTCGGCCACGGCGTCTTGGACCAGGTCCTCCCGCACGCCATGGTGCTGGCCAGCGTCGACGCCTTCTGGTGCGACCGCGTCCTGCGGGACGGCTCGGCCGCCATCGCGCCGGCGCGGACGGTCCTGCTGGAGTACGCGGATCGCATCCCGGTGCCGTTTACGCTGTCCCCGCGGGAGCGGTCCCGGCTCCGCGAGATGGGTTACCCCGTCAGCAAGGGGCTCGCAGAGTCGCTCGTCGGCGGCGAGAACCTGATCAAGCACTACCGGCGTGGAGCGCGGAGTCATCCGGAAGGGCACCGGCTGGTCCAGGCCGCCATCGACGCGCGGCGCTGCGGCATCCACCGCCCCTTCTCCGAGGACGAACTGCAACGCCTGTGGGAAGCACGGGGCGGCTCCCCCGGCGCGTTCCAGCGTGCGTTGGACTGGGCCAGCGCCGTCCCTGAGGGTTCCACGACGGGACTTCTCTTCCGCGCGCACGGCGGCCAGTCCGAGGACTGGCGGGTGCTCGGGTACGCGGCCGGCGCCGACAACGGCGATCACGGGCACAAGGCCCGCCGCCTGAGCGATGACGCCTGGAAGCAGGCGCGCGAGCTGTTCGCGGACGCCGCCGATCAGTACGCCCTCGGAATCGCCGCGCATCTGCACGGCCGTGACGAGACCGCGCGCCTCGCCCTCTCGCGGACCGTCCAGGTTGCCCCGCCGCAGGATCCCGTCGCAGCTGCGGCGGCCGGCGCGCTCAGGAGTCTGGAGGCCGAGGGCTCGGTGTAGGACCCGTGGGGTGACGCCCTAGGCGAGCGCGGTGCGGAGGAAGTCGGTGGCATGGTTCGGCAGGTCGAGGCCCCGTGGCGTCCTGGCGGGCGGGGAATCTCGGTGCGCGGCAGGTCAGGCGGGGTGAAGAATCCCGGGTATGCGGCATCTCCTTCCCTCGCACCCCGTACCGGAACACCGGTACATCGAGCGCGTCCTGCGGCACTCGACGGACTCGCTGGTCCGGCTGATCGCGGCCACCAGTCCGGGGCTTCCGGCCGTCCGTGACCTCGGGAAGCGGGATCTCAGCCCGTACGGGCCGTGGGCCCTGCAGGACGTGGCGTGGGTGTCCCTGGCTCTGGGCAGCGAGACCAAGCCTGCCGCGACGAGAGACGACCTCGCGGAGATCGTCGGCCTCTACCTGGCCCTGGACGACCCGATCACCCACGAGCCCGCCGGCGGGCTCCGGCTGGAGCGCTTCCTCCAGCGCGTCACGCACCAGCAGGGCGGCTGGCAGGAGAGCGACTACGCACAGCTCAGCCGGTCCGTCGCCCTGCTGCAGCAGACGCCGCACCCCGACGGCGGTCTGGAAGTCATCCGTCCCGGATGGGATCACGAGCTGCTCGGCTGCTCGTTGACCGACTACGTCGGCCTCGCCGAGCTCGTCTGGGCCTGCGCCACCCTCCACCCGGACCCGCGCCGCCGGGGCCGGTTCGCTGTGGAGTGGTACCCGGCACGCGACTACGTCGAGTTCGACCATTTGCGCTCTCCCGCACAGGTCAAGGCGGTGCTGCGGCGGCACTTCGCCACCACCAAGCTCAGGCTCCGTACGAGCTTCCCTGCCGGCGCCGACCCGCTCGTGAGGCGCTACACCCACAACCCGCTGCGGGCCCGCCCCCTGGTTGGCGGGATGCCCGGCGGCTACCTCGTGCCGGTCCCGGCCGCGGTGCTCGGCAAGGCCACGCCACTCGGCTTGTACTACACCGGGGGTGACAACAACTCGGAGCGGGGCAAGGCCTTCACCCGGGACGTGGGCCACCTGTTCGAACGGTACGTGGGCCGGCAGCTCGCCCTGCTGACCGACGCCGAGGTGCACCCCGAGGTGGAGTACAAGCTGCCCAAGAAGCAGAGCGGGAAGTCGGTCGACTGGATCGTGGTCTTCCCGGACCTCGTGCTGCTGGTCGAGGTCAAGTCGACCCGGCCGGGCGAGGCGCTGCGCCTGGGCGCGGAGAACTTCACCACGATCCTCGACAGCCAGTTCCGCAAGGCTTTCAAGCAGGTCGACAACTCGGCCGACCGCATCCGCTCCGGGGCGCACCCCGAGTTCGACCACATCCCGCGGGATCGCCCGATGGTCGGCATGGTCGTCACTGCGGAGCAGTTCCACCAGATCAACACGTCCGAGCACCGGAGCGAGCTGCCGTCGACCAGCGTGCCGGTGACCGTGACCTCCATTCAGGAGCTGGAGGACGCGGTTACCATCACCGGCACGAGCCTGGCCGACGTCCTGCGCGCGAGCGCCGCCGGCGGTGGCGCGGCGCTGCGACCGCTCTTCCAAGGGCACACGTTCCTGGACCACAACGCGGTTCTGGAGCAGGGCTGGTCGGCCATTCCGTTCGCGCGCCCCCGAGACCCCGGCACGGGGGCGGCCCGGTGACACCGTACGAAGCGGGGCTTGATCAGGGGGACACCACGTCCGGCGCCATCAGCCCGCCGAGCGTGCTGGCCAGATCAGCACGTCCGGGCCGCCCCCTCGGCGGCGGCCTGTCCGTGTGAGCAGGCATGATGCTCTGCATGAAGGACGAGGAAGCACCCGCGCCGGCGCTGACCCCGGCGGCGGTGCGCCGCCGGTTCACCGCTGCGGCGTGGGGCTCGGCCGTCGCCTGGCCGATACTGACCGCCGCCGTCACCCCCCTTCTTCTGTGGTGGCTGGACATGGGCTGGGATGAGGTGATGTCGGCCGGCTTCGCCGCGGCGGGTCTCCTCCCGCTCGCGCCGGTGCTCGTGTACGTCGCCGTCGACGCGGCCCGCACCGTACGCAAGGAGCAGCGGGAGGTCGCTGAGAGCGCCCGCGAACTCGTGAGCGCCGTACGTGCCGCGGGTGATCGACGGGACCTGAGCCTCGCCGCCCACCACCTCGGGACCACGATGCTGGGAGCGTCGACGGCCTTCAACACCCGTGTACTCCCCCGCCGCACCACCCGAGCTTTCGCCCGTCGGGTGATGCAGGAGGCGGACGGCGACGGGTTGAGTCCGTCGTCCCTGGACATCGTGAAGGATCTGGCGCGCATGACGGCGTAGCCCGACGCGTTCCTGGCACGGTGTGAGCAGAAGCTGATCCGTCAGATCCACGGGCAAGGGAAGGCGCGCGTCATCGGCGCTGCTCTCGCCCGTCGTCTCCTCCCCGCGCGGGTGACGCATCAGGTGTGGGCGGGAGGATGCCGGTGGCATAGCCGCGCGTGACCGCATGGGCGGAGCCGTGCCTGGGGCCGGATCTGCGCTCGGAGCAGCAGCAGTCGGCCTCGGGGCGGGCCTTGTGGCTCTGTACGCGAGAACGACAGCACTTGTTCACCTGGCCGGGCGTCATCCGGCCCGCTCTCTCGAATCGAAAAGCTCACGGGTTCGGACAGCACAGGCACGCGTGATCATGTCCGATGTGGTGGCTTAGGGTCTCCGCCATGACCAGGACTACGCCGCCGCGCCCCGTGCACGTTGAGAAGCTCTTCCCGAAGCTGGGGGCGCTTCGTGGTGTGACGACGCGCCTGCATCCGCGGCCGGGAAGTCCGGATGCGTCGGTCAGCTCGGTCGGCGGTCCTCTGCTGTGGCCGGCCGACGAACCGTGGCCGGTCTGCACCGAGCCGCACAAGCGCAGCAGCGGGTACCGCGTCGCGGACATCCGTCGCGGGCGTCAGGTGCTCGCCGATGCATGGGCCCGTGACCGACCCAACGACGAGGAACGGGTCCTGCTCAAGGAGCTCGGCCGCAGGCACCGTGAACGGGACATCGCCGACGGTGATCCGATCCCGCTGATCGGCCTGGTCCAGCTGTACCGGCGGGACGTGCCCGGCCTCCTGCCCGGCCCGGACGGCTGCGACCTGCTCCAGGTCCTCTGGTGCCCGTTCGAGGCACATGGCCCGAGCCGCCACAGCCTGGCCTTGCACGTACGCTGGCGCCACTCCGACCAGATCGCTGTGCCGCTGGACGCCCCTCCGCAGCCGATGCTCGTCGGCTTCGAGGGTGCGGTCGCCGAGCCTTGCGTGCTGCACCCCGAACAGGTCGTCACCTACCCGTACGCTGGCTCGCTGCCGACCAGGCTGTGGAGAAGGATCGACGCCTGGGAGAAAGCGGAGGAACGCAAGGCGGAAAAGCGCGGCCTGGACGACGAGCCGGTCACCTACCACCATGACCTGTCGATTCCCCAGGGCTGCCGCGTGGGTGGATTCCCCTCCTGGCACACGACCGACCCGCACCCGGTCAACTGCGAAACCTGCGCCGCACCCATGGTCCTGCTGCTGACCGTCGACAGCTCGGAGTGGAGCGGCGCCAACGGCAGCTGGATGCCCACCGAGGAATGGGATGTCGCCGAGCACCTACGGGACCGCTGCCCCACGCAACTCACGATCGGCCGAGACGGCCTGCTGAACATCTTCGCCTGCCCCACCGAGCCCGGGCACCCTCACCGATGGAGCCTCCAATAGGCGGGGCAGAGCTTCGCGGACCGGGGCGCTGTCACCTTCGGTGAACATCGAACAGGACACCGCGCAGGTGCCTCCCGAACCCGTGAACAATTGACTTCACAACAACTCGTGAACAAAGCCAGCCTTGAGCTCGCGGGCGATGTTCACGGTCTTCACGTGGTGCAGGGTGCTGGCGCTGGTCAGTTGCCGGTCGGGGGGTTCACGGCGTTGCGGATGGCCATGTCTACACCGCGCTCGCCGGCGAGTTCGTGGTAGAAGCGGGCGCTGTCGGGGTGGTCTCGCAGCGCGTCGGCGACGATCCGGGCGGCCTGGCCGCGCAGTCGGCGCAGCCAGTTGCGGGTCGCGTTCTGCTGATCGAACTCGTTGGACGCCTCGTCCCAGGTACACATGCCGCGGGCGGCCTCCTCCAGGAGGTCCCACTGCTGTTCCTCGGCAGCGTGGCGGGCAACGCCGCGTAGCCAGGCGATGGCCCGCTTGGATTCGTTGTAGTGCGGCCAGCCGGTTCCATCGCCCTGGACATGCCCGGTCATCGCCTCCACCAGGGTGCGGGTCTGCTCGGGGTGGTCCATCAGGAGCGGGGCGATCGTCTCCATGTCCAGGCCGGTCAGCACGTCGAGGTAGAGCTCGTAGTCGTCGTTGTGGTCGGCGACCAGGGCCAGCAGCCGGCGGGCGGCGTCGGCGTCCCCGTCCTGGGCGGCCGTCAGAAGTTGGTGGGCCCGTGCGACGGGCAGGCCGGTCTGCGGTGCGGTCTCCTGGTCGACCAGGTCGAGGAAGTCGGCGATCGTCTGCGGGCGCTGTCGCGGGTCGCGGTAGGTGCACCTGCGGACGATGCCTCGCCAGGGCCCTGAGGGCAGCAGCGGTACGTTCACTTCCGGCGGGAGACCGGTGAGCAGCCAGCCGATGACCTTGCCGAGGCTGTAGATGTCGCTGGTGGGCGTGGCATTGTGCGGGTCGACGGACAGCTCGGGGGCGCCGAACTCGATGGTTCCGATCTTGGTGCCGGTGCGGTTGGGGTTGGTGGTCTGTCCGCGGGGGCGGCGCACGATGCCCCAGTCGCCAAGGACCCAGCGGCCGTCGAGGAGCAGGATGTTGGCGGGCTTGATGTCGCGGTGCAGGTAGTCCAGGCGGTGGGCGTCGGCCAGGGCGGAGGCGACCGCGTCGACCAGGGCCCGCAGGGCGGTCGGATCTTGCTGCAGTTCGGGCTGCAGGCGTTCGGCGGTGTTCTGGGCCATGGGCATGACGAACCACTCGGCGCGGGGGCTGAAGTCGAGGACCGGCATCACGTGACGGTTGGTGCCGAGTTTCTGTGCCACCTCAATCTCGCGCAGCATCCGCGCGGTCAGGTTTTCGCGCAGCGAGCGGGGCTTCTTGAAGGCGACGACGGTCCCGGTCGCTTTGTGTACGGCCTCGTGGACGATGCCCATGCCGCCCTTGCCGTCCGGCAGCGGGAACTTCTCCAGCGCGTAGTCGCTCCTCGCGCCGCGGGCCAGGCGGCGTACCTCGGCGTAGGCGTCGACGGCCGGCGGCAGAGGGTCCGGGGCGCTCGTCGCGGCGGCTGCCGCGTGGCCGGTGACCTTCATCAGCACGGGGTGGACGGCGTCGGTGTCGTTCGTCGGCCGCGCTCCCAGCAGGTACGCGGGTCCGCCCGCCGGGTTCTGGACGAGTCCGAGGACGTCGCCGAGCTGTACTTCGGCGACCGTGGTGCTGGTGCGGCCGGCGGTGTCGAGGACGTGCAGTTCCACGCCGACGCCCGAGCCGGCCCGCCCCGCCACCAGGACGGTGTCGCCGCCGCTGCGGGCGAGGTGTCCCGGGTAGGACACCGGGGTCAGCATCCAGTCCTCGCGTGTTCCGGCGCTGGTGCTGACGGCGAGGTCGACGATGGCACTGTGGCCGCCGGCGGCGAGGAGGAAGCGCCGCTCGCCGAGCCAGGCGGCCGAGCGGACCGCCGCGTCGAAGTCGAGGGCGAAGCGCTGCTGGTCGCCCACCTGCTCGTCGAGGCGCGTGAGCGCCAGGGTCGAGCCGGTTCCGGTGCCGAGCGTCGCTCCGGACCCGGACAGGACCCACACGCTGGAGTCGGGGCCGAGCAGCAGGCTGGCGTTCGCCTCGAATCCGCCGCCGACCGCCCGCAGCACGCCGTCGCGCCACTGCACCACGGCCGGCCCGCACAGCACCCACACCGAGCCGTCCGCCGACACTGCCGCGGCGCCGTGGACGCCGGGCAGGGGCAGCCGCCACCTGGTTCCACCCCGCTGCAGGTCTACTTCCGCGACACCCGCCTCGGTGGTGATCAGCGCGCGGGCGACGGATTCCCAGGCCATCCCGGTCGGGCGCACCGGCCAGGACTCGCCGGACAGGACGACGCTGAGGTCGACGCCGGCCGGTGTCTGGGACGGCACGCTCGGCGCCCCGGACGGGCGAGCCTCCGGGGCCAGCGCCGGGGCGGGATCCGCAGGTTCATGCAGCAGGAGCTCGTGGAGCGGAGTGTGCGGTGGTCGTGGCGGCCGGAAGGCCGCGCGGATCAGAGCGGTGAGCGAGGTGAGGTCGCAGACGGCGGCCTCGAGATGGTCCCGGTCCAGGAGGACGCCCTGCGTCCGCAGGACGGCACTCACCCCCTCGGCGCCGATCTCCTGGCCTGCGACCCTCGCGCAGATCAGGACCCATCGCACGCCCGGCCCGAGGTCGCGCTCGCGGGCGGTCGCCGCGGCGCGGGCCGCGGTGACCGCGTCCTCGCCCACTGCGGTCGTCACCGTGATCGCGTAGTCGCGTCCGGCGAGCTCGAAGAACACGGCCGGCTCATCGGGCGAGCGGTAGACGAGCGTCGCATCGGGGTCGGTACGCCGGATCAGCGCCGCCACGACGTCGACCAGGAGCCGGTGGCGGTCCCCCTCCGACAGTTCGTCGCTGTGGACCTGGCCGTACTCGGCCAGCAGTTCCCGTACGTCCTGCATCGCCCCGCCCGTGCGTCGTGCCTGCCCGGGCGCTGCGCCCGCCGGGGCGATTGTCCCGCACGGCGCGGGCTCCCCATGCCGAATCAGCCGGACCGGTCACCGCCCGCCAGCGGAGAACACTTGGCGGGTGTCTGTCCGGCCAGGCAGCCGCGCGGGGCCGTGCTCGGCCTGGCGGGACTGGGCGAAGGCGTGAGTGGGGTGGTGCCGGCACGGGGACGTTCGGGACTGCGCACGGAAGCTGCGCAGCACGGCCCGGGAGCTCGGGGTACCGCGGGCCACGTCCAAGGGGGCGCACGGCGGGGGACGCGACCGGCAACGAGGCGCAGGGGCCTCCATGGCCGGTCGTGGCTCTGCCGTGGTGACGGAGATCAGCCTTGCTCGGATCGGTCCCGGAGTGCGCTGACCTGACGCAACAGTGCGCCGGCGGCGTTGGTCTTGGCCGCCTTCTTGGTGGACCCGGTGGACATGGCAGTCAGACCTTGCCCTTGATGAGTTGCGTGTGCTGCGCACAGGAAGGTGAGCCGATGTGCCGGTCCGCTGCTGCTGAACGAGTATTCCAGGCCGCTGATAGCCCCGCGCTGCTGGAGCTCGTGAAGGGTGGTGAGCGGTGACTCGTCGAGGACCTGCTGAACCGTGAGTTTCACGGTCCCGTCCGGGACAACGCCACCGGTCACCAGCCGCGCCACTTGATCGGTGGCGCCCTGGGCGGCAGTGGAGTACCGGGGGACCCAACTTGTCCTGATAGTACGGATGCGTGCGAGATGGGGATGTTCAAGGAGACGCTGGATCACAGGAGGCGCCGACGGGCACAACACCTGCCGGAGAGACCTCGTGGGTTTCGGAGGCTGCAGGCGATCCACCGTGCCCTGGCTGTCGTTGTAGATCACCGGATGTTCGTGGCCAGCCGCTCGTGCATAGAGGAAGGCGAGCAGGACCGCAGCCGTCTCACCCCACGCCGAGTCGATCGCTTCGGGCAGTGGGACGAACATCACCGGCCCGACTGGAGCGCTGTCCTTGGTCTCCACGAAAGCACAGACACCCTGCCCGTTGCGGTCCGTGTAGTCAGCGGTGAAGCCGGGTTCCCCCGCCAGCCTGGTGAGGCGCTCCGTCCGCCGCTTCGTGCTCTTCATGGAGGTTTCGAGCGCGGCGATCAGATGGTCGAACGGCAGGCACTCCTTGCGCCCGGCGACAGCGTTCTCCAGCCGGTCCACCACCGTCAGCCGGGGGTCGAGGAGACGGTGGGGGGAGGGGCCGGTTTCAGTCACCATCGTGAACATGTCGCGTAGGTGGCGGATCTCCGGGGGGAGAGGCAGTCTCTCGCCTGCGGCGAGCCGGAGCACGTACTCGTTGGTCTCAGAGGAGGCGTTGACTCGGACTGCCGTCCCCCTCGGCAGCGGAAGGAGACAGACCGCCACGCCGATGATCTCTGCCCCGACCACGCCGGTGCCGTCATCTGGGCGCCGGATGACGGAGTTGCCCTTGTGCCCCGACACGCGGGCACGCATGAAGGCCACGTACTGCCAGCCATCGCCTGGCGCGGCGCCCGCCACGTGGACCGAGGTCGGCGGCTGATCGAAGCGGTTGCTACTGGGCATCTGTCACCCCATGGCCGGCAGTGGCCGGCCATGGCCGGCAGTCGGCTCCGGATCTCCTTGTACCTCCCGCGGGCCGCGGCCGCCGTGCCGGCACCACGGGCACCACGGCTGGAGCCTGCTGTGGCTCCGTTGGCTGACAATCGCTGCGAGGCTCGTCACGAGGATCACCTCGAACGCGACGATCTCGAGAGCCGTCCACTCTCGCGTGAGGGCGAGCAGGAACACGGCCATCACAGACACGTTGAAGACGGCCAGGACCACTGACGCATGGTAGAGCCTGAGGAGGCTCCTCCGTTTGCTGGCTGTCTCCTGGGGGTTCAGGGGCATCTCCTCGACACAGCGCTCACACAGCCGTCCATGGTGGCGGTACATGGCTGCGAGGCCGCTGCCTGCCGCAATCAGCAGTCCGACGGAGAGAGCGATGGCGACGCTTCTCGGCAAGGGAAGTGGACGCACCACGAAGGAAGCGACCAAATAGCCGACGTACAGCCCGTATCCGTAGTGGCGGTGTTTCCAGGAACGCCGCTGGTCGAACCACCTCAGGCGGCTCACGCGGTCACCTCGCGAGGCGAGGTAGCCGCGCTGCGCGGCTGGGCGGATCTCGGAGTCAGAGTGACGGTAATGGTGGCGTCGAGACCTTCGGCGATCCTCACCAGCAGTTCCAGGCTGGGCAGGGAGCGGGCGGCCTCCAAGCGTGAGACATGAGGCTGACGCGTCCCTGCCCGCGAGGCGAGATCGGACTGGCTGACGCCCTTCTCGTGGCGCAGGTCATGGACCTGCTGGGCGATGGCATAGGCAAGGTCGCGTACTGCCTGATCGTCTGAAGCCCGAGTCATACCGCGAACGGTATACATACCGATTCCGGTATGGCAAACCGGCGCCGCAGCCCCACGCGCGGGATGGCACGCCCACTGCCTCGGTGGTCCAGCGCCCGGCACGGCTGCCGGGTTGAGGATCTCAACGCAGGCCCCTCTGCCATATCCCGATCGTGGGGCGGCGGTGCGCGGCGGCCCGTTGTGGTCAGTCGTCTTCGTGCTGGCGGCCGTGGAACATCATCGAGGTCCCGCCTTCGGGCAGGTACCAGCCGTCCGCGGCCATGTACGGCAGGATGTAGGTCGGGTTGGTGTCGGTGTTCAGGTCCGATTCCGGGTCGGTGATGTCCCGGATCACCCGGCGCTGGATCTCCCGGAAGTCGTAGCTGTCGGGTCCGTCGACCTCCCAGGTGATGTCGCGTAGGACGGCTTCGTGCTCGTTCGGATCACCTGTCGCGGTGGCGGTCTCGATCATGGGGTGGGCCTCCATCAGTCCGCCGTACAGGCACAGGACGATGAGGAGCTGGCTGACGCGGTCGGAGAAGTCGCCGAAGCCGTACTCCTGGCCGCAGCCGCAGGACGGGTCATGCGCGTGGACGTCGAGTTCCACCTCGTAGGGCTTGCCGGTCAGCGCGTACGCGGGCAAGGCCTGGGTCTGTCCGCTCGGGCAGGGGTGCGTAGTGTCGAACAGGTTGATCCACACCTTGACCCTCGTGGCCGCGAAGCCCGTGTATTCGGCTTCGAGAGCCTTCTCCAGGCGCTGGTGGGCGGCGTAGGCCCTCTCGTCGACGCTCTTCCAGCCTTCGCCGAGCCGGTGTCCGGCCAGATGCAGGAACTGGTTGGTCAGCAGGGACAGTTCATCGAGCGTGGGCAGCGACTCGTCCGACGTGGCGGGGCTCGTCTCGGTCGCCGGGGCGTCATCCCCGCGGTTCGATGGATGGTCGGAGGGCCAGACCTCGGTGAGTTCGTCCCCGGGTTCGGCCCGGCGGATCAGCGCGACGTCCGACAGCGTCAGCCCGAACACGGAGCGGCCGTCCGACACCTGCAGCCACGGCACGTCGCGGGGGCCGGTGCTGTGCGCGTTCACGCTGGTGATGTCGACGCAGATCTCCACGGGTTCGGGGAGCTGCGCAGCGGGCCCGAGCCACAGTGCGTGGACCCTGGTCTTCACGGGGAGGAACTGCTGCGCCTGGCGCACCGCGTGGGGGGCGTGGTCCGAGGGAATCCACCAGCCGCTGCGGGCCCACGCCTGGTCGGCGTCGACCGCGTCGCGCCCGTCGAGGTCGTAGAGGGCTTCAGCCGCCTGCTGGCGGGCTTCCTCCCGGATCGCACGGCACAGGTCGTTCGCGGGCGCGGTGCTTCCCAGGCCCTGGGCATCGACTCCGGCCACTCCTGCGCCGTCCCAGACCGGGACGCCGGCCAGCGTAAAGGGGATCTTGCCCAGGACGACAGCGACCTGGTTCGCCCGGTCGATCCCGTGGGTGAGGTGGGCGTCGGCCCGGCTCCGGGCGGGGCGGTCGTCGTCAGGCTGCGCTCCGTACCGGCGGCGGGGGTCGTCGGGTTCTTCATCCAGGCTGTGCCCGAGGAGCATCGGGAACAGCTGGTACTTGAGCAGCGCTTCGAGCCCGTACTCGACGTTCGAGGCGTCCCCGCTGACGGCGAAGGGCTTCATGGTCTGCCCGAGTCCGTCGCTGAGGGAGTGGACGACGTGGAAGGGGGTGCGGTGGCGGTCGCGCTCGTGGCTCTGGGTCGTGAAAGCCACGGCGTAGGCGATGGCGGCGGGCCACAGGGCGTCGCGCCAGCGCACTCCGGATTCCCGGCACAGGGCCTTCGCCGCGGCGCGGGCGGTGGGGTCGTGGCGGTCGACGGCGTCGACGAGCGCGGCCAGGGTCGCGCCGGCGCCCAGGTGCTTGAACGCCTCGTGCCGGTGAGCGGGCGGCGGGAGCCAGATCCAGGATCGCTCCAGCGGCTCACCCCAACGTTCCATGACGATCGGCCAGCCGCCGCGCTCCTTCAGTTCGCGGTCGAGCCGCGTGCCCAGGTTGGGGCCGCAGGTCAGGGCGAGGACGGCCGCGACCGCGTCCCATCCCGCCGGAGCGGCCAGGTCGTCGTGGAGAAGCCGGTCGAGTTGGACCGCGAGGTACGGCAGATCGGTGCGGTAGGCCTGGTCGCCGTCGAAGATGCAGGCGGGGCACACGGGGATGGCGCTGGGCGAGTTCTTCAGCAGATGGTGCTCGGGATACCGGTCTGCGCAGATCGGACACGACGCGGTGGAGTGCTCTTCTGTGCCCCAAACCCGGTGGAGCCGGGTCTTTCCGAGCTTGGAGTCCATGCGGCGCGCGGTGACGCGGACGGCTTCGGTGGAGCAGTCCGCGAGGCCGTCCTCGAAGTCCTCGACAGTCGCGTTGCCCGACGGGCACATCGAGGTCAGGTACAGCGGCTTGGTCAGGTCCGATTGGCCCGGGTCATCCGGATCGTGTTCATCGCCGTCGGCATCGTCATCTGCGCGTCCCACGGACAAGCTGAGACCCGCGACAGGCCCCGCGTAGACCGTGAGGCCGAAGCAGTCCACCTCGGGCTCATGGTCGCCGGCTCCCCATCCCAGGAGACGGAGCTCCGCGACCAGGTCCTTCAGGTAGTCCCTCGCGAGCATGCGGCTGGGGACTCGGGCGGCCGCAGCCGGGTCGGTGAGAATCCGGACGGCCTCCGCACGGCCGGCCGCGTCCAGGACCCGGGGCAGCAGTTTGCGCTCGGCGGCGTCGACGACGCGTTCCAGAGCCCGCTGGTATCCGCAGCCGGTCGCCTTGTTGAGCGCCCGGGCGATCTGCTGGCGGTTGGTGACGTTCTTCGATGACAAGACAGCTCCTGCACGCTCCGCGTCATGCCGCCCCACCACGACAAACGCCGAGTGCGCAAAGGCGGTCAAAGACGAGAGAAACGCCATGCATCACCACTGCGTCACCTCCCAGCGGCAGCTGGATTCACCAGAGCCCGGAGGTGGGTCCGGGCAAGGCACGCCTCGCGGTGATGTGCGTCCGCACGATGCTACCCGGACGTCTTTCTGCAGAGGGCGGAACGGGTGACGTTCTCCTGGCCAACGGTGCGGCCCTTGCAGCTCTGGTGGCCGATGCGGGCGGGAGGGAGCAGGCATGCTCAGCCGCCTCTCGGCTCGAACAAGCGGCTGAGCACAGATATCCGTACGCGATGGCGCATGAGGAAGTCGTACGCGACTGAGCACGTTCGCCCGTACTTCCCCCTTCCTCGAGGAGGGGGAAGGCCGTCTCAGGCGGCGACGCCGAGCTCGGTGCGAGTGCGGTGGAGGAACTCGCGGACGGCCGGCTCGCGCCGCCAGGGGGCGAGGGCGGTGTTGAACTCGCGGACGTAGTCCTTAGCCCGGGAGGACTGGACGCGGGCGAGAATGTCCACGGACCGGTTGCCGAGCTCCAGGCCCTGGTCCAGCTGGCGGGCCTGGAGGTGGGCGGTCCCCACGATCGCCAGCCGCATCCCGACCGAGCGGGTGAACACCCCGGACGGCATAGCGGCGGCCTGCTGGTTCCAGGCGAGAGCCGCCTTGGGATTCTTCAGGTCGCGGAAAACCTCGGCGGCGTCGGCGGAGAGGCGGGCATGGTGATAGAAGTCGATCCAGGCAGGCTCTGAGCCGCTGGATGCCTCGGCCTGGCCCAGGAGGTCCTCGGACGCCGCAAGGGCCCGTGAGGCGGCCTTGGCGTCCCTTTCCCGGGCATGGGCACGGGCCTCGATCAGCTTGGTGAACGCCAGCACCCTGGGGGCGGCCTGCCCCTTGGCCCGCTCGAAGGCTCCCTGGGCCATGTCGACGGCCTCGGAGCCGAAGCCCCGCAGCAGCGACTGCATCGCCATCGTGGTGAGGACATAGCAGCCGAGCTGGACGTCGCCGCCCGCGCGGGCCAGGCGGAGGGCCTGGATGAAGTGCCGCTGGGCGACGTCGTGCTGGCCCACGTCGAAGGCCGTCCACCCCGCCAGCCGTGACAGCTCGGAGGTCACGGAGAACAGGTCCCGGCCGACTGCGTCGGTGAAGGAGCCCCGCAGCAGCGGGGCAGCCCGTTCCTGGAGGCAGACGGTGACGGAGTTGGCCTTCCAGTTCCCGCCGCCGTATTTGGAGTCCCAGCGGCGGGCCTCGTCGGCCGCGTCGCGGAGTTCTTCCAGGTCGGCCCGGCCGACTTTCTTGCCGCCGGCCATGTCTGCGGCGTCGTCGGCGGGGGCGACCAGCCAGCGGGTCACGGGGGTGGTGAACGCGGACACGGCGAAGCCGGATCCGGTCAGGAAGTCGCGGCGGTTCACGAAACTCCAGAACGAGGTGGCCACTCGGACCGCATCGCCACGGTCCCGCGGGAAATCCAACCCCACATCCGCGTCCGGTGTCTCCGCATCGCCCATACCGATTTCAGACAGAGACACCGGCCGGCCGAGTCGTTCGCCGATGGCCTGCGCGAGCAACGTCGGCACCGGCCACTTGGGGATCATGCCTCGCATGCACCAGTTCGCGACGGACGTGTGTGAGTAGTCCGTCTCCAGCCCTGCCTGCTGGGCGAGCTGGTTGACCCGCAGGGCCAACGACTTGTGGCTCGCGCCGCAGGTCTCGATGAGCCGGGCCAGGTCCGCGTTCGGCGGACGCTTCCGACGGCTGGTCGACGCCACCAGAAATCCCCTCTTCCTCCAGGTCAGCAATGCGGTGAGGACGCTGACGAGGAAACGCCACGGGGCCGGATCGCGCGAGCGCGGATTCAGCCGCACTGCTTCCGGCCGGGTCGGGAAGGACGGTTGTCCTCCGCCACGGGACACCGAGGGTATTGCCCTGCGGACCCTGAGTGAACCGCTTTCGCGAGTTGTGAGCCCCCCTGCGAGCCCTCCCTGACACCACCGGCCAGCGGGTGTGATGAGGGCACTGGCCGCCGCCGGGACGCCAGGAAGGGGCTCCCGGCGGCGACCGCCGCCAAGGCGCCACGACTTCACGCTCGGGGGTGAACCAGATGTGCGGAATCGCAGGACTGGCCGGAGGAGATGCTCTCCGGCACGAGAAGACCGTCGCCGCGATGGGCGACTCGCAGCACTACCGCAGCCCGGACGGCACCATGCACGCCGCCGCCCGGGACGGGCGGGCGGTGCTGGCCATGAACACCCTCCTGATCGTCGACCCGCAGGCCACGCCCGGCCCCTACCTCGACCGGGACACCGGACTCCTGCTGGCCTTCAACGGGGAGATCTACAACTGGCGGCAGCAGGCCGCCGCCTGGGGCATCACGATCGGCGAGCGGGAGTCGGACGCCCACTTCCTGCTGCGGGCCTGGGCCAAGCTCGGCCCGTCCTGCCTGGACGGCCTCGACGGCATGTTCGCGATCTCCGTCTATGACCCGCGGACCGCGAAGCTGTTCCTCGCCCGCGACCGGCTGGGCGAGAAACCGCTTTACTGGCGGCTGGACGGCGGCCGGCTCGCGTTCGCCTCCGAGGTCACCACGCTGACCGGCTACGGGCCGGCCCCGCTGGTCTTACGGCCCGAGGTCACCGCGATCGAGACGCCGACCGGGGTGGACACCCCATTCCAGGGGATCCAGTTGCTGGCCCCGGCCACGTTGCTGTCCTTCGACGTCACCACCGGCTCGATCGACCAGATGACCTGGTGGCACCTCGAGGACCGGGCCCCGTTCACCGGCACCTACGACGAGGCCCTGGCGAAGTTCTCGACCATCCTGGCCGAGCAGATCCCCCTCCGGTCTCCGGCCTGCGACTTCGCTCTCCTCCTCTCGGGCGGGCTGGACTCGGCGGTGCTGGCCTACCTCATGCGGCCCCCGGTCTGCGTCACGGTCCGCTACCCGGGCCAGGACCGCCTGGACGAGTCCTCCACGGCCGCCATGATCGCCCGGGACATCAAGGCCGAACTGGTGGTGATCGAGCCGGACCACGTCGACTTCGCCCATGCCCTGCCGCACATGACGCGGGCCCTGGACTACCCGATGGGCAACGCGTCCACGTTCTCCGAGCACATGGCCTACCGGAAGATCTCCGACCTCGGTCTGCGGGTCGTGATCGGCGGGCTCGGACCGGACGAGTTCCTCATGGGCTACGTCCGCCAGGCCCTGGTCCTCTTCGGCCCCGAAGCCGTCCTGAACGCCGGGCTGGAGGCATACCGGCCACTGGCCGCCAAGCTCCTGCACACCGCCGGCGAACCCCTTGACCCGGCGGAGGCGGTCACCCGGCTGATCCTGCGCGGACCGGACCCGGACGGGCGGGTGAAGGACCTGGTCGCCGACGCGATGGCCCGGGCCGGCGGGGACCTGGCCCGCAGCCTGACACTGGCCGACCTGGCCACGGCCTGGAGGCCGCTGGTGATGACCAGCGACAAACTCGCCTCCGCCTGCGCACTCGAACGGCGGTCCCCCTACCTCGCCCGCGACCTGGTCGAGTTCTCCTACCGGCTGCCGGTCGAGCACAAGATCACCCACCCGGCCCAGGGCAAGCGGATCCTGCGGGACGCGGCCAAGGCCCTCGGCCTGCCCCGCGAGGTCTGGGCCAGCCGGGACAAGCTCGGCTTCGCCTCCCCGGTCCCCAGTTGGCTCAACGGCGACCTCGCCGACTGGGCCGACTCCCAAATCCGCATGGCCCTCACCGATGCGCCGACGGGCTTCCGTCCCCTCCTCGAGGGGGGTCTGGCCCACGGCGGCCGGTTCGACCGCACCCGCATGCAGGCCCTGATGACAGCCGCCTGGTTCTCCGACCGGACCGTCCGGGCTGCCGCGTGATCCCCAACCGCCCCACTAGCGTGTCGGAATGCACTCCGACACCCCCGCCAGCCCGGAGCCGGGCCCCGCCCGCGGAGCCGTCGCAATCATCACCAACCGCCGCGGCGAACTCCTCCTCCACCTCCGCGACGACCTCCCCCACATCGCCTGGCCCGCCCACTGGAGCCTCCTGGGCGGCGGCTGCGACCCCGGCGAGGACCCGGCCACCGCGATCGTCCGCGAACTCGACGAAGAAGCCGGCCTGGCCGCCGACTCCCTCACCGAGCTGTTCGAGATCACCGACCACCGCGGCTCCGGGCAGATCATCACCTTCTTCGCCGCCACCTGGGACGGCGACGAGACCAGCCTCCCGCTCTCCGAGGGCGTCAAGCTCCAGTTCTTCGCCCCCGAGCACCTCGGCATCCTCACGATCCCGCCGTTCATCCGGGACGGGATCCACCGCTATCTGGCCGCCGGGCCCTCCTGACCACCCCGCCCTTCCGGGCGGGGTGGTCAGGGTGGGGCCGCCAGCGGCGGCCCCACCCGAAGGGACGACCCCGCTCATGAAGATGACCGTCATCGGATGCGGCTACCTCGGCGCCACCCACGCCGCCTGCATGGCCGAGCTCGGCCACGAGGTCCTGGGCATGGACTCCGACATCGACAAGGTCCACACCCTCAACTCCGGCAAGGCCCCGTTCTTCGAACGCGACCTCGACGACCTCCTCGCCAAGCACACCGCCTCCGGCCAGCTGAAGTTCACCGCCTCCTACGGCGAGGCCGCCGACTTCGCCGACCTGCACTTCATCGGCGTCGGAACCCCGAACCAGCCCAACAGCGACGCCTACGACCTCACCCACCTCTTCGACGCCGTCCGCCGCCTGGCCCCCGGCCTGACGACCCCGGCCGTCGTCGCGGTCAAGTCCACCGTCCCTGTCGGCACCGCACCCCGCGTCGCCGAGATCCTGCGCAAGTACGCCCCCGCCGGGGACCTCATCGAGGTCGCCTGGAACCCCGAGTTCCTCCGCGAGTCCTTCGCGGTCGACGACACCCTCCGCCCCGACCGCCTCGTCCTCGGCTTCAACACCACCCACTCCCGGGCCGAAGCGGTGCTGCGGCAGGCGTTCGAGAAGATCATCGAGTCGGGGACGCCCACCATCGTCACGGACTGGGCCACCGCCGAGCTCGCCAAGGGCGCCGCGAACTCCTACCTCGCCACCAAGATCTCCTTCATCAATGCGATGGCCGAGGTCTGCGAAGCCTCCGGCGCCAACGTCGCCGGGCTCGCCGACATTCTCGGCCACGACCACCGCATCGGCCGCCACGGCATGCGGCCCGGCCTCGGCTTCGGCGGCGGCTGCCTGCCCAAGGACCTCGCCGGGTTCATCACCCGCGCCGACGAGCTCGACGCCGGCCAGGCCGTCGGCATCCTCCGCGAAGCCGCCGCCGTCAACGCCCGCCGCCGCCAGCGCGTCATCGCTCTCGCCCGCGAGGAACTCGGGACCGACCTGCGCGGCAAGCGGATCACCGTCTGGGGCGCCGCCTTCAAGCCCGAGACCGACGACATCCGCGACTCGCCCGCCCTCGCCGTCGCCCAGACCCTCCACGACCTCGGCGCCACCGTCACCGTCACCGACCCCAAGGCCCTCGACAACGCCCGCAAGCTCCACCCCGAGCTCGACTACGTCGAAGACCCCATCGCCGCCGTCGACGACGCCGATCTCCTCCTCCACCTCACCGAGTGGCACCACTTCACCACCATCGACCCCAAGCGCCTCGCCACCCGCACCACCACCCCCAAGGTCATCGACGCCCGCGGCACCCTCAACACCGCCCAGTGGCGCGACGCCGACTGGATCACCCGCGCACTCGGCCGCCGCTGAGGCAGCCTGGCCAAGAGCCCCGGGCAGTCAGGGACAGAACCCGAGCAAGTCGGACGTCAGCGGCCCCCTCGCAGCATGGGGCCGCTGACGGCGTTCCTGCGGTCAAAGAGCCGGGACATCGACGGGACCGAGTAACCCAGCACATCCAACGGAGGCCTCTCATCCGGCCCTCCGCATTTCCTTAAACGGATCAAGCAAGGCGTTAAAGGAAGCTCCGCCACTTCACCCAGCAGAGTGATCCAGGCGAAACCTCAGAGGCCCGGCCCGAGCTGAGCACATGGACTTGACAGGGAACGCGATGGGGACGAACTCCGGCACGGTGCCGGGGCTCATGCGGGTGATCTCCCCCTGCCATCAGCCAGGTGACCCGTGCTGCCGCCATGGCCGAGGCCCGGAGGAGCCCGGTCAGCGGCGCCGGGAGGAGGCGAGGAGGTCGTTGGCGCCCTGGGCGATGAGATCCTGGGCAACTGCTCGGCCCAGGGTCTGCGGGTCGGGTCCGGTCCGTGCGGCGGCCAGCATGGCCGATCCGTTTGGGGTGTAGACCCGGGCGGCCAGGTAAAGCTCTCCCGCCGCGTGGGCAGTGGCGTGGCCGGCGATCGGGGCGTGGCAGTGCCCGGCGAGGGCGCGCAGCAGCGTCCGCTCCGCGAGGGCGGCTCGGGTGGCGGCGGGATCGGTGAGCGGGGTGAGGACATCGAGGAGGTCGTGGTCGTCGGCGCGGATCTGCAGGGCGAGCTGGCCGGCGCCGAGGGCGGGCATCATCCGGTCGGTGTCGATGATCTCGGTGGCTTCGGCCTCCCGACCCAAGCGGCGTAGTCCGGCGAGGGCGAGGATCACCGCGTCGACGTCCCCGGAGCGGGTCAGGCCGAGGCGGGTGTCGGCGTTGCCGCGTACGGGGACGACGGTGAGGTGCGGGTGGGAGGCGGCGAGCTGGGCGATCCGCCGGGGCGCGGAGGTGCCGATGCGGGTGCCGGCGGGCAGGTCGTCGAGCTTGGTTCCGGCAGGGTGGACCAGAACGTCGTGGACGTCGTCGCGTCGCGGGTACAGGCACACGGTGCCGTCGGGTTCCGGCTCGTCGCCAGGCATGTCCTTCGCGCAGTGCAGCGCGAGGTCCGCGCGGCCGTCGAGAACGGCTCGGGCGACCGCGCTGGTGAAGGCGCCCTTGCCGCCGACTTCGGTCAGGGGTCCGGTCCATGTGTCGCCGGCCGTCGTGATGGGGACGAACTCCGGCACGGTGCCGGGGCTCATGCGGGTGATCTCTGCCATCAGCCAGTTGACCTGTGCTGTCGCCATGGCCGAGGCACGGCTCGCGATCCTGATGCGCTGCGTCATACCGATGCACCGTAGGCCCGATGTGGAGGTGCTCATGCCGACACGGTGTCCGTCGCCGTGAGCCGGGCTTTGCCCGTGGCGGAGAATGCGCCGGAGATGAGCGGCGTACGAGGAGGGAGGGCCGGCAGGTGGGGCGTCGTGAGCGCAAGGCGCTGGAGCCGATGGTCAACGGGCTGCGGCCGACGATCACCGATACAGGTGATGCCGGGTCCGACCGGTTCGCCTTGACGTGCCCGGAGTGCGGTGAGGTGAGCCGGCACGCCTTCGCGCTGCTGGCCCGTAGAGCGTTCGAGGAGCACGCGGACGAGAACCATCCGGCCGGGCCCAGTCCGCTGGAGCAGATCCGTACCCTCGTTGACCTGGCCGAGACCTCTCCGGGTCGGTGGGAATGCACGCTCGGGCCGAACACGTACCGGGTGTGCGAGCGCGGTGCGGGCCGGTTCGAGGTGGAGGTGGCTGGCCGCCGCGGCGTGATCGAGGCGAGGATGAGCACGCTCGACGACGTGCGGATCGCCATCGGTGGTCATGCCGGAGTAGTCGGCCGTGCTCTGGCGACGGCTGCCGCCATCGGAGCGGGCCGCGTCTGCGTCTCCCCGGACAACGTCGTCTCGCTGGAGTAAGTCAGGTCCGGCTAGGCCGAGACGGTACGGGGCTCAGACACGACGAAGGGCCCGGACGAATCCGGGCCCTTCGGTCAGTAGCGGGGACAGGATTTGAACCTGCGACCTCTGGGTTATGAGCCCAGCGAGCTACCGAGCTGCTCCACCCCGCGTCGATGAGACCACTCTACAGTGGCCGTCGCGGGGCGGTGCTCATTTTCCGGGGTCAGCCGCCGCGGACGATGTTCTCGGCCTGGGGGCCCTTCTGGCCCTGGGTCACGTCGAAGGTGACCTGCTCGCCTTCGACCAGTTCGCGGTAGCCGTTGCCGGAGATGTTGGAGTAGTGCGCGAAGACGTCCGGTCCGCCGCCGTCCTGGGAGATGAAGCCGAAGCCCTTCTCGGCGTTGAACCACTTCACGGTGCCGCTGGCCATGCGTGTGTCCTTCGAAGAATGCCGGGTGTTCGCCCGGTTGGTCTGTGGGTGGTGCTCTCCGTCGTCGGAGGGCACTCGCCGTCCGTACTACCCCGTGGGCGGGATGCCTATCCGGCTTCGGCGCGGGTGAGGCGTGCCGTTGTGCCACCCGGCGGGGCGGAGGACGGGGCTACTTGCCCTTCGCGGCTTCCTTGAGCTTCGAGCCCGCGGAGACCTTCACGCTGTAGCCGGCCGGAATCTCGATGGGGTCGCCGGTCTGCGGGTTGCGGGCGGTGCGAGCGGCACGGTGGGTGCGCTCGAAGGTCAGGAAGCCGGGGATGGTGACCTTCTCGTCGCCCTTGGCGACGACCTCACCGGTGATCTCGGCGAGGGCGGTCAGCACGGCGTCGGCGTCCTTGCGGGTCACCTCGGCGCGCTCTGCGAGGGCGGCGGTCAGCTCACTGCGGTTCATGGGCGGTGCTCCGTGGTGCTCGGGGTGCCGCAGCCGCTGGGCGGACGCGGCGGTTCTTGCGCCATCCTGCCACCGGGGTCGGACACCGCTGCGCCCCGGTGCCGGCGGCGGGTCGCACCTGTCGGGCCTACTGCGCCCGACGCCGAGCGATGGCAGTGCGAGGCCTTGGCCCCGCGTCGGCACATCAATGGACGGCGGCCCGGGCCTTCAGTACCGCCAGCAGCGGCCCGTGAAGGAGGCGGCCTACGAGCGGGCCCGCGATGCGCTGGCCGCCTTCGGCCCCGAGCACCCGCAGATCATCGTCGTGCTGCGTGAGCAGGAGGCCGACGAGGTACGCCGTCGCCTGGAGTTCGACTGGCCGGGGGCGGGGTTGCCGGCCCGCCCCGGTTGTCCGGGGCGGGCCGGCCGGCCTCGTTTGGCACCGAGGCGGTGTCCCGGCCGCTGCCACGGTCAGGACGTGCGCTGCGTCGGGAACCACCCGTCGGCAGCCGCGCGCTGTGCGCCCTTGGCAGTGGGCGCGCAGCGTCCCGGCCCTTGACGGGGGCCGGGTCTGCGGAAAAGCGTATCGGCGGGTACCGACACCGGGGCCTATCGGGCGCGGCGGTGCGCCCGGGCTGCGGTGCGTGCGGCGCGGTAGGCGTCGGCGGGGTCGGCGGAGGGGCCGGGGGCGGGCTGCCAGGTGCCGTACGGGGCGAGGTAGGGGTACCAGCGGCCGTCGGGTCCGTAGCGCAGTTGGATGCCGGCGGCGGGGTCGGTGAGCCGGTTGTGCTCGCTCTCGATGGTGGCCATGGGGGCGGGCCTGAGGGGCTGGATGTCGGCTTGGGCGCGGGCGAGGACGTCGTGGTCGACGGTGAAGGGTTCGAGGTAGACGGCGGCGCCGGTGAGGCCGCCGTGGGTGTGGGCGAGTGTGAGGTGCCCCATGCCGACGACGTCGAGGCCGAGATGGTCCATGGCCTGGGTGCGGAACGGGGCGCCGTGCGGGAGGGAGAGGAAACGGGCGATGTCGCTGCCGGTGTCCGGCCGCGGGGGCGGCGTGCCGGTGTCCAGGAGGGCTTGGGCGCGGTGGGCGGCGTCGGTGGTGAGGGCGGTGAGGGCGGCGGGGTTCGGCAGGGGCGCGGGCGGCTCGGGCAGGGGTGCGGCGAGCGGGGGGCGGGACGCGGTGAGGTCGAGGTCGACCGGCTCCGGAATCGGAGGGAGCCGGTCGGGGGCGGGTGTTTGGGGGTGGGTGGGGGCGGCCGGTTCGGTGCGGGGAGCTGGTCCTTGGCGGGGCACCGTGGTGCGTGCCGACGTGCGCAGGCGCTTCTTCAGGTGGTGGTGGGCGCGGCCGCGGAGAGTGAACAGCGGTGCGGGGGCGGTGCGCAGCCGTTCGGTGAGGAGGAGTCCGACGGCGACGGAGTGCGCGCACGGGGCAATCGCGTCGGGGGTGCAGGTGCAGGTGTGGGTGATGTCGTGTGGTGCGGGGAGCAGGGGGATGCCGGCGGTGCGGGCGGGGTCGGTGAGTTCGTCGCTGATGGCGGCGGTGCCGGCGAGGCGGGTGGCGTCGGGGTGCGCGCAGATGGCGTGTTCGATGAGGTCCCACTGCTGGGGGGTGAGCTGTTCGACGAGGAGGCGGGGCCGGGCGACGCGGCCGTCGGGCAGGGTGAATTTGGTGGTGGCGAAGCCCTCGTTGACGTTGAGCGCGGCCGCGGTGTCCAGGAGGCTGCGGGCGGCGTTCACGGTCGCGGGGTCGGTGGTGGCGGTGAGCACGGTGGTCAGGGCGTGGGCCCATCGGGCGGTGGTGTGGGGGGTGGTCATCGGTGGGCTCCCAGGGTCACCAGGTCGGCGAGTTCGCGGTCGGTGAGCTGCCCGAGGGCGTGGTCTCCGCTGGTCAGGACGGCGGAGGCCAGGGCGCGCTTGTGGGTGAGGAGTTCGTCGATGCGGTCTTCGATGGTGTGCTCGGTGACCATGCGGTGCACGTGGACGGTCTGCTGCTGGCCGATGCGGTGGGCGCGGTCGGTGGCCTGGTCCTCGACGGCGGCGTTCCACGAGCGGTCGTAGTGGATGACGTGGCCGGCGCGGGTGAGGGTCAGGCCGGTGCCGGCGGCTTTGAGGGAGAGGATCATCACCGGGTGCCGGCCTTCCTGGAAGGCGTCGACCATGCGCTGTCGTTCGGGCAGCGGTGTCGCGCCGTGCAGGAACAGCGGGTTGTAGCCGTGGTGGTCGAGGTGGTGGTGGAGGAGCCGGCCCATGGTGACGTAGCTGGTGAAGATGAGGGAGGCCTCCTGGCGCTGGCCGATCGTCTCCAGCAGTTCCATCAGGGCCGCGGTCTTGGCGGAGCGTGCGGTGAACGCCGCCTGCTCGTCCGCGGCGATGGGCGGTTGTTCGCGCAGGTAGTGGGCCGGGTGGTTGGTGATCTGCTTCAGCGCGGTGATCAGCTTGAAGACCAGGCCGTTGCGGGTGATGCCGCGGCTGGCCTGGATCTGCTGGAGGGTTTCGCGGACCACGGCTTCGTACAGGCCGGCCTGTTCGGTGGTGAGCTGCACCAGGCGGGGCCGGTCGATCTTGGCGGGGAGGTCGGGGGCGATGCCGGGGTCGGTCTTGCGGCGCCGCAGGAGGAACGGGGCGACGACGCGGCCCAGTTCGGTGGCTTCACGGCCCGAGGGGTCCTTCTCGGCGGCGTTCGCCCAGCGGGAGCGGAAGGTCTTCAGCGGCCCGAACAGGGAGGGGTTGGCCCAGTCCAGCAGCGCCCACAGTTCGGAGAGGTTGTTCTCGACCGGTGTGCCGGTGAGCGCCAGGCGGGTGGTGGAGGGCAGGGCGCGCAGTTGCCGGGCGGTGGCGGAGGCGGGGTTCTTGGCGTGCTGGGCCTCGTCGGCGATGACCAGGGACCAGGTGCGGGCGGCCAGGCGGGCGGTGTCGCGGCGCAGGATGCCGTAGGTGGTGACGACCAGCGTGGTGTCGGTGACGTCATCCAGGGTGCGGTCGGGGCCGTGGTAGGGAAGGACGTGCAGGTCGGGGGCGAAGCGGGCGGCTTCGCGGCACCAGGTGGTGACCAGGGAGGCGGGGCAGATCACCAGGGTGGGGCCCGGGGTGCGCTGCTGGTGGTGAAGGGTGAAGGCGAGCGCGGTCAGCGTCTTGCCCAGGCCCATGTCGTCGGCGAGGACGGCGCCGAAGCCGAGGCGGGTGGTGTGGGCGAGCCAGGTCAGGGCCCGGTGCTGGTAGGCGCGCAGGGACGCGCGCAGTGCGGGCGGGGTGGGGACCGGTTCGGGGTGGTGCTCCCCGCTGTGCAGCACGCCGATCATGTCGGCGAGCGCGCCGGCCGGTCGGCAGGGGACGTCGGTGTCGTCGACGGTGACGGTGCCGGTCAGGGCCGCGGTCAGCGCCTGGGTGCCGGGCAGTTGGCCCAGCAGGCGGTGGCGGGCCCGGCGCCGCAGGACCGGGTCGGCCAGGACCCATCGGCCGCGTACCCGCACCAGGGGCCGGGCTGCCTCGGCGAGGGTGTCCATCTCCTCCTCGCTCAAGGCCGTGCCGTCCAGCGCCACCTGCCAGCGGAAGTCGAGCAGCGCGGTCACGCTGAACCGCGGCGGCTGCCCCGTCGGCCGACGGTCGGCGTGGTGGGTGGCGGGGTCGGGTTCGGTGCCGATCACGGCGGAGGTTTGAAGGGCGGTGCGCAGGCCCTCGGGCCACACCACCTGCACCCCCGTCTCGGCGAGTTCGGTTTCCTGTTCCAGCAGCGCCTCGATCGCCGCGGGGTGCAGCGTGCTCCGCCCGGGGTGGTGCTGGCCGGCGAGTCCGGCCAGGGCCGGGCATCGACGCGCGGCGCGGCGCAGGGCGCGGGCCGCGCGGGGCCGCACGCTGTCCGCGCTCTGGCCGGCCAGGTGGGCTGTTCCGGCCCAGATGTCGGCGGCGGGCAACCCGGCTCGGGTGTCGGAGCCGGCGGGGGCCAGGTGCAGGTCGGCGGTGAGGCGGCCGGCGGCGGCCTGGTCGTCGCTGGGAGGCGCGATGTGGAGGATCAGCAGCGGGGCCGGGCCGCCGTCGGCCTGGTCCTCCACCGCGTCCAGCCATCCGCGGACCGCGCGTACGGTCGCGGGGTCGACCGGCTGCGGGGCGGCGTCCGTCCAGCCGCTGGTGCCGAACAGGGCGGCGGCCGGGGTACGGATGAGGGAGTCGGCGATCGTGTCCGCCAGGGTGGTGAGCGCGTGGCGGGCCGGGATCGTGGTGGGCGCCGCGCCGGTGGGCGCGGCGGCGGCGAGGGCGGTCAGGGCCTCCTCGGCGGCGGCCGGGAGCGGGCCGACACGCCAGATGGCCTGGTCGTCGTCGGTGAGGGCGGGGTAGGTGAGCTGGGCGGCGATGAGTTGCAGGGCGAGGTGGAGGGCTCGCTGCCAGAACACCGCGGTTACGTCCGCGCCCGGGTGGGTGCGGTGCAGGACGGGAAGGCCCTCCAGGAGCGGTACCCGCCATCCGGCCGTGCCGTCGGGGCCGGGCCCGGCGGTGAGCGGTTCGGGCAGACCGTGCAGGGGCAGTGTCTGCCGCCCGTTGTCCTTCACCCACCAGGCGGCCGACTGGCCGGCGTCGGCGGGCACGAACATCACCGCGCAGCCGGAGGCGACGGCGTCCAGCAGCAGGGCCTGCACGGACCGTTCGCCCACTTCCAGAGCAGGGCGCGATACCGCCTCGGGCGTATCGGGGGCGCGTTGCGACGCCGGGGCCGGCGGCATGGGGGCCGGTGGGGTCCGCCTCGTGTCCGTGCCGGGTTCGTTCCGGGCGTCGGCCTGGGCCGCAGTGGCGTCGTCGAGGGTGCGGAGTTTGCGCAGCAGCTTCAGTGCCGCTGCCCGGCGCGCGGTGGTCTTGTCCGGGCCGGCGGCGGTCGCCTTGACCTGGGTGCCGGTCGCCCGGTGCCGGCAGGTGTAGGTGACTTCGGCGCGGGAGCCCATGGCGCGCACACTCGCGGCGGGCTTGGTGATGGTGTCGAGCTGGTGGTGCTTGTTGAGGTGCTTGACCGGGTCCTGTCCCTGTCCGGGGATGGTGATCTTCGGTGTGGACGGTGGGGTGTCGTCGGCCGGGTGGTCCGGTTCGGGGAGGTCGGCGAGCTGGGCGAGGAGCGCGCATGCCGCGTAGTGGCGGGCCGTCTTGCGTGCTGCGGCGGAGCGCGTCGGGCCGGTCGCTGTCGACTCCCCTGTCGTCAGCCGGGCTCGCGTGTGATGGCGGCCCTGCGCGTCAACGGGCTCTTCCTCGTACGTCAGGCCGTGGTCGTGGCCGAACTGCTCGGCGTGCCAGTGCAGGAGCCGGGCGGGGGCCGGGGGCATCGCGGCCGCCCGCTCGAGGGACGCCTCGCGTACGGCGGTCCAGGCTTCACCGCGGGCGGCGAGGAGCAGGAGGTACAGGTCGCGGTGGCGTAGCCGTCCGGCGCGGGCGCGGCGCAGGGCTTCGGCTTCCAGCGTGGGGCTGGGGCCTCGTCCGGCTTCGATGTCGCGGCGCAGGTGCTGCTCGAACACCTCCGAGGGCATGCCCGGCAGGACGAGGCGCTCCGAGGTGCCGCCTGGTTCCTCGCCGGGCAGAGCGGTTCCGGCGAGACGGGCCAGGAGGGCCAGTGCCGCACGGTCCTTGGCCTCCCGGCTGGTGGGAGCGCTCTGGGCGGGCCCGGTGACCTGGGCGTCGGCCGGTCCGACCACGGCGGCGGCGGTGACCTGGGCGCCGTCGCGCGCGGCGGTGGTCTCTTCGAAGCGGGGCGGTGGCCACACCTCCACCTGCGTGTGGGCGGCCAAGACCTGCCGGGCTGTGTCGGGGGTGCGGGACAGGACGTCGGTGACGGCTTGCCGGGCGGGGGCCCAGGCCGGGGTGTCGGGTGTGGCCAGCAGCACCAGGCGCATGTCCCGCACGGTCAGCAGGCCGGCGCGGCTGCGGCGCAGGGCGTCGCGGGCCATCGCGGTGTCGTCGGTGTCCGATCCGGCGAGCTCCTTGAGCGCCTCGTGCCACTGTCCGGCGTCCGGCGCGGGTACCTCGTGGTCTTCCGGTGTCGTCGGCGTACCGGCTGTAGCCGTGAAGCTCACTCCCACTCCCCTGCATGAGCCGCCGGCATCGGAGCCGGACGGCGATCACTGACGGCATCGACCCCGCCACAGTAGGCGAGAACACCGACACGTCCGGCGTCTGTCGGGACCTGGTGCCAGCCGCCGTGGCTCGTCGGGGCTCGGTACCCGGCAGCGCCCCAGGCCCGATCGGTGGGTGAAACCGGATCCGGGCCTCCGGGGGCCAAAGGCGAGACCACCGCCTACCGAGCCTCGTACTCAACCGCTGCCCGGTGACGCAGATGCCCACGGTGACGCTGGCGGTGACGCTGCGGCGTTCGCTCATGCTGCCGCTTTGACGTGGGGTTTCTCTGTCGGCCAGGTGGGCGGCGGACGCTGATGACGCTCCGCCGCTCCATGTCTCCGAACCTGCCTCTTCCTCTTCTTTCCCTCCTTCAGTGAGATGGGGTACGAGAGCGTCATCAGCGTCACTCCGCACGGCGGACGGCAGAAACACGTAGGTCAAAGCTCCAATGGGCCGGGCAGGGTGCGTCACGAGCAGCGTCATTCCTGCGTCACCGCCTCCGGGGCGCGGCGGGGACTGGACCGCCGCGGCGCGGCCGGCAGTGGGGGTGCGTCTCCTCGGGCGGGTTCTGCGGTGCTGACCGACGGAGAGAGGGGGCCTGCTGCCCTCCAGGGCTGGCCTCCCGGCGGGGGTCCGGGCATGCGTGTGGCCCGCGCGTCGGGGTGGTGACGGCGGGGCGGGCGGTGTGGGGTCCTGGTTCCGTCAGGCGGGCGGGTGGCGGGTCAGGTACTCGGGTCCGCAGCGCGCTCGAGGGTGATGCGGAAGCCTCGACCGCTGCCGGTGCGGGGCAGTTTGCGGATGTCGATGCCGCGTTGTCGTAGTGCGGGGGCGAGGGAGGTCAGGCGGGCGGAGAGCAGTGCGGTGGTCTTGGGCCAGGCGTCGGGAAGGGGGCCGGGTGGTCGGAGGGTGGTGTCGATCTGGCCGGTGGTGGCCTGCCACTGGGTGGTGCCGGCGGTGCTGGCCCAGCGGGTGAGGGCGGTGGCGACCGGGTCGGCGTCGAGGACGTCGTCGGTGATCTCCTCCTGGGCGCCGGTGTAGGTGGCCAGGGTGTCCCAGCCGGTGACCGCGTCGAGGGCCCAGAGCAGTTCGGCCCAGTCGGCCATCCGCGGCCGGTGGCCGAGCTGGGCGGCGGCGTCGGGCAGGCGCGCCCATACCTCGGCGGCCAGGTCGAGCAGGCCGCCGAGGATGCCTCCGTGCGCGGCCTGGTAGCGGTGCCACAGGTCGTGCTCGCTGCGCCGGGCCTTGGAGTCGATGGCTTCCAACGTGAAGGGGAGCAGGCGTTCGGCGAGGTCGGGCTGGAGGGCGCCGACGTCGATGCCGGTCAGCAGGACGGGGCGCTGGTAGGCCCAGGAGGTGACGTCGTCGTCGGTGTACATCTCGCGTTTGGCGACGGAGGCGCCGGTGACGGTGCGGCACAGGAAGTCGCTCAGCCACTGGGGGATGCCGGCGATGTTGTCCAGGCCCATGGTCCACCCGGCCGAGGCGGCGACTGCGCCGTCGTCTTCGCTGCGGGGGACGTTGCGGACTTCGGCGCGGATCCCGTCGAGTACCCGCAGCAGTTGCCGTGCGGTCGTGGTCTTCGCGGTGCCGCGTTCGCCGTTGAAGTAGGCGATGGGGCGCGGCATGTTGGGGCGCAGGCCGGCCAGGAGCCAGGCGACGGCCATCCGCCAGGACGGTTCGGCCAGCGCGGACAGCTCGCGTAGCTGTCCGAGGCCGGCCTGCCAGCCGCCCGGGTCGCGTTCGGGGAGCGGGAGTTCGCCGGTCAGCCGGGTGCGCCGCCACAGCGGGCCCTCGCCGACGGGCGGGGTGGTGACCGACCAGGTGCCCGGCTCGATGCACACGCTCAGGCCGTCCGGGCGGCCGAGGTCGAGCCAGGTGGCTTGCTTGTCGACGGGGTCGGGGGCGATGCGCAGGTGGACCGGCTGGTCCGGGGCGTCCACGGCGGCGATGGAGGCCATGGAGGCGATCGCGTCCGTCAGGCATCCCTGGGAGGGGGCCCGGCCGGTGCGCAGGACGTAGGAGCGGTTGAGGAGTTGGCGCAGGCTCACGGTGCCGCCGAAGCCTCCGGCGGCGCGCAGCGGGCGGGCGATCGGCGGGCCTTCGGCCGGGACGGCGTAGGCAGTCTGGTCGCAGCGCACCAGGACGTACTCGTCCATGCCCATGTGCAGCAGGACGTCGGCCTGTGACATCTTCGGCCCGCGGCCGGTGCCCTGCTGCTCCTCCGCCGCCGCGGCCGCCGTCTGATCCGGTTCGGCGGGCGGCGCCGGGCGGGCGGGGCGGGGTTCGCCGGCTGGGAGCGGGAGCGTCACGCGGGTGGTCAGGTCGGTCATGGCCGTGCTCCGGTGCTCGGGATGGTGCGCGGCGAGCGCATGCCCGCCTTCAGTGCGCGGTGGAGGGTGGACTGGGCCTTGGCTTCGCCGGGGTCGACCCCGGCGAGCGCGGCGGCCTCGGTGAGCGCCTGGTGGACCTCGTCGAACTCCAGCAGTCCGGCGCCGACCAGCTGGCCGAGCCGGAACCCGGCGCGGTTGATCGCGTCGTTGCGGCCGACGCGGGCGCCGGCCACGGTTGCGGCCTCCCGGCGCAGTGCCGCGGCGGCGTACGCGGCCTCGTCGTGCGGCCGGTGCCGGCCCGCGGGGCGGGGGAGGCGGATCCGGGCCGGCGGCGGGTCGGATCCGCGGGCGCGCAGGCCGACGCGGGCCAGCTCGATGGTGAGCCAGCGCGGCAGACGGGCGGGCTGCGTTGCGGGGCCGGTGATCTGGTAGCAGCCGGATCGGGTGCGGGTGGTGGGCGCGAGTGCGGTGGACCAGCCGGCCCGCACGTCGATCTGCCAGCCGAGCCGGCCCGCGCCCTGGACGAAGGGTGCTCCGCCGGTCTGGTACCAGAGGTGGATCCCGCCGCCCGGGGTGCGCACCGTCAGCGTCGGCGGGGCGTGCAGCAGGCTCTCGGTCCGCCGGATCCGGCACAGCAGCTCCAGCACGTCCACCCCGGTGCGTACCCGGTCGGCCTCCGGGACGGCGGACAGGTCGACGCCGGGCAGCACCAACTCGCGCTCGGGCAGCGGGTGGTGGTGGTCGTCCAGGTCGACGACCAGGAGACCGGACGGTCCGGTGGCCACGCCGACGGCGAAGTCGCGGCCACGCCACCAGCGGCGGATCAGGTCCGGATCGGTCGTCGCGGCCCGCACCCCGTGGCAGTACCGCCCCGCCGCCAGGCAGCCGCACCCGTCACCGCCCAGGTCGGGAAACCCGCAAGGCGGCGTGCCGCCGGGCGTGGGTGGCCGGCACCGGCGGCAGTTACCGGCCGGGTGCTTCGATCCGGGCGTGAGCGGATGAACCCACCACCCCTCCCCCGCGCACCGCAGGGCCAGCTCGAGTCCGTTGCTCACGCCGGTCTCACCGCCTCCCGGGCCGCGACGGAACGGACCAGCGCCGGAAGGGGCTCGCCCTCCAACGGCCGGGCCGCGTCCCCGGCCCGGTCCGCTCCGGCCGCACCCCGGCACGGGTCCGGCGGCTGAGCGCGGGCCTGGTCGAGTCGCTGCGCCGGCAGGGCCTGCGTATATCTCCGGGCCGCCGCGGTTACAGCCGTCTGGGCCTCCGGCTCACCGCGGCGCCGGGCCCGCTCGGTCCCTGCTCTTGCCAGCGGGCCGCGAAGCGGGATCTCCAGCGTCGGCACCGCTGGTCGGGCGCGGGTGGCGGCGCTCATCGTGGCGCCCGAGCTCGCAGCGGGGACGCCATCTGCCCGCGCTTCAGACCGCCGAGGGGTGACGGCGTCGGCGCGAAGCCTGCGGAGCGCGGCGGGGCGAGGCATGCTCGGACCGGACGCGAGGACGGTGGTCATGCCGCGTTCACCGCCTCCCGCGCGAAGGCGCCGGTGTGCTCGCCGCCGTCCTCGGCAGGGTTCTGGTCGGCGAGCTCGGCGCAGCGCCGCGGCCAGTCGGTCGCCGCCGCCCGCGGAGGCTGCTCACCCCGCACGATGCGCAACTGTCGGCACCGCTCGGCGAACAGGAACTCCACCGCCCGCTGCAGGGCCTCGTCCGCGCACCGCTCGGCGGCCTCCTGCGCCATTACCCGGTTCGGGAACCGGTGCGCCGAACGCATCTTGGCGTCGTACGCCAAGTCCGCCTCCGCCTGGGCCCGCTCCGAGCGCATCAGCCGCCCGCTCAGGCTCTCGCGCCGCCGGTCGCGGAGCTTCTCGGCCGTCTCCCGCACAGCGAACAGCAGCTCGATGTCGGCCAGGCCCTCGGCGCGCAGCTTCTCCAGGTGCTGCTCCAGCAGCGCTCGGGTGTCCTGCGTGCACCGGGCCGTCGTCTCGGCGACGGCGGCCGCGTCGCTGAGGTCGGCCCGGGCCATGACCGCGAGGTCGACCGCCTCGGCCACCAGCTGCTCCACCGACCGGCGCTGGGTGCATGACATGCACAGGCCGGCCGCGTCCGGGAGCCCGCAGTCCGCGCACGGCGCCGCCAGGCGCGCCTGCTCGGCCGCCGCGTACTGGGCGCGGCGTTCCTCGATGGCCCGGGCGCGGGCCTCCTGCTGGGCCAGCACCTGCTCCCGCCGCACGGCCTGGGCCGCGGCCTCCGACGCCACCACGGCGTTGAGCCGCTTCTCGATCTCGGCCTGCAGCACCTGCGGCTGGGCGCCGGCCAGCTCCCGGGACGTCTCCGCCGCGATACGGGCGCGCAGTGCGCGCCGGTCACCGATCAGCGCCTGGCAGCTGGGGCAGTCCCCGCCGGTGTCCATCCGCCGGCCCTCGTCGCACAGCTGCGACCAGCACCACGCCCGTTGGATCAGGCCCCGGCCCAGGATCCAGCCGACGGGATCGGTCACCGTCCGGCCCATCTGCTGATCGAGCCGCCGCTCAAGACGCTCGGCGAGGACCTGCTCGGCATCCTCCGGCCCGACGATCCCGCGCACCACACCGAGCTGGACCCGCACCGCCGCAGCCACATGCCGCCGGGCCGCCGGACGCACGATCCGCTCCCACACGCCCCGCACCGGAGCAAGCACCGACTCCAGACCCGCCGGCAGGGCCGCGGGCCGGACGAACACCGGCGCTCCCAGCTGCTGGACGCGAGCCTTCACCGGGCCGCACTCGGCCGACCGCCCCCACTCACCTGCAAGATCCGGATGCTGTTCCCCGCGCAGCGGGCCGCCCAGCCCCCGCTCGGCGGCACTATCGGGCACCTCAGTCTGCTCCTGGCCGTCCTCGCGGGCGTACGCGCCTCTCGGCAGACCACCGCACCCCCGATCGGCTTCGCCGGAAAACCCACCATCAAGCGAGAGAGAACCACCGAGAGACACCACCTGCGGGTGGTCGGCGTGGAGGGGTGCACCAGCAGGGCGCTCCACCACACCGGTCCCCGACCCCGCCTCCGGGGCCTCTTCCCCGCTGATTACCGGGCCGTCGGACTGCTGACCGGCACCAAGATCCCCGAGTGCAGCAGCGGGGCGCTGGACTTCCCCGGGCTCGACATCGTCGAACGACTCCTGCCGCCAACCCTCCCCCGACAGCACCAGCACCTCACCCGAGACCACCTCGTCCTCGCCGTCCGCCGAGGCGCACACGCACGAGCAACGCCCCTCCGGCTCCTCGCCACCGTCCTCGACCACCACCCTCGGCGCCCAGCCGCGCCCGAACGCCGCCGCGATCGCCGGAACCACCAGCCGCGCCTTGCCGAACTGGCCGTCCTCCGTCGTCCCGCGCACCACCTCGACCAGCCGCAGACGCTCCAGCCGGTCGACGACCTTCCCACCGCCGGACACCGAACAGCCCAGCGCCTTCGCGACCGTGGCATCCGCGCGCCCGCGGCCCTCCTTCACCGAACCGCCCACCAAGCGCACCCGCCCGTTCGGACGGGTCTGCAGCGCCAGGAGCAGCAGCGCCAGCCGGTCCGTCGCCGCGCCCCTCCCCCGCCGTGCCGCCAGCAGCCCGGGCGGCGTCACCGGGCCGTCCTTCGGCGCCCAACCCGGCGCGAACAACGCCTCGCAGAACCGCAACAGCGTCGCCAGGTCCTTACGAGCCAGGGCCAGCGGGTGCATCGGATCACCGCTCTCCCGCGCCGCGAGCAGCGGAAGCAGCTTCCACTCCAGCCCCGCCACCCGGCCGGACTCCTCCGTCCACGGATCCGTCTCCACCACACCGGCTTCGCGCATGTCGGGCAGCACCGTGTGGTCGACGTACGACTCGGTCACCCCGAGCCACCGCCCCATCTCCCCCGCTCGCAACCGCAGCACGGCGCTGCGCGCCGGCGCCTTCGCCAGCAGCACCACCGCCGCCAGACGCACCGCATCGGACGCACCGTCAAGGGACCGGTCCGCAAGGAGACACCGCACTGCGGCGTGCAGCCGGGCACGCATCACCCGGTTCAGCACCAACGGATCACCCGGCCCCGACTCCGGGACCGGACCCGCCAGCTCAACAACCTCGCCCGGGCGCGCACCGCGCGGCCAGGACGTACCAGAACGCTTGGAACGAGCTGCCCTATCAGCCGTTTTCGGCATGACTGAGCCAGCCCTCGTACGGACAGCGATGATCTGCTCCATAATCGAGGTGGGAAGGGGACACCGGCACCGCGGCCCGTCTGGCTAGGGAAAGCACGAGAGACGGACGCGGCGACACCGGAACTCAGCTGGCTACTCGGCTCGGCAACACTCCCTCCAAGTAGTGCGAGCGGTGAAGGACTGGTAGGTCTGGACTCTTCGCATGTCGGCCAACCTGCAAGAGTCGGCTTGTGGATAGAGACCGATGCGCGGGAGGGCGCAGGTTGGGCTGCTGGCTGGGGCTTGAGCCGAGGATGACCAGCAGTGTGGGGAGCAGAAGATCAGCCCCTCGGCTGGCGGCTACGATCCGGCGCAGTTGAGGAGAAAAGGGAAACACCCATCGTCGCTGGTCTGCTGATCCTGCAGGCCAGCCACGACCTATTGGTTGTGGAGGACGCCATGTTCAGGTACTGGACAGGCGATGGAGCCGCGGGGGCCTCCATACCGGCGCTGCGGTGACCAACGCCTACTGGGCGGGCCAGGAACGCCCGTTACGGGGCATGGCTTCGAGGACCGAGTGGCTGCCGTGAGTCGCGAGAACTCGGGACAGGAATCGCAACCGTCGACGCGCGAGTGAGGCAACGCCGCCTGAGGGTGGGTAGCCGGTGCGCAGACAGGCCACTGGGGGCTTGACCGAGCGTAGGGTTGCGGACCCCACGCTCGACGGACCCGCAGAACGCAAGTGGATCATGGTTACCAGTTTCGATGGGCATGACAACGGACACGTCTAGCCGAGGCTCCTGTCAGCGGAGACGACTCGGCTAGCGGCTGGTAACCTGGAGGATGGCGAGAGAGGCTACCTAGCCTTTTCGGTTCGGCACCCACCCTGTTTGCGGCAGTCGGTGGGTGCCGTTCTCTTTATGCGGCGTCCTTGGCGACTCCTTCGTCGAACTCGGCAGCCAGCCGTTGCTGCAACTTGGCGTGCCAAGCCCCGATTGGCAGAACGTGGTACGGCCAGTCCTGCGCGAGAGCTTCTTCACTGAGCTGCAGCAGCTGGTAGTCCTGGTGGGCAAGGGCGACAGACTCCGGAAAGGCTACGAGCCGCGTGCGGGGGTGGATCTTGTTTCCTCCTCCAGGCTCGGACGCCGCGACCAGAAGTTCCATCACTATCCGGACGGCGTCCCAGTCACGCTGGAACGCTGCGGTCGTGCGCTCGCCCTGCTGCGTATCCCTGTTCGTGGACCTCGTCGCGCCGAGTGCTGCCGCGACCTGCGCCAGCACAACGTCGTGAGGACGGAGCTGGTCGGCCTCTGGCAGAAGCCCGATGCGTGCCAGGTTCTTGAGAGTTCCCGCCCCGACACCCGACCACTCGGACACGGTGCGCTGAGACACCGTTCCGTTTCGTCGCACGGCTGACCTGCGAGGCGGCACTGGAACTCCCTCCGAACAGAGCTGTGGTGAGCACGAGGCTATCGTGTCGCGCTGCGAATCATACGACCCTCGCGCATTCTTGATGCAAACCCAGGTATGTCAGCGTGTCGTGGGTGCTGCCGCACCATCAGCCGGCGGATGGCCCTGCAGTCGAGCAAAGACGCAGGTGGGGAGGCATCCTTCACTCGGAAACGAAGGTGTCGGATGGGCAGCCGAGGGGGCAACAGCTAAGCATCTCATGCGTCCAAGTGCACGAGGGTCGTGCAGTTTGGTGGTCGAAACGGTGGCGATCGAAGCCAACGGTGCGCCGCCGAAGGGAACGACCCGACCAGGCCGGACGGACCCCTACGCCTATTGCTGTCGCGTGTCCCTGTGTCCCGCCGCGTGTCCCGCCACGTGTCCCAGGTTGTGCAATTGTGAAACCGGGGTGTGAAGAAGGGGTGCGAACCAGTTTGGTTCGCACCCCTCCAGACCTCGGATCAGGCTGGCGCTTCGGCCTGCAGCTGTCCGAGGAATGACTGCACGATTACGTTGATCATGTGACCGTGCAGTCCTGTGGTCTTCGCCAGGAGGAGCTCGTCCATCATGTCGTCGAGCCACACGTCATTCGTCGTGCTGATGCTGTAGTGGTTCGCCGAGGCGGATCCCCCCTCCTCACCCAGGTGCTGGTCGCGGAAGTCGTCCGCGGCCTTGATGAGGTCGGCGACCGGCACGTCGCGGACCAGGGTGATGGCAGCATCGAGGTAGTGGCTGGGCTTGAGGTTTCGAAGCCCCAGCATCCGCTTGTCCTTCACCATCTGACGATTCACCGCAGTGGCGACGTCGTCATGAAGGCGGATGTTGCGCTTCGCGTTCTTGTTGCCGGTTCGAGTGGCCTGGGCCAGGCGGTAGCTCTTGGCGAGTTCGTAGTAGGCCACTGGTAGCCCCTGCACCTTCTGCTCAAGTTGAGGCGGAAGGGCATCGAGCATCTTGCTCTCGGCGTAGCCGCTGGACGCGGGAAAGGCGGGCCCAGCTGTCCGGCGAAGGGTCATCTCGCCAGCGGGGGCTGTCGCCTCCTGCGCAGAGGATGACGTGCTGGCGCTGCGGGTCTCAGAGGCCGTAGTCAGCAGCAGAGGAGACCCAGAAGTCTGCTGGGCTGCGTGATCACCTTCTTGCGGAGGAATGAATGCTGCCTCCGCCACTGATCCCGGACCGACGATGCTGTTTCCGCCGCCGCTAGTCGAACTGGAGAGCGAAGTGGCAGGGGGGGTGGTGGGGGCTGTGGACGGCTGTGAGGCCGCCGGCTGTGCCAGGGGCTCAGCTGCTGCGCCAGGCTTCTCCGTGTGTTCAGGCGCAGGCGCTGCAGCTGACTCATCTGCAGCTGCGGACCTTGAGGTGGGGGAAGTCTCGGTGGGGCTACTAGCAGCGGCCGCCCCGTCAGCCCTCGGAGTACTGCCAGGGCCGCTTGTGGAAGCTTCTGCTTCGGGCGAGGAGCTCTCGCTGTTGATCTTCGAAAGGGCACCAGAAGCCGACAACTGGTTCAGGCGGCCGAATGCTGCGCTGGCCTTGGCTGTCCTCTTGCGAGGGGTAGGTGTCCTTCCCTTGCCTTTAGGTTCGGACATTACCGAGCCCCCAGTGCTTCGTGCTGCCAGGCAGCTTCGCGCTCCGCGATGACCGGGGCGGGAACACCGAGAACTTCCGCGAGCACAGACCCGAAGTAACCGAAGTCGTCCGGAATGGATCCCCAGGTGTCGGCGATGCCTTCGAGTAGAGGGATGGTCCCTTCCAGGAGCTCGACCGTGGGCAGGCCGTCAGGGTGGTCGGCGCTCTCGCCTTGAATCAGACCCTGAATGTAGTCACGGGCGTTGGTGTAGCTACTGCGCTTGGGGAACGACTTCGCGAGCATGACCGACAGGTCGATGCGCTCGCCCATTTCCTCCAGAAGGTCAAACGTCGTGGTCAGCTGAACCACGTCGCCAACGTGCTGTTGCGTGGGCACGATCCCACGCTTGGTCAGCATCCAGGCCGTCTTGAGTACCCCCTTGTCCGTAGGCCCAACGTCGATGATGAGGTGCTTAAAGCCCCTCGCCATGAGGTCGGTTACCTGCTTGGCCATGGCGGATCCCGTGTAGCCGACCACGGTTACAAGGGGCGGCCAGTCTTCGCCGGCAGCCGCCTGCCACTTGAGGCACGTCTTGTTTGTGTCGTCGGCGTCTACGAGGAGAACCGGCTCCCCCGTGAGTGCCAGGATCAGTGCGATGTAGACGGACAGGGTCGTCTTCATCACTCCGCCCTTTGCGTTACCCATGGTGATCTTCACGCCGTCAGGCGTGTTAAGGGCGGCAAGGACAGCCGTCTTCAGCGGCTCCGGGAGTTCAGTGACCAGTTCCCTCACAGCGTCGGCAACGTGTGAGGGAACCGTCAGAGCAGGTGTGGTCGCTGGTTCGGCCCGGAACGTGGAGGGAACGAAGGGCTCTTCGCTTGCGGGGGAGGGGACCAGACCCTGTGTCTGTTGAGAGGCGAGATCGCGAGGCATGTGGATCGTGTACCTGCTTACTTCTTGGCGAGATGCTACCTGGCTACCGAGCGCCCGCGTCAGCTGGCGCCGCAGCTACCCCCATATTGCGGTGGGTGCCGGATGGAGCGGGTCTTACGGGAGAGGGGCTACTCTCCTGTGCGTCCTGGTCGCTCTACGGCTGGTCGCTTTGGCGCCGAGTCGCCTAGGTGGGCACCCGGCTGCCACCCGGTCTGTGGGATGGCGAGGACACGCTAGCAGAGGGGTGGTGTCCCCCCAGCCGGGACGCACGGAAGAGCACTCAAGCGAGTCCCTGTTTCTCGCGATGGAGGCAACGTCGACCGCCCTGGCTGTTCTGTTGTTGAGCAGGATTCATTCCCGCATGCCGGGCGATGGCGCACTGAGGGGACTGCGGCGCTCGCTGGGAGCGGCGGCCACCGGAACGCCTCATTGGGCGGCTGTGTCCCTGTGTCCCCCCCTGTGTTCCCCCTTGTGTTCCCGGTAGTGCATTTGTGAAACGGCAGGTCAGAGGCCCTTTTTGCCATTCATTTACCTTGTTGGAGGGGTTCCCTCAGGGCTGGCAGCCAGCCTGCGAGGTGCGTTCCATGAAACCTGGAAGGTTGACGAAAGCGGCATAATGCGTGATCCAACTGTCAATGGATGTAAGTTACTTCATCCTCATTTCTCCCTGAGTTGAGATGTGTGCCACTGCTCAAGCGCAGCCCGCAATGAGTTGGAAGTGGTGACCAACAAGGAGCCGGCCCGGCAGGTGGCTGGCAGGACTAAGGGGATCTGACTGTCGGAAGGCCTCCAGCGCAGTTCGGTGACCGCCGCGGACAGCCCACGTTTCGTGAACAGTCACACCCTGGCGGCAGAGGTGGAGCCCAGGCGCTGGCGCGGACTCTGTCCACAGGTGGATCACGGCACGCTCTCCGCATCTAGACCAGAGGGAGTGGGAAGTGGAGCGCAGCGCAGGGCCTATCCGTCTGAACCGAACTCAGCGCTGGCTGGTCGTTGTGGTGATTGCGGGAGCGGTGGTGATTGCGGGGATCGGCTTCGTGGGCTCGTACGCGGCAGTGCGGGACCTAGCGATCGAAAAGGGGTTCGGCGCTTTCGCCGTTGTCCTTCCCGTTGGCGTCGACGCCGGCATTGCTGTGCTGCTCGCCCTCGATCTCCTCCTCACGTGGCTGCGCATCCCGTTCCCGATGCTGCGCCAAGCGGCGTGGCTGCTCACTGCGGCAACGATTGGGTTCAATGCGGCTGCGGCCTGGCCGGACCCAGTGGGCGTAGGTATGCACGCGGTCATCCCGGTCCTCTTCGTGGTGACCGTCGAAGCTGCCAGGCATGCCGTCGGACGGCTGGCGGCGATCACGGTGGGCCGACAGATGGAGAGCGTGCGTCTCTGGCGGTGGCTCCTGGCCCCACTGCCGACGTTCCGGCTCTGGCGTCGGATGATGCTCTGGGAGATCCGGAAGTACGACGAGGTCATCCGTGGTGAGCAGCAGCGATTGGTCTACCAAGCCCGGCTGCGAGGCCGCTACGGCCGAGGTTGGCGCTGGAAGGCGCCTGTCGAGGATCTGCTGCCCTTGCGGATTGCCCGCTACGGCCTCCCCCTCGAGGGAGTTCCTGCCCGGACGCGCTCGCAGACCCTGGATCTGGAGAGCCGGAAGGGCATGAATGAGCAGGAACCCGTCGACACAACCAGGTGCGAGCGCAACGTTGATGTGGAGGCACACGGCACGGGCGACGGGGAAGTGGTCACTCAGACGCAGCAAGCGGTCCGTTGGTCGCATCACTCGGGCGCTGGCGCCGGTTCACCAGGAGTGGGGGAGACCGCGATGGAGGAGAGGCCCGAGCGAGTCGGTCCGCCCACTCGGGGTATCCAGCGGACAGTCCGTGGGGAGGGGCAGGAGACGACGGCACCCACACCATCCGCCCAAGGCACTGGAGAAGACGGGCCGGTGCAGCGGGCGGTCGGAGCGCCCGCTACACAGCTCGAAGCTCCCGAGCCGGAGGAGCGGGCAGTGATCGAATACGGTGACGGCGCGAACGCCAGTGGAACAGAGGGGCACGCAGAGGCCGTGACTTCGAATCCGGTGGATGCGTCACCGGCAGTCGAGCCTGTACTTGACACGAATGTGGAAGAGGACCGCTCCGACACGGCGGGCGTCGAGCACGAGGCGGCCATCAAGGCGCTGAAGTCGAACGCCGCTGCGGTCCGCTACGCGATGACGGTCCTCGGGACGACGAATACCCCGGCGGTGGTTGATTGGCTCGCAGCGCATGGCCGCGAGGTGAATCGCGGGCAAGCGCACAAGATCACCAAAGAGGAGGAGGAGCGTCAACAGAAGGGGAACCGAGTTGTCGTGGTGAGGGATGCCTCCTAGACGAGAGTCCTGCCCGCTTGGCCTAGCGCGGAAGGAGGACGGTGCTCGATACCCCAGGCAGCCCGCCGTCGAGCGCCTCGTCCAGGCCGATGCCCTCGACATGGTGAGTGGCAGCCAGGAGGGGATCTCTCCTTCAGGCCGCCGAGCTCGGCGGCCGAAAGCTTGATGCGTCGCGGCACTTCTGATGGAGGACCACCACCGATCTGCGCGATCTCGGCGCCACCGGCACCGTTCGTGGGCGCGCGATGCACCCAGGCCTGCGCGTTGTCGTTGTCGGCGCTAGCGCCTCCACTCACCCCCAGCCTGCGAACTTAGTCGGGTCCGCTACCGCTGGCGGGGGGACTGCCGGATGACCACCGCCCCCCACCACCAGTCCCGCGCTCGCCGGTGATCGGCCGGGATCCACTTCCCCCTCGCGCTGCGTGGCGGTTGGCGCCTATCAGAGGCGGGCCCGTCCAGGGCAGATTGCGGGGGTAGCGGCTGCCTGGCGGGCCGCTCGTATGGAGCTCTTGGTCAGCGGGCAGCTCTGGGTTCTGGATGCCGACCGATTTGCACGGCAGTTGGCGAGCTGGAGTGGGGAGCGCTCCCCTCCCCTGATGGCTTCCGAGGTCGTGATCGGTTCCGGTGAGTCCGACAACCGCTGACAAGCATGAACCTGCGCGACCAATCGACCATCCGGAACGGGCGGTCTCTATCCACAGGCAGCCCGGCCGAGCCTGCCAGTATGACTTCAGCACACCACCTGTACGCACTGCCGAAGCACCGACGCCTGGACCTGAAGGCACGCTTCCCGCACCTGACCGAGCAGCAGATATCCGACCAGCTGGGGCGGAATCTGGAGGCACGCGGCGCCGCGTGCGCCCGCTTGGACAAGCGGCGCGGTCACCTGCCGGCCGTCGCGATTCTGGGCAGCGATGAACGCTGGCACCTGCGCCTGGGCACGGCCATGATCTGTTCCAACGCCGCGCGCATCTTCCTTAACCTTGATGTTCCGGCACCCACGCCTGGGACGGTGATCCCCCATTCCTTCAGGGCCTTTCGGAGCGGCCCCGCGGGTCACGTCGCAGAAGACGACCGGGCAGGTGTACGGCCGGACTGGGACGTGGTGCTGACCGGCCAGGAACGGCGACCCGACCTCGTACCGCGGGCTGAACGGTGCCCGATCAACCTCGATCAGGGGGACTGGGCGCCCTTCAGTCAGGTGCCGCGCAGCGATTGGAAGGGCCGCAAGCGAAATCTCTACATCGCTGCGGCAGGCCCGATGTGCCATGCCTGCGGCGACAGCCTGGGGCAGGACCTCCACTACGACCGGTACACCCACCTGATTACCGGTCTTCTGTGCAACGACTGCAGCAGCCACGTGAACGAGTGCCCTCACCCGTCGGGTTGCTACCAGGCCGATTACCTCAACGCCCCGCCGGCCGCTCACTTGAAGGAGCGGTACTACGTGGGCGGCAACCGTGACGACCGTAAGCGCGCCGCACGCAGCGCGGCGGCCTGAGGGGGAAGTGGGCCGTGGCGCAGACAAAGTTCGACAGGCAGCTCGAAGAGGGCCTGGAGCAAGCGGCGCTGGTTTTCGGTCGGTTCGTCAGCGGGGCTCCGCTGGACGGTGAGCCGCGACCACCGGGCAGTCTGCCGCGGTGGGGGATTGCCCTGCTGCGGCTGGTGTTCCTTGCCTGGGCGGGCTGGGCCGCGTGGATGTGGTGGGGCGTGAAGGATCACGACCGGGTGATTCGCGTGTCGATCATCGCCGCGGCCGTGGCCATACCGATCCTGGTCATCGCCGCGATACGGGGCCGAGGCCGGCGTCAGCACATGCGGGCTCTGGTGATCCCCATGTCGATGGCGCTCAAGGACCTCCTCTCCGGGTGGGACGACCACCAGCGCCTGCGTGCCCTGACCATTCCCATCGACCGGTCGTTCGTCGCGATCCGGCTGCCGGACGGCTGGCACGACCCCGGCGGCGTCAAGGAACAGATGCGGGAGCTGGTCCAGGACCGAATGGGCGGGCTGTGGGCGGGGGAGTGGAATCTCAAGAACCACCCGTTCAACGTGGTGTTCACCCCGCAGAAGCCGAAGCCGAAGCTGGAGCCGCCGGAGAAGGTCGACTTCTTCAGCGACGTGGTGCAGCAGGCGATCGCCGCGTGCGAGCCCGGCCAGCTCGTGCTCGGCATCGACGAACGCCAGCGACCGGTCATCAAGGAGATGACCGGAGAGACCGCGATGTGGGCCCTGTCGGTGGGCTCCGGTGGCGGTAAGTCCTCGTTCCTCCAGATGATCATCACGCAGCTAGTCCGACAGCGGGCGACCGTTATCGGCATTGACGTGAAGATGGCCTCTATCAACTGCTTCGAGGGCGTCGAGGGCGTGCACCTCTACACCGACCCGGGCAATGTCGGTGACATGCGGGCGGCTATTTCCTGGGCGGCCCGCGAGGTCGAGGCCCGGAACTATGTGAAGAAGACCAACCCGCGGAAGAACTTCGACCGTCTCACCCTCATTCTTGAAGAGGGCAACGAGTTCGGCGACGCGTCGAAGGAGTGGTGGAACGAAAACAAGGAGAAGGGCGACCCGGCCAGCGACCCCATCTGGGGCGACATCGCCTCCATCATGCGCATGGGCCGGCACGTCAACGTGACGATCATCGGCGTGTTCCAGGACCTGCGGGAAGCCGCGGTCGGCTCCAGGGGCCTGCGGAACATGTTCCGCATGATCCTCATGGGCAACTTCAACGCCAACCAGTGGAAGATGATCGTCAACACGACGCCGGTCCCCGAGAGCGTCGACCGCGCCGGCCGCATGATGATCATCGAGGGCAACCGGCGGGTCTGGATTCAGGTGCCGTACGCGGACCCGGACGACTTCCGCACCCACAGCCTGGAGCTGCGCCAGCAGCTCGGCTACAGCACCGAGGACCTGTACGGCGCTCCGCCCGCGCGCAGCCCTCAGCGGCTGCCGTCCCTGCTGCAGGAGTCCACGCCCTTGTTCACCAAGGACGCCCCCAACACCGGGACGCCTGCCGTTTCCGCTGCTCAGGACGACAACGGTGAGCGGGCGGTGGTGAGCATGACCAAGGACGAACCGCCGCGGCTGGAAGGCGGCGGCGAGGCGGCGACCGACGGGGAGGCGGAGGAGAAGGCCGAACTGCTTGCGCTGGCGGAGATCTCCAGGCGGCTGGCCGCTGAGGGGATCGCGGTGAGCGCCGAGCTGATGCGACAGCACAAGCGACGCAGGAAGGACTTCCCCGCCGGCCGTGTCGTCGGCGGCAAGGAACTGTTCGTCCTGGAGGACATCGCCGCCTACTACCGGCCCGACGAGGACGAGGACGAGGAGGAGAGTCCGGAGCCGGACGAGGAGACAATGGACGGCAGCGAGGAGGAGCCGGACAACGAGGGCGAGGACGAGGACGAGCGCGCCTGACCGGTAGGCCACGCAGGCGTACCCCCAAGGGGGCCACGGGAATTCCCGTGGCCCCCTTCTTCATGCCCTCGCAGCGATCGTCGGGCCCCTGCGAAGAATCGGCGGAACTTATCCACAGGCCAACACTCCTACGTTCTCCATGTGAGCTTTTCCGCGAAAAGCGTGAAGTCACATGACATTTCGTCATGCCCTTCCCGCGCGGAGGTCGGAATCGGGAATCGGTCGAGGAGTACGTGATGAGTGCGCTGCGGAAGATGCTGAATCTTCCACCGAAAGAACCCAAGGGCGGTGATGAAACAAGCCCTGCCGCCGCAGATGCCCCGGTGGAGGCGCCTGCGGCGGAGACGGACAAGCGGCTGTCCCGGGCGCCGGCCGCTGTCGGCTGGGCCGAGGAGGAGGAGTCTTCCGGACGCTCGGCAGCCCGGAAGGCGGGCAGGGTGGCGATCTGGCTGGTCATCGGCCTCGCCGCGTTCACCGGCGTGCGGACGTGGGTCTTCCCCGCCAAGCCGCCGGCCCCTGTACAGCAGGTGGACCCGCAGGCCGAGGCCCGGAAGAACAACGTTCCCGAGGCCGAGGCGCAGCAGGTCGCCGCTCGCTTCGCCCGTTCGTACATGACTTGGAACGCCCAGGACCCCGACGCGAGGGCCAAGGAACTCGAGGCGGATCTCGCCAAGGGCATCGACCCGAAGCTCGGGTGGAACGGCTCCGGCCTCCAGCTGGTCGCCCAGACCATTCCGGGGACCGTCACCCAGGTCGGCGGGAAGCGTGCCCGGGTCCGGGTCGACGTGCGGGTGAGCGTGGTGACCGGCAGCGGCAACAAGCAGCGCACCGTGACGAGTTGGCGCGGGCTGGAGGTGCCCGTGGCGCAGGGCGCAGGCCGGGTCGTGGTGACCGGCGAACCCGCGATCGTCGGCATGCCGACCGCCGCCGCCTACAAGGCGCCCGACGGGCCCGAAGCCGACGCTCAGCTGTCCACCCAGACCCGGGACACCGTCAAGGACTTCCTCACCGCGTGGGCCGCGGGCAGTGAGGACCAGGCCGCAGCGCCCGGCGCCGACATCCAGCCGCTCGGCCCCGGACTGAAACTCGACGCGCTCGACTCCTGGGTCGTGGACGCCGCAGGCGGCGACAAGCGGTTCGGTACGGCGACCGTGCGCTGGAAGATCGGCGCCGCTCAGCTGCAGCAGACCTACCAGATCACCCTCACCAAGGTCTCGGCCAGCAGCGCGAGCCGCTGGCAGGTCGAGGCGGTCACCGCGAAGACCGCGTAGCCGGCCCCGCCTCCTCTTCCGGCGGCTGCCGCGGGCCCGCTCGTCGGCCGGCCCTGTCAACACCCCTTTCCCACCAACCCAAGGAGTGGATCCCCCATGGGCGGAAACGGCCTTGTCTCTTGGATTCTCGCCGTCGTCGGCTCCCTCTTCGTCGCCGTCCTCGCCGTTCGCGGCTTCGGGCACTGGATGAAGAAGGAGTGGGGCGCGCTGATCACGCACATGATCGGCGGTGCAGTGGTCGCCGTCATGATCTTCACGCCGACCCAGGCCGTGAACATCCTCAAGTTCATCGGCGCCAAGATCGCCACCGTCTTCACCGGCTGAGGCGGCGAAGCGATGCGAACCTCCAACACCTACACCCGGCACTGGGACCTGGAGACCCGGCAGCACGAACTGCTGGGCCTGGACCTCGGCGAGGGGCTGCCGCGTACCACGCTGAAGTACGGCGCGGTGATGTTCCCGCTGTGGTGGGGCGCCTGGCTGCTGCTGTTCGGGATGCCGCTGAAGCCGCTGATCCCGCTGTTCCTGCTGCCGCCGTTGTTCTTCACCTACTACGGCGCGAAGCGGTCCACCACCTACTGGCGGCGGACGAACCTCCTCGTGTGGGGGCTGCGGCTCAACTTCCTCAACCACGGTGTCCGGCCGGTCATCGGCCGGGGCCGCATACCCCCCTCCAAGGTCGGCCTGCGCTTGCGGACCCAGCGCCTGGCCGAACGCGCCCCGCAGCTCACCGAGATGCCGGCGTTCTCCTCCTTCTTCACCACCAGCGCCGACACCCCGGACGCCGCCGAGTCCTGCGGCAAGCCCGCTCACCTGCGGCCCCGCCTGCGGATGTACGGCCCCGACGCCGTCGCCAAGGCCCGCACCAAGACCGCCAAGCGGCAGCGCCGCTCTGCCCGGCATGCAACGAAGGGCACCAGCCGATGACCAGCCAGACCTCCATCCCCGTCCAGGCCCTGCGTAAGTCGGTACGCCTCGGTGACCGGCACACCCTGAACGCGCTGAACACCGCGCAGACACCGCTGCTCGGGCTCGCTGACGGCGACGAGGCCGTTCACCTGCCCGAAGGCGCCGAGCACGTCCTGGTCGCCACCGGTGCCGGCGGCGGCACGACCACGCTCCTGCGCACCCTGACCGCCCAGGCGCTGGCCCTGGGCGCGAGCGTCGACCTCGTCGACCCGGGCGGCGTCGGCCACCTGTGGGCCCGCGACCTGCCCGGGGTGCGCTACCTGTCCCGGATCGCGGAGATCCACGACCACCTGCTGCTCAACGTCGCCTCCCTGCAGGACGGCACCGGCGGCTGGGACGGCAGCTGGAGCGGACGCCGGGTCATGGTCATCGAGCACCTGGGCACCGTCACGTACGGGCTGCGCGAGTACTGGTCGCAGACGCGGCCCGAAACCCAGCTGGAGGAAGCGCCCGGCGTCGAGGCCCTCGGCGTCCTGCTCGCGGCCGGCCCCGGCTTCGGCATCCAGGTCTTCGCCGGCAACCCCCGTGTCGGACTGCCGGGTCTGGGCTCCGTGCCCGTCAAGGACGTCTTCCCCACCCGGGTGCTCGCCTACGGCGGCGCCGCCCTGTGGCAGCGCGTCGCCCCCGAGGTGTGGTCCATCCCGCCGTACTCCATGATCCCGGGCCGGATGCACGCGGTCGCCGACCGAAAGACGACCGCGTTCCAGGCCCTCTACCTCAGCGACGCCGAGGCCCGCGCCTTCGCCCGCGGCGTCATCGAGCCGGGGGAGGCGGCGTGAACCCGACCCGACCGCGCACACCCCGCCTGCCGCGCCCGGACGTGCACCTGACCCGCGGACCGGGCCGGCGGGCCGCACAGCGCAGCCCCCACCCGCTGATCGGCCTGGGCGCCGACGACGCGCCGGTCCACCTCACCCCCGACGACGGTCACGCCCTGCTCACCGCACCGGCCGGCATGGGCACCACCGAGCTGCTGCGCACTCTCGGCGTGCAGGCCCTGGCCGCCGGCCGGCAGGTCGACATCCTCGACGTGTCCGGCTGCGAGCACCTCTGGGCCCAAGGCCGGGAGCACGTCACCTACCTCGACGATCCCGACCAGCTCCACCGGCATCTGATGGGCCTGGCACACCAGGCCCGCGGCCGGTCCAGAGCCGGCGTCCCGGGTCCGCCCCGGCTGCTGCTGGTGGAGAACGACGGCACCACCGAGGTGCTGCGCCACCATCACGCCGACCCGCGCCCCAACGGAGTACCGCTCGACGCGCTCACCGCCGTCCTCGCGCACGGCCGGCCGGTCGGCATGCAAGTCGTCCTGGCCTGCCGCGAGCTCCCGCCCCCGCTGCGGCACCTGCGTTCCCTGTTCACCACCCGCCTCGTCATCGACCCGGACGGGCCCGGAGCCGACAGCACCCACGCGCCGCCCTCGTCCCCGGCCGGATTCCGGCCGGGCCTGTGGCAGCACATCAACGCCGCCGGCCGCCGCCTGGTCCAGGCCGCACGCATCACCGAGCAAGACGCCGCCCGCTTCATCCCGACCCGCCCCGCCGCCCGAGACACGAAGGAGTCCCACCGATGAGCACCACCACGAAGGCGGCGAAGAAGTCCGCGTCGAAGTTCGGCCGGCTCCTCGGCCTGGGCGCCGAACGCCTGATGAAGGAACCGCAGCTGGTGGCCATCGCCGACGGCCTGGTCGTCACCGACGTCGCCGCCGAAGCCTGGTTCACCCTCAGCAGCTCCAACACGGACCTGATGCCCGAAGACCGCCAGGACATGGAGCAGGACGCGGCCGCCCTCGCGCTCGCCAAGGTCCTGCCCGGCTACGACTGCCACCTCAAGGTCATCTGGGCGCGCCTGGACGGCGAGGACTACCGGGAAGAGGCCCGGCAGATCTTCACCGCCGGGGACGTCGAAGCAGTCGCCGAGATGTGGGCCCAGCGCCTGGACACCCTCGACCTGCCGCAGCGGCACATCCTGCTCGGCATACGGCTCGTCGAGCGTGACTCCGCTGCCAACGCCACCGTGAAGAACGGCATCGCCGACGCGCTCGGCGTCGGCCACACCGGCCTCGACGAGAACGAGCTCTCCCACCTCGACGGGCTCGCCCGGCGCATGGAACGCCGTCTGGAAGCCACACCGTGGCGTGCCCGGATCGCGCCGGCGGAACTGCTGGCCTGGGCAGTCTCCCGGGAGTCCTTCCGCCCGCAGCCGGCCCCGCCTCACCTGCCCACCGTCACCGGCGCCTCCCTGGTCCGCCTGACCCAGTCCCGGGCCATCCCTCACGCCGACCACGTGCGCATGCTGGACGCCCGAGGAGAGACCGCCGCCTGGGTCAGCGTGCTGGCGATGCCGGCGTTCCCCGAGCAGATGATCACCCCCGGCGAGCAGGAGTGGCTGCGCTGCCTGTCGGAGATCAGCTACACCCACCCCACCACCGGCGATGACGCGCTGGTCTGCCCCGAGGCAAGCGTCCGCTTCACCGTGTGGACGAAGGGCCACGCGATCAAGTCCGTCGACAAGCAGCGCCAGTTGGCCAAGGAGCAGCGCCGCTCGGCGGCCGAAGGGTCGGCCGGTGAGACGTTCGCCGAGACCGAAGAGACCGAAGCGGTGATGGAGGACCTGCGCCGGCAGATGTCCCGCGACGGCATGACGCTCCTGGAGGACCACCCGCGGATCATCGTCTCCTCCACCGAGTCCCTTGAGGACCTGCGCGCCCGCTGCGACGCCGTCGTCGCCCACTACGCCGGCCTGTCCATCGACGTGGTGGTCGCCTCCGAGGAGCAGCGGGAGATGTGGCTGGAGGCCCAGATCGGGGACATGCTCCGCGTGTCCGACCTCGGGCACATCCGCACCACCGACGCGCTCGCGGCCAGCATGTTCTGGGGCGGGTCGGAGGCCGGAGACGACGAGGGCCCCATCGCCGGGCTGCTCACCGGCACCACCCCCGGCGTGTGCCGCATCGACATCACCGCCGGATCGGCCCGCGGTGACGCGACGACCACCGCGTTCGTCGGCCGGTCGGGCCGCGGCAAGACGACGTCGATGATGCTCGCCACGCTCATCGCCGGCCTCAAGGGCGCCTTCAGCCTGATGCTCGGCTTCAAGGGAGACGAAGGCGGCCTGGTGAAGGCCGGCGAGTACCTCGGCCTCGACTCCCACCACGTCACCTGCGGCGTCGAAACCCCCGCCGTGGCCGATGTGTTCCGCCTCCTGCCCAAGGGCGACGCCGCCCTGCAGGTCGTCTCCCAGCTGCTCATCATCCTGCCCGAGCGGATGCGGGACGCCGGTGTCGAGACGCATCTGCTGCGGGCCTGCAACGCAGTCGCCCAGCAAGACGACGCCTCCACCTTCCGCGTGATCGAGTACCTCCAGGCCAGCAGCGACCCCCTCGCCGTCGAGGCCGGCGACGCGCTCGCCGAGCTCTCCCGCACCCAGCTCGGTGCGCCGCTGCTGGGCCAGCCCCGCGCCGGCGCCTCGCCGCTGCGCCCGGAGCCGGGCCTGTGGCTGGTCCAGGTCCCCGGCCTGACGATGCCGCAGGCCGGCACCCGCCCATCCGAGATGACGATGACCGAGCGGGTTTCCCTGGCTTTGATGCGCGGCCTGATCGCGTACGCGCTGAACACCTCCGCCCGTTCCGACCTGCGCAATCTGCCCAAGGTGGTGGCGATCCCGGAGGTCCACGTCCTCACCGGCACCGACGACGGCCGCCGGTTCATCGACTACATCGCCCGTACGGGAAGGGCGCTGGATACCTCCCTCGCGATCGACACCCAGGACCCGAAGTCGCTGCTGGGCATGGACGGCGTCCTGGAAGCGATCACGACGGTCTGCGCCTTCGAGCAGTCCACCCGCAGCCAGCAGGACGCGATGGCCGAACTGCTGCGCCTGCCCGTCTCCGACAGCACCCGCGCGCTGATTCACGGCGTCGGCAAGGACGCGCACGGCGACATCCGGCACGGCCACTGCATCGTGCGTGACCGCCGCGACCGCGTGGCGACCATGCAGTGGGACGCCCCCTCGTACGAGCTGCTGCGCGCGCTGTCCACCAACCCCAAGGACCAGGCCGAGGACCACGCGGCCGCCCTGCAGGACGCCATGCCGCAGGACAACGGCCCGGATCCCGAATCCGCGGACTCTGTCCACAACCCGCCGCAGGAAGGGTCGGAAGCCGCATGACCCCTATCCGCAGCGGGCCGGCCGAGGCCGCCTGCGAACCCGAGGAGGCAGCCCGCCGTGACCCCACGACAGTGCATCCCGGCCGCCGCGGTGCCGACGGCCTGCGCGCAGGAGCGGACGCCATGAAGCACCTGCTGAATCGTTTCTGCATCGCGGCGCTCCGCCTCTGGCTCGCCCGGCCGCGGCTGCGCACCCTGATGCTTCCGACTGCCGGTCTCCTGGCCACCCTCGGTGTCCTCGCGCCGGCCGCAGCCGCCGACGACTCCGACAAGTACAAGCCCGGCGGCATCGGCGACATGATGCCGTCCCCCTTCAAGCCCCCGGGTCAGGGCACGCTGTTCGAGTCCTACAGCCCGGAGGTGTACCAGCTCGACAAGCAGCTCTCGGACGACCTCACCGGAGGCGACCTGATCGACGGGTGGCTGCACGGGTTCGGCAACATGCTCATGCAGGTGCTGACGCTGGTCGGCCGGGCCGCGGTCGTGGTGGTCGGCTGGTGCTTCAACGTCGTCAACCTGCCCGAGATCGAAGGCGCCATCTCCAAGGCGATCGGCGCCGCCGCGGGCCCCATGATGACGACGTTCCTGCCGACCGCCGTCGCCGTCGGCGGGTTCATCGCCTGGGCGAAGAAGTCGGAGACCTCCCCGCTGGGTCAGATCGCCTGGGTCGCCGCGTCCGCGGCGATCGCCACCACCTTCCTCGTCGCTCCGTCCACCTGGGTCAAGGGCGTGGACAACGGGCGGCAGCTGGGTGCGTCGGTCGCCATGACGACGATCGGCGCCGGCCTCGCCGGCGACGACGACGCAGCGATGCCCTTCAAGACGCCCAGGCCCCAGTGGTCGGACAACGAGAAGGACAACACCGTCCGCCGCGCCGGCGACGCCGTCTGGCGGACCTACGTCGCGACCCCCTGGTGCATAGCCGATCTCGGATCCGTCAACGCCTGCCAGAAGTGGGGCTACGAAGTCGTCAAGCGCGGCACCGACATGAAGGAGCGTGAGGAGTACCTCTCCTCCACCCTCAACGACGAGACCGTCGGCCGCGAGGCGGTCCTGTGGCGTCAGGGCCACACGCCCGGCGGCCGGATCGGTGTCCTCATCGCGGGCATCATCAGCTGCGTCATCTTCTGCGCCCTCGCGCTGACCCTCGCTTTCACCACTTTGGCCAGCCTCATCGGCGCGCTGATGCTGCTGGTCTGCGGCGTCGCCTTCGCCACCCTGTGGTGCATTCCAGGCAAACCCCGTCAATGGGGCGTGCAGTGGTTCGAAATGCTCCTCGGGCTGGTGATGGTGTCCTTCACGGCGACCATGCTTCTCGGCTCGGTCATGGTGGTCTGCGTTGCGCTGATGTCGCTGCTGCCCACCTACGGATGGCTCATGGTCAGCGCCCTCAACATCTGCGCCGCCGCGATGGCCTTCAAGGTCAAGGGCCGCCTCGACGGCATCGTGAGCGCCGGCGGCGCCCAGATGGCCGGGCGCGGCATGCTGAACACCATCGGCCGCATGGCCTCCGCCCGCCGACTGCGAAGCGCCATCAGCGGACGGCGCCGGGGCGGGTTCGGCGACATGGACCGTCACCCCGCCCCGGACACCCGCGGCGGCGGACGAGGCGGCAGCGGGAGCGGCGGGGGAGACGACAGCTCCTCGAGCGGATCGTCCAGCTCCGGTGACGTCCGCAGCCGCCCCAGCCGCACCATCCCGCCGCCGCCGAGCTACCCGCCCACCGTTCACCGGCCCGGCCACGCCGGCGCGGGACGGCCCGGCCCTGGCCTGCCCGGCGCAGCGCCCGGCCCCTCCGGGCCCGCTGGAACCGGACCAGGCTCGCCCGGCGGACGGCGCACCCGTCCCACCACCGGCCCCCGGCCCGGCCCGCCCCGCCGTCCCTCCGGACCCGGACGCACCACCACCGCAGGCACGACCGCAGGCGGCTACAGCGTGCGGCCCGGCGCGCCCCGGCGCACCGGAGTTCCGCCGACCAGCCCGTCCGGCGGCCGGCCGACCACCATCCGGGGCACCGTCATCAACCGGCCGGCCAACCCGACCGGAGCCCGGTTCCGGACCTACCCGCCGCCGGCCACTCCGCCGCGGCCGCCGCACCCGCCCCGCACGCCCGGCAGGGCAGGCGGAGGAGGCCTCCCGCCCGCCAGCGGAACGCGCAGCGGACCGCCCTGCCCCTCCAGGCCCCGCGGGAGTTCCTGAACCCGCCTGACCTGGGCTTCGCCCACCGCATGACACCCCCGCGGTCCGGCCGCATAAGCGGCCGGACCGCCCCGGGGCCATCCCGTCATGCCCGCATCCGCATTCCGCATCGCCCGTACGGAGCCTGCAGTGACCCACGAGAGTGACCCCCGTACCTCCGACACCGAGTCCGCCGAGCCCCGCAGCACGTCCGGCCGGGCGCCGGTCCCGCAGAGCGCCGCCGAGTGGCGCGCCCTGCTGCGCGAAGAGGCACTGCCGCCCGAGATAGACGAACTGCGCGGTCGTCAGCGCCGCAAGGCCAAGAAGCGGTGGCACTCCGCCCGCCGTGACGAGCGCGCCGAGTGGATCCGCCAGGAACGCAAGAAGACACCGACGCCGGTCGTCGTCCCGGTCATCGCCCTGATCGTGGCCGCGGCCGTCGCCGGCGCCGCGTGGCTGTGGCCCGACCGCGACAGCACCGCGCCCGCGAAAGCCAAGCCGACCCCGACCGTAGTGACCCCCGAGACGCCGGCGAGCGCCTCACCCACCCCGACGCCGACCGCGCCTGCGGTCGCGGACGACCCCCAGGCCGTCACCCGCGCGTTCGTCACCGCCTACACCGCCCGCCGCCCCCTCCAGGACGGCAGCCACAAGGCGGCCGTCGAGCGCGCCGCCCCGTACGCCTCCACCGCGCTCGTGGAGAACCTGAAGAAACACGACGACCGCGACTTCAACCAGCTGGTTGCCGCCCAGGCCACCGACGCCACCCCCACCAAAGTTCACATCGGCCAGCCAGACGCGAAGGAACGGCCCGCGCCCGACACGTCGGTCCGGGTGTACCTGACGGCCGACGTCACCCTCGACGTCAAGGGCACCGACCCCTACAGCTACACCCGTCACCTGACCATCGAGGTCGCGCGCGCCGATGCCGCCTCACGCTGGATGGTCACCCGCGTCCTCGGGCTGAAGGAGTAGCCGTGGACCAGCGGGATGTCATGCGCGGCGCCCTCAAGGCCACCGGAATCGTCAAGAAGGGCGCGCAGCTCAAGATCGGCGCCATCGGCATGGTGGTCTTCGTCGTCGGCCTGCTCGTGCTCGGCATGTTCTTCCCCGCCGGACGGGCGAGCGCGGCCAGCTGCGAGGACACCGGACCCGGGACCGGCGATGCCTCCGCTGTGTCGGAGTCGGACGGCTCCGGCACGCAGGCCACCGGCACGCTGCGCGAGAAGCAGATCGGGTACGCCAAGGAGATCGACCAGGCGGCCCAGAAGGCGAAGCTGCCCGGACGCGCCACCCTCATCGCTCTCATGACCGCGATGCAGGAGAGCACCCTGCAGAACCTGGACCACGGCGACCGCGACTCGCTCGGCCTGTTCCAGCAGCGTCCCTCCATGGACTGGGGCACCAAGGAACAGATCATGACGCCGAGCTACGCCGCGGAGTCGTTCTTCCTCGGCCGCGGCACAAACGACGGCCTGGTCGACATCAAGGGCTGGGAGAAGCTGCCGCTCGGGGACGCGGCCCAGAAGGTCCAGAAGTCCGCCTTCCCCGACTTGTACGCCGGGCATGAGACGGCGATGCGCAAGCTCGCCAAGGAAGCCGGCATCAACCTCGAACGCGGCGGGTCGACCACCGGGCCGGGCACCTCCGGCGGCGACAACGGGCCGATCACCAGCGAGAACGACGACTGCGGAGTGGCGAAACCGAACACCGGCGGCAGCGCCGGCGGCAAGTTCACCGACGGCACGCAGACGTGGAAGCTGAACAACCCGCGCTCGGTGGACGAAGCCATCGCCTGGGCGAAGAGGAACTCCGGACTCGGCTCCACCAACGCCTGGTACCAGCGGTGCCTGGCCTTCACCGCCATCGTCTACGGCTGGAACTACAGCGGCGTCAACTACGCCATCGACCACTACAGCGTCGTTCCGAAATCCATGCAGCACGACGGCGACCGCAATCCGCCCGCAGGTGCCCTGATGTATTGGGACACCGGCCGCCGGGCCGGCCACATCGCCGTCTACCTCGGAGACGGCAAAGTCGCCTCCAACGACATCCTCAGGCCCGGCTACATCGACGTCGTCGACGCCGAGCTGTTCGAAACCAAGTGGGGCGCCCGCTACATCGGCTGGACACCGCCGGTGTTCCCCAAGGCCGGGTGACACCGCCGCAGCCCGCTTCGCGGGGCTGCCTTCGCCTCCCTTCCCCTGCCGGCCCGCACCGCGCGGGCCGGCACCCCCTTCCTCGCGCACGCCGTCACGCGCACGACACACCAAGGACCGCTCGCCCATGACCACCAGCCCCCTCCTGCACCGACCGAGCGGACCGACCGCACCCACCACCCCCCGCTACCGGGACGTCCTCGCCACCCCGTACGTCACCCGCCTGCTCGCAGGCGCCGTCATCGGTCACCTGCCGGTCGCGATGGCGCCGCTGGCGATCCTGGTCGCAGTTCGCGCCGACGGCGGAACACTGAGCCTGGCCGGAGCCCTCGCCGCCGTGTACGGTCTCGCGGCCGCAATCGGCCAGCCCCTGTGGGGGCGCCTGCTGGACCGGCGCGGCCACTACCTCGCCATCGGTGTGACTGCCGTGGTCTCCGCAGCCGCTTTCGCCGCTCTCGCCTTCCTCCACCCGGCCCAGTACCCCGGCCCCGCCGCAGTCGTCGCCGCGGTCGCCGGTCTGTGCACCCCGCCGCTGGAGGCCGCGCTGCGCGTGCTGTGGCCGCACGTCGTGCACAGCCCTCACGAACGCCGCGCCGCGCTCGCGCTCGACGCCTGCGCCCAGGAGCTCGTGTTCATCGGCGGCCCGCTCCTCGTCCTGGCCCTGCACACCCTGACCGGCACCACCCTCGTGCTCATCGCCACAGCCGCGATCGTGCTCGCCGGGTGCGCGCTGTTCCTCACCACACCGCCGACCCGCACGTGGAAGCCGTCCTACACCCCCACACACTGGCTCGGCCCGATCCGCATCCCCGGCCTGCGCGCCCTCGCGGCAGCCCTGTTCGGGGCGGGCATCACCCTGGGAGCGCTCAACGTCGTCGCCCTCGCCGCAGCCGAACGCCACCACGCCGAGTACCTCTCGACGATGATGCCCGCGGCGCTCGCCGCCGGCAGCCTGATCGGCGGCCTCCTCTACGGGCGCCGCACCTGGCCCGGCTCACCGACGCGACAGCTCCTCGCGATCGGTGGCGGCTTCGCGGTCGGCTCCCTGCCCATGCTCGCCGACCCCATCCCCGCCCTGGCCATCACGACCGCTGTCCTGCCCGGCCTCTTCCTCGCGCCGCTGCTGGTGACCGCCTTCCACACGCTGGACTTCCTCGTCCCCCGCCACACCCTCGCCGAGGCGTCGGCCTGGCTCATCGCCTGCCTGGGCCTGGGACAGGCCGCCGGGACCGCACTCGCGGGGCTCGTTCCAGCGGCCACTGCTCCCGCGGCAGCAGCAGGCGTTGCCGCCGGCGGGGCCGCAGCCGGATTCGTCGTGCTCTGGGCCACACGCCGCCGCCTCACCCCAGATGCCGGCCACCCTGCGACGCCGCCTACTGCGCCGAGCCGCTGACCAGACCATCGCAGGGATTCTCCCTCGCACCGGGCCCGGACAGGGCTACGGTGACTACACGGCCCGGCGCGTCCCCCCGTGCGCGCCGGGCCTCGCCCTACCCTCCGTCCGGACCAGGACGCAGCGAACTGCGCTTGGCCGCCCAGTCAGGATCGAACTGCGGCACCTGCGCCCGGTGGTCCTCCTGCCACGAGAGGGCATTGCGCCAACTCCGCCTCGGATGGCGCACGTACAGGGCGGCCACCGCGAGCGCGAGCACGGGCTGAGACATCCACCACCGCGCCGTCCCCGATTCCTGACGCTGTGCCCACCGCACCGCTCTTCGCGCGGGACGCCAGCACCTGAGCACGTAGCCGAAGGTCATTCCGAGGACGAGGGCGAGCACGAAGGACATCGCCCCATGGTGACAGCCCGAAGACCGGCCGCCCTCCCGAGCAGCGAAGGTGCCTGCTGCGGCCCTGCCTGCCGCACGCGCGGAAGTCTGTCCACAGGCAGCCCTCCGCGCGTGCCGGCCCGGCGCCGAAACGCCGGACTCTATCCACAGGCCACCGCTTCCAAGATCGATACGTCAGCAGGTACTTCACCTCGGCGCACCGTGCGCTGACCGGTCGAGCCTGCCGTGTACTGGAGGCTGATCTCTTTCATGCGTAAGACCCGACAGCGCGTGCTGCGGCGCGTCGTGACGACCGCCGCGCTTGTCGCCGCCTCGGGGGCGCTGGCCGCACCGGCCGCGCTCGCTGCCACCGACTCGCCGTCGCCGAGCACGTCCGCCTCGTCAACGGACGACGCCTCGATCGCGGTGAAGCAGGAGTCCCCGTCGAAGTCCGAGAGCCCGAGCCCGGGCCCGACGGGGGAGCCCGGCACTGATCCGACTGTCCCGCCCACCGAGCCGGGCACGGACCCCACCGTCCCGCCCACGACGGACCCGACCGAGCCGGGCACGGACCCGACGGACCCGCCGACGACGGACCCCACGGACCCGCCCACCACGGACCCCACGGACCCGCCGACGACGGACCCGACCGATCCCCCGATCACCGACCCGACCGACCCGCCCACCACCGACCCCACCGACCCGGGCACGGACCCGACGGACCCGCCGACGACGGACCCCACGGACCCGCCCACCACGGACCCCACGGACCCGCCGACGACGGACCCGACCGATCCCCCGACCACCGACCCGACCGACCCGGGCACGGACCCGACGAAGCCGCCCGCCACCGACCCGGGCACCGACCCGTCCCCCGGCCCGACCCCGGGCAACGGTGACTCCGGCCGGGACTCCTCGGACACCGGCAAGGGAGGTACGGCCGAGGGCGACTCGCCCAAGGGCGGCACCGCCAAGCAGATCAGCGCCATCGACACCATCACGCCCGCCGGAAGCCTCGCGCACACCGGCGCCGACGGAAACACGACGCTGGCCCTCACCGCCGGCGGGCTGCTCGCCGCGGGCCTGGCAGCCGTGGGCGCCGTCGGCTACGGCAAGCGCCGCAGCGGCCGCGACGCCGCCGACCAGGCCTGACCGGATCACCCAGGGACGCCCTGACACGTCCCAACGACCGGTGGCCCGCACACCTGCGGGCCACCGGCCACACCCTCCCGCACTCGCAGCCGGCCAGGCCCGACCCCCGCAGGCGCCGCACCCCCTGCGCCGGCCTCACTCCCCGCCAACGGCAGACCGGCCTTCCGCCCGCTACCTGCCGCGCCACCATGCCCCCCACGCCCTGCGAAAGGCGCCCCGCCATGACCGCACTGACCCCCGCCGCGATCGGGCTGACCACGCTGCTCGCCCACCGCCGGCGCCCCGCCCTCGGCGCCTTCCTGCCCGCCGGCTTCCCCAACTGGACAGCCGGGATCGACACCCTGCGCGCCTTCACCCGTCACGGAGCTGACTTCCTCGAGGTCGGTGTTCCGCACCGCACACCCGCCCTCGACGGGCCCGACATCACCCAGGCATACGCGCAGGCCCTCAGCCAAGGGGCCCGAATGGCCCACGTGCTCTCCACGGTCCGCCTCGCAGCGTCCAGCACCGGCGCACCGGTCGTCGTCATGAGCTACTGGTCCTCCGTCCTCGACTTCGGCATCCAACGCTTCGCTCACGACTTCGCCCAGGCAGGCGCAGCCGGCGTGATGATCCCCGACCTGCCCGTAGCGGAAGCCGACGAGTGGACGGAGGCCGCCCGAGCAGCGGGCATTCACACTCCGCAGTTCGCGCCGCGCGACGCCAACGACGACCAGATGGACACCATCGCTCAAGCCGCCTCCGGGTGGCTCTACGCCCCGGCCGCCCCCGCACCCACCGGCTACCAAGGCGACCTGGACATCCCCGCGCTGCGTGACTTCACCACGAGGCTGCGCACCCACAGCGCCCTTCCAGTGGTCGGCGGCGTTGGCATCTCCACCCCGCGCCTCGCCGGAGAAGTCGCTCCGTTCGTCGACGCTGTGGTGATCGGCTCGCCACTGGTGCGGCCCCTGCTCGAACACCGTTCGTCCAGCGGTCTCGACAGCGCTGTGGAACAGGTGAGGGCCTTCGCTCACGCGCTGCGCACACCTGCCTCTGCCGGTGCCCGAACCGCGTGACCCTCAACAGGCGTCACCGCGTCGGCAGGATCCCGGAACAACGAACACGAAGAGGAAGCGCCGAGTTGGACTCCCACCCCCGTTTCACACGCCCAACGGCGTTGGCCGCCCTGGTCCTCGCCGTCGCCCTGACCGGCTGCTCGCCGCTCGCAGACCCGCACCCCGGCGACAACGCGAAGGCGCCCGCCCCAGCCGCCGTCGGCACTGCCCGGATGGCCCTGGGCGAACTGACCGTCAAAGGCCCGGCCCCGATGACCGGATACGACCGGGAGAAGCTCTTCGGCCCGGCCTGGTCGGACTCGACCACGGCCCCCGGCGGCGGGAACTCGTGTGACACCCGCAACGACGTCCTGCGCCGCGACCTGCACAGCATCCGCTACAAGGCCGCCTCGCGGTGCGTCATCGCCGCAGGCGTCCTGGACGACCCGTACACGGGCGAGCAGATCAGCTTCGTCCGCGGCCCGCAGAGCTCCAAGATCCAGGTAGACCACGTCGTCGCCCTGGGGGCGAGCTGGCGGACGGGCGCGGCTGGGCTCACGCAGGAGCAGCGACGGGCCTTGGGGAACGACCCCCTCAATCTGATCACCTCGGCAGGACCGGTGAACGCCGCCAAGTCCGACGCGGACGCCGCGGGCTGGCTGCCGCCGAGCAAGTCCTTCCACTGCCCGTACGTCGCGCGGCAGATCGCCGTGAAGGCCAAGTACCGGCTGTGGGTGACCGCAGCCGAGCAGGCCGCCATGTCCCGGGTCCTGGCCGAGTGCCCCGACGAGCCGCTTCCCACCGACACCAGCAAGGACGTCGCCCTGCCGGGGCTGACGTGACAAGGAGAGGCCGTGCACATCCAGCACCGCATCCCGCCGGGCCGCCCCCAGGGTGCCGCCCGCCGCCCCCGGCCCGCCCCACTGTCCCCGCCACCCGAGTGGCGTCACCGGCATCTGTTCGTCGAACCCCGCTACACCGGCATCACCGGGGACGACGACCTCGACGACGCAGGCATCACGGCGCCGCCCGAGCCGCCGGCCTTCCGCTCCCGCCGCCGGCCCCCCGCCTGACCATCCCCGGACACCGCCGCACGGGGCCGTGCGCATCCCGCCCGGCTCCCCGGCCCTTCGCCTGGAGCTCGCCCGCGCCGCACTGAACCGGAGGTTTCATGTCCCGCATCCCGACGAGACCCTCCTCGTCCGGCAGCTGGTCCCCGCCCGGCGTGCCGCCGGTCCTCGCCGCCGTGAGCAGCAGCCGTCAGCCTCCGCAGTCCGCCGGCCGCGGGTTTCGGGTCCTTCACGCCCTGCTGCATCTGGGCGCCCGTGACGAGCATCAGCTCGCCGAAATCGCCCGTGCCGCGGGCCTGCAGCCGTCGCACGCCTCCAAGCTCCTCAAGGCCGCCGCTGCGGAGAACCTTGTCGAGCGCGGCACCCGCCGCGGTACCTACCGGCTCACCCGGGAGTCCGCCCCGTTGGCTCAGGAGCCCAGGACACCCGCATCCACGCCGACCGTCCGCCGCATCGTCGAGGATCTGCAGCAGGAGACAGAAGTCGCCGCCGCCTGGCACGAGCCGCACTTCCGTGTCGGCCTCGGGCTGCACCTCACCCTCGTCGACATGGCGTGCCCGCAGCCGGAGCTGCGGACCGCAGCCGCGCAGCAGGACGGCAACCTGCGAACGACCGCCGCCGGACGTGCCGTTCTCGCCTACGCGCCCTCCGAGATCGCCGTCGGCCCCGACGACCTCCCGCTCACTCTGCCTCCCGCTACGCAGGACACCATCCGCTCCACCCGGATCGCGCTGCGCCGGTACCCCGGCGTGTGCACCTTGGCCACACCCGTGCTGCGTGGGCAGCACCTGGTCGGCGTTCTCAGCGTGACCGGCGACGACCGGCTCTTCCAGGACCCCCTACGGGCACAGGAGTTCGCTGTGCTGCTCCGCCGTGCCGCCGGCCGCGCCGCCGGACCGTTGCGTCAGCAGGCGGCCGGCCGCCGGACCGCCTGACCTCGCCGACCTGAAGGACCTCCCATGGCTGCACACCGGCTTCTGGCGAACGGCGCCAGCACCGACCATCCCGTTCCCGGCCTGCCGTTCGTCGACGACACCCTCACCGTCGACGCCCTGCGGCGGTCCGACCGGCCCGACCGGACCGCGGACCCCGCGCGTCCCGACCTCCTCTGGCACGTGCACACGCACCCCCGACTCGGCCGTACGGTCCTGCTGTACGCGGCCGGACCCGATCAGGGCGCGCCCTGGCACTGGCAGTGCGCTCCGCCCGTGGTGTCACGGGCCGGCGGCTACTGGTGGGACGGCTCCACCTGGTACCGGCCGCCCCAGCTGCGCGACGAGTCCACGGGCGGCTTCGAACAGCAGCCCGTACCTGCCGCGACGACCGTCACCGCCGCCGACTTCCTCGGCGATCCAGCGGCGAACGCCGACCGCGGCCGCCTGCTCACCGTGACCGACCTGGACGCGGACGCCGCAGTCACAGACGCACCGCAGTGGCTGCACGACCTGGCCCGCTGGGCCCGTCACCGCGCGGCTACTCCCAGCGCGCTGCCGCCGGAGCGGTGCGTGGTCACCCTTACCGCACCGGAACTGGCCGGAGACCGGCTGATCGGCGTTCCCGCCTTCGCCGCCGCCGCCGGGATCAGCCCCTCGGCGCTGCGCGCCTACAACAGCCGCGGCCAGGGCGCGGTCCCGGAGCCGCAGGCGGTCATCGGCAACCGGCTCATGTGGTCCCGCCCCGTGGCCGAGAACTGGGCCGCCCACCGCCGCCGCCCCGCCAGCGCGCGATGGCCTGCCCGCCGGGACCGCCCGGCCCTTGCCCCGGGAGCGGAGGAGATCCGGCGGCGTCTGAGCCCGGTCCTGCTCGCCGCGCTGTGGGACGACCCGGAGCGGCGTGCACGATGGGTGCTTCGGCACCGCACCCGCGAAGCCGTCGGCGACGTTGCCGCGGATCTTGCCTACCTCGCTGCCGACCGGCTGCACGGTGATCTGCCCGCTCAGGCCCTCGCCGAGCTCATCGTCCAGGCCGCTCTCGCCTCCGAGAACGTGCGTTCGGCCCCCCTCGACGAGGTCCTGGCGTGGCTCACGTCCCACTCCCCGCGGACGGCCGAACAGACCGTCGCCTCCATCGCCGAGCAGGCTGAGCAGCGGTTCGGTACTCCCCGCTTCGACACCCTCCGCCGACTCCGTGTCGGCGCGTCCTCCCCGCCCGAGGGCGGCCGCACCTCAGCGGCATGACCGGGCGAACGGTGCACCTCGGAAACGTTCCGTAATTCAACTATGTCCGGGGTGCATCGGCCCGGACACTGCCCGTCCGCCCGGTCCATAGGTTCGCTTCATCCCCGGAACCTCGGGGTGTCAGCACCGCAGAAGAAGGAGAACGTCATGCGTCCTTGCCGCAACAGCTCCGTCCGGTCGACCGATCGTCCCCTGCGTTCGCGTCCGTAAGCGCGAACACCTCTCACCCCGAAGGCGGCCGGACCACTGGTTCGGCCGCCTTCGGGCTGTCCGCCGCCTATCTCTTACGACCGCAGGCCGGGCCTGCAGGGAGCCGATGTATGGCTACACACGCACCCGCCACCACCATGCCCGCCGTGCGCACGGCGCGCTCCGTGGTCTGGATCCTGATCATCAGCTCGCTCGCGGTGAAAGCCGCCGGGTTCAGCTGGGACTTCCTCAGCTACTACGTGGCGGACGGCACCGGCCACGGAACCACCGCCGCCGGCGCCGCGCTCACCGCATTCGGCATCGGCTGGTGCGTGGGACAGGCGTCAGCCGGCGCTCTGACCGACCGGCTCGGCCAACGCACCGCCCTGGTGGTCTTGATGGTGCTGTCCGCGCTCGCCTGCCTCGCCCTCGCCGTCGTCACCTCACTGCCCGCACTGCTGGCCGTCGCCGTGTGCCTCGGGCTGACCATGGAGGCCCACCGCCCGGCCGTGTCCGCCGCCATCAACGACGCGATCCCTTCCGAGGCCGGCCGCACCCGCGCACAGGCCTGGCTGTACTGGTCGGCCAACGTCGGCATCGCCGTCTGCGGCGGCGCCGGCGGCTACCTGGCCCACCACCACGGCTACCGGATCCTGTTCGTCGTCAACGCCCTCGTCTGCCTGGTCTTCGCGCTCGTGGCCCGCCGCACACTGGCCCCCCGCCCCACAGCCACCGACGCTCCCCGGGTCAGCTACCGGCAGGTCCTGGGCGACCGGACCCTGCGCTGGATCACCCTGGTCGCCGTCTGCTCGATGATCTGCGCCTGGGGCCTGGTCTCGGTCCTGCCGCTGCTGATGACGAGCGACGGCCTCCCCGCCACCACCTACGGCCTGGCCATGGTGGCCAACACCGTCGCCGTCCTCGCCCTGACCCCGCCTCTGATGCGCCTGCTCGTCGGCCGCGGCGACACCGTCCGCTACCCGCTCGTGCCCGTGCTCGCCACCGGCTCCGCCATCCTCGGCCTCGGCATCACCATCGCCGCCTTCCAGCACACCGCGATCGGCTACGCGATAGCCGCCGCCGTCCTCGTGCCTGGCGAGATCTGCTACAGCGTCGCCATCGGCGCCTACATCTCCACCGCTGCCCCGGCCGGAGCCACCGGCCGCTACCAGGCCGTCATCAGCGGAGCGACGGCCCTCGCCTCCCTGCCACCGCTGGGCATCGCCCTCGCCCTCGACGCCGGCGGCCGCCCGCTGGTCGCCGTCTTCCTCGCCTCCAGCGCCCTCCTCGCGATGGCCGCCTGCTACCCCCTCGCCCAATCCCTGCGCACTCACCCCACCACCCACACCGACGACCGGAGCTGACCGTGACCTCGAAGTTCACCAACCTGCCCTGGCCCACCCCCGCTCTCCCCGGCCAGCCGCCCGCACCCGAGCAACGGACTCCTGCTCCCGACCCGAGCACAGCGAGCCAGAGCCCCCGCCCGAACGGACCCGGACCCGCCCCGTCCGGCTGAGAGCCACGACCATCTCGCAGCCCGCCGCCGACGGCCCCGACCGCATCCGTGCGGCCCGGGGCCGCGGCCGTACCCCACCCCGAAAGGCGCACCACCCGACCGGTCCGCGCGGAGAAAGGGAAACCATGCACGACCACGACCACCTCGTGATCCACTGCCCCCGCTGCCCGAGCCACGAGGTCGAAGCACAACTCGACCCGCCCGCAGGCACTTCTTCACCGGCCGTCGCCGCGCTCGCCTGCGTCCTGTGCGGTCACCGCTGGCACCCCGGTGAACTCCCGCAGATCCTGGCCCCCGACTACGACCAGGCCTACGCTGCAGCCCCCGCCCTCGCGGAGGAGGAACTCACCCTGGCGATGTGGGCCGAGGGCATCAACCTGCGCGCCCAGGCTGCCCGCGACGGCAACGGGCCGGCCGTCGACCACGGCGGCTACCGGCTGTTCTACCTGCGCCAGGCCGCCTACCTCGACCGCGCTGCCCACGCCACCCAGGTCGCCGCACACGGTGGACTCATCGACCCCGAACACGCCACGGACGCCGCGGACGCCGCGGTGATGGCCGCCGACCTGCTGCTGCACCTCGACCTCGACCTCGGCGAAGTCCACGTCGAGGGCCTCCTGGGCCCCGACTCACCGCAGTGGCAGTCCCCCGAGGGACTGCGCGCGTACGTACGCCAGGAATACGTGGCCTGGCAGGAATGGGAGAACACCGCCCGCCGCGCCCGCCGGGACAGATGACAGCCGGACCCGAGCGGGCGCCGTCATGCCATATCGAGCGCAGCGAGTTCGGGCCAGGCAGGGGCGCTTGCAACGGGACGAGGGCGAGCACGGCGGCGGGCATGCGAAGCCCTTCGTCTCGGGGATGATCGGGGGAGCCGGGAGGATTGCGCCTAGAGCTCCAGCGCGCGCAAGGCAGCGCGGAGCTGGTCGGCCTGCGTGCGGTCGAGCCGGGGAGACGGCGTGCGGCGCAGCGGACGGACGCGCAGGACCGGTACGTCCAGGTCCACGCCCAGCAGTCCGCCGAGCAGGTGCGGCCGGTCGGGGTCCCGCTTGAGCCGGTAGTGGGAGCCGCGGATCATCCAGGAGTCCCAGTCGTCGGCCGGGCGCCCGGAGCGAATCTCGTGTTGGGCATCGGAGGCGATGCGCGGGCAAGGGCAGCTCGGATCGCCGCACGGCCGCCCGGCGGGGTGCGAGGTGGTCGCAGAGGTGCTGCGGTACTCGCTCACGGCGCCGTTCAGCATCGGGCATGCCGCGGTGGAGTAGGCCAGGCACTCCGGATGGAGGCCCGGTTCGGGGGCGGCGCCGGCCCGGACGTCCATCGGCCGGACAGCCAGGCAGAAGCGTTCCTCCAGCCGGTGACCGCAGATCTGGCACAGCCGGCACAGCAGCGCCTCGGCGCGGCGCAGCGGGTTGACGCTGCCGAACAACGCGTGGCCGCCGTGCGCGTAGGAGATGAAAGGCACGACGAGACCGCCGACACGAGGGCGGTGGAGGAGCCGCACAGGAACAGGAGTCTGGTTCACTGGCCCGCCTCCGCCCCCGCCGCGGTTTCCCGTCCGCGAAGGGCCATCCGCTGGCGGGTGATGCCCCACTCGCACTCGGCGTGAAGCCGGTGAAGATCCGGCAGTGGTAGGAGGTCTGCGTTGTCGGCGCGGGGGTGGATCAGCAGTCCGCAATCCCGGCATTCGTTTTCGCCGGGCCGGTGGCCGCTCCAGCGAGTGTTGCAGGCGGCACCGGTGTGCCCGCGGTCAAGCCGCGGGTGTCCCGTGTCGGCGCAGCGGGCGGCATGGCAGTCGTATCCGTGCAGTTGTCCGGGGCTGTTGCTGCAGTGGGTGGGGTGGTCGTGCATGACTCCTCGGTCGGACGGAGTGTGCGCCGGAGCGCGGGGGAAGGAAGCGGGCTGTTCGGGACGGGGCGCCGGGGTGTGGTTGATGTGTGGTCTCAGGCCAGGCGGCCCGGCAGGTCCTGCGCCCAGGCGACGAACTCGCAAGGCGGACGGAAGCCGGCGGTGGTCATGGCCGACCACAGCTCGGTGGTGGTCAGCAGGATCTGAGGGACGGCACGTCCCGGGGTGAGAGGCCGCCGGAAGCCGATGGCCGGGCCGAGGTCGCGGACGAACCACAGCACCTGGCCGTTGTCCACGCGCACCCGAAGGGGCGCCGAGCGGTAGAAGACCGTGATGGTGGCCCGGCGATGTCGGCCGGGCCACCGGCCCTGGGACGCCGGGGCGGGCCTGCTGCTCACCAGGTGACGTCGCCGGTGAGCAGGTCGACGGTGAGGTTGTCGCCCCTGCCGGGCCGGTCGGTCGCGGCGAGGTCGGCGAGCGCCTCGGTGACATCGTCGAAGTCGAAGTCGACGGTGCTGACCGTGCCGTCCATGTGGCGGGCCCTGGCGCTGTACTCGCACCAGAACCAGCCGTTGTCCCAGTCCCAGGTGGTGAAGGTGACGGCGATCACCGGCCACCGCGAGGCGGCTTCCCGGGCGGTGAGTACCTCGCGGGCGCGGTGACGCAGGGCGGTGACCAGCCTCTCCGAGAAGTGTGCGCTCTGACGGCGGAGGCAGGCGGTCTCGACGTCGTTGAGCTGCTCGGCGGTGAGCGTGTCCAGGAGCCGGGCGAGTTCGGTGTCGAAGTCGGCGGTGCCGACCAGCGGGACCAGGGCGCCGGGTGAGAGCACGGGAGCAGGAAGCAACGAGGGTCCTTTCGTGCGTAACAGGGTTCGTGAGTGTCGGCCGTGGGTCAGAGCTGCGTGGTGCGGGCGCGGCGGCGGGCGAGCATGCGGTCCTTGATCTGCTGCTGTGTGGGCGGGGTCCACGGGTGCCAGCCGGCGAACGTCGTCCAGCGCTGGGCGTGTTCGAGGCGGGCGATGCCGCAGTGGCGGCAGGAGTTCGGGGCGGGGACTGCCACGGGCTTCGGTCTTCCAGGTCGGGCGTCAGGCGGCGAGCGCGAGACGGCGGAGGTAGGCGGTCGCGGCGTCATCGCCGAGGTGGTGGCGGATCGCGTCGCCCCGGCGCCAGGTGATCGGCCCTTCCGCCGCCTCCTGCCGGGCTGCTTCGGCAACGACGTCGGCAAGGCTGAACTTGTCCTTGAAGCGGTGCCCGATCCGCTGCTCCAGGTCGACGTACGTCTTCGGGGTCGGAAGGCCGAGCACCCAGCACAGCCTGACCGCCCGCACCAGGACGTCGAAGGACGCGAGGATGCAGAAGATGCAGCTCAGACGGGGGATGAGCGTGTCGTACACCGGGTGGTAGTCGAGCGCCTGGTCGACGATCTCCTGCCAGATCTCGGTTTCGGTCAGATGGAACACCGGGTGCCACGTCAGGACCAGACGCCGTCCGTTGCTCGCGCGGTGGTCGATGGCCAGCTCCTGCTTCCTGCGGCGGGAGGACGACTCGGCGGCCCTGATCCCCAGGCAGTTGACGATCAGCGCCTGCTCATCGAGACCGAGTTCGTTCACGATCTCGGTGAAGAACTTGGCCGCCTCGTCCCGCTTCAGGGACGAGGTGCACAGCCGGGTCTGGGCGTCCGGCCACAGGCCGCGCTTCTCCACCATGCCGAGGAACTCGACGGAGGCCTTGACCACCACGAACCGCAGCCCGTACCGCTCGGCCTGCTGCTGCGCGAGATCGCGCACACCCGGCCACTCCGCGTCCTGACCGATGTCGGCATGGACGACGACGATCTTGTCGAGGCAGCCGGCGGCCTTCGCCCACCGCACCACGCGGTCCAGCGCCACGACCGAGTCCTTGCCCGCGCTGGACTGCACCAGAAGGGCGTGGGCCGCTCGGATCAACGTCTTCGGCATGGCGGCGAGTTCGGACAGCAAGGCTGCCTCGGCGGTGCGCCGGGCGCCCTTGCGGCGGGGCTCTGCCGAGCCGGTGAGGTAGCGGGTGCGGGCGAGCGCGCCGCCGAGCCGGGCGTCCGCCCGCTCGCTCGCGGAGAAGGCGCGGCGCCAGTGCGCGCCCGCCGCTTCGGCCCGGGCTTCGCAGGCTTCGTACTCGCGCTCCGCGTCGGCGAGTGCGTTCTCGGCGTCGGCGCTGGGGGCACTGCGCAGCGCGAGCCGCAGGTTGCGGCGCGCGCCGGCGGCCTCCTTGCGGCGGATCGAGGCCCGGCGGGCGGCGCGTTCGGCGGCCCGGCACGTGCTCTCGGCGCTGGCCGAGAGCCGGATGAGGTCGAGCAGGTGCAGGCGGGTGGTGAGATCCATGGGGGCAGGTCCTCAGGGGTGGGAAGTCGGCGAGCGGCATTCAGGCGGTGAAGGCGCTGTCATCCCGGTCGGTGAGCCAGGCGGCGAAGGAGGCCGCCATGCGCGCGCTCTCCTCCTTGATGCCGATGCCGCTCGGAAGGCGCTTCTCGAGGACGCCGCCGGTGTGCGAGACCAGGGCGGCCCAGGGCTTGGTGTGCATCCACGCCGGGTGCCGGGCGCTGTAGTTCCACCCGAAGCCGGGGGTCTGGATTTCGCGGAAGAACGCGGCCTCGACGTCTCCCTGCTGGTAGACGACGCAGGTGTCGCCGTCGCTGTCGGTCTCGACGCTTACGTCCAGGCCGTTCGCGGCGAAGGCGGCGACCAGGTAGTCGCTTGCGGGGGTCTCGTCGACCTCGGGCAGGCCGACCAGGCGGCGGCCCAGGTTGGTGATGTAGAGGTGCTGCTCCTGGCCCTCGGCGTGCTCACCGTGCCGGGCGAGGCGGGTGACCAGGCCGTCGCGGATCAGGGAGCCGAGCGTCTTCTCCTGCGCCGCCGCCTCGATCCGGCCGGGTTCGCTGGAGACCAGGACGCTGAGCAGGACGCCGGCCTTGGCGGCGCTGAGCAGGGCGAACCGGCCGCCGGGGGTGATCTTGTAGCGGACGTCCGTGGCGCCGTCGACGCCGGCCGGGGCAATCTTGATCCAGTCGCGGTCGAGCATGACGTTCAGCGAGCGGGTGCGGATACCCGGGGGCAGCAGACCGCCCTGGTCGCGCAGCGCCGCGAGCAGCCAGGCGCGCTGAAGACGGGTCGGGGCCGGGGCGCCGGCGGGGGCGAGGAAGGTGGGCACGGTCATCTCTCCGGTGGTCAGCGGTACAGGGCCACGCGCAGCCGCTCGCCGCGCTCTTCGGCCCGGCCGAGGCCGTCGAGGGCCCTGTCCACGTCGCTGTCGAAGTCGTGGGTCTCGGTGCGAGCGCCGAAGTGGAGGGTGGCGTCGTAGCGGCGCCACTCCTTCTCGAAGTTGAGCTCGAAGGTCACTGCGTCGGGCAGCTTCGTGCCGGTGCGGGCGAAGTACTCCTTGAGCTCGGCGCGCAGGTTCTCGAAGTCGTCGGGGTGCGCGGAGGCGGGGATGCGGTCATCGACGCGACGACCGTCGCGCTGGCGTCCGCACCCCGCGCACAGCAGATCCGAGGGGGTGTTGTCGAAGAGGCAGTTGCGGCTCTTGCACTGCCAGAGCAGGCCGGCCGCGCGGAAGACCTCACGGACGGTTTCCTCCTGCTGCTCGTTCGCCGCCTGCAGGGCCTTCTCGATCACCGATTCGGAAATGGGTCCTCCCGGGGTCGTGCGTGTCTTGGGCGGCCCCGCCGCCCCTCTGACGCTATTAATTTTACATCACGAGGAGAGATGAGTAAAGATAATAGAGTCACGAGGGGTATGGGGAGGCGGCCGCGGTTCCGGGTCAGCCGGCGAGGCTCTCGCCCGGGCGCAGGAAGCGTCCGGTGTCGATGCGGTGCTGGCGCGAGACGGAGGACTCGGTGTCGTAGTCGCCGTACTCGCCGGGGGTGGGGTCGCAGCCGCAGGTGCACGGGGGCATGGGTTCGCCCTGCCCGCTGCGCGTGAGGTGGCAGCCGTCGCACTCCTCCTGGCTGAGCGAGTTCTCGTACGCGCACGCGCACACCCAGGTGCAGTCGGCGCACAGGCCGGACGACTCGCGCTGGTCCGCGGTGATCGGGCCGTCGCAGCGGTCGCACAGGCCGTCCGGCCAGGTGAAACCGAGGGTGCTCAGGTGGGAGGTGATCTCCTCGTACACGTCGGCGCCCGAAAGGTTCTGGTCGGCGAGGTGGAGGAGGACCACGCGGGTAGCGGCCATGGGGTTGGGGACGTCGGAGCGGCGGGCGGCGTGGTCGGCGATGTGGATCAGGGCGCGGACGGCGCGGTCACGCGCGCGGGTGAGGATGCGCATCAGGCCGTCACCTCCGTCGCGGCGGCCGGGGCGGTGTCGAGGGTGTCCAGGAGCGGCTGGACGAAGGTGCGGGCGACGGCCATGTCCCGCTCGCGCCACGTGGGCGCGGTGTCGATCAGCTCCCACAGGGCGTCGGTCATGGGGATGAGGGTGTGCTCGCTGCTGGCGCGCAGGGGCTCGGGGTCGTTGACTCCGTCGATGTCGACCAGAGCGCCGTCGGGCCGGACGGCCATGATGTGGCCGATCTGGCAGATGCACACGCCGTCCGCGACCTGGCTGCCCATGCCGCAGTTGTCGTAGGTGTCGTCGCACTCGGGGCTAATCACCGCGGCCGTCGGCCAGCCGGTGACCTCGGCGAGGGCGGCGGCGAAGGCGTGGCACTGGCCGTTGTTGAACAGGTCGCGTGCGCGCTCGTCGAGACGGCCGGGGGTCACCTGATGCTGGGTGCCGTTGGCGCCGAGGACGGTGACGGTGCGGTCCTGCGGGAGACCGAAGGCGGCGGTCAGGCGCTCCATGAAGTCCTTGAGGTGCTTCGCGGACTCCAGCGCCTGGCTCTGCTCGCGCTGCTCATAGTCCTCCAGGAAGCCGTCGATGACTCCGTCGACGTCGCAGAACTCCTTCAGCGCCACGTGGTGGCGGGCGGCGAGCGCGCGGTACTCGGTGAGGATCTCGTGGACGGTGGTGCGGGGTGCGGGAAGGGATGCGTGCATGGGTGCTCCAGGGTCGGGGGCTGCGGTGGTGCGCGGCCTAGGCAGGCCGCTAGCCGGATGGCTTGCACGGGTCCTCCAGGGGTGAGGTGGATGCCACGGTGGGCGCGGGCGGCCGCGGCGGCCGTCGGTACGGCCGCCGCGTAGGCGTCAGGACTGGTGAGCGGCCTGCGTATGTGCGGACTGCAGGGCCTTGCCGCGCCGGGTGATGTAGTCGTCCATGCGGATGAGGGTCACGCCGTCGTCATCGGGCATGAGGACGTCTTCGAGGTAGCGGCGGCGTACGGTGTCGCGCAGCTGCCCGAGCCCGAGGTAGGTCGCTTCGGGATGGCGTGCCTGCGCGATCAGCTCGGTGACGGGCACCGGCGGGACGAGCGGCTCGCCGTCCTCCAGCCATGCCCTGACACGGGCTCCGAACTCGGCCCCGGGCCGGTGGACGACGGCACCGGACAGGTCCGGAGAGAGCGCCTTGACGACGACGAGCGTGTTGTCGGAGTCCATCGCGCCGACGAAGGAGAACTCGTACTCCGCGCCGTCCCGGTGCTCAGGCTTACCGCCGAACCGGCGCATGGTGTAGTGCCCCTGCTCGTCGGCCTCCAGGTGGTAGTCCGTCTTGGTGCGCAGGGTCGCGATCACGTGGCCGGGGTAGGCGAACAGGGCCTCCCACATCCGGCGTTCGCGAGGCCGGACCTCGTCCCAGCCGGACTTGCTGCCGCTGGAGCCTCGCTTGGTCGCGTCGCCGACCTGTTCGAGGATGCCGCCGTGGCCGGACCAGAACAGCGTGTACGGGTCGACGACGACGGTGTCGTAACCGCTGGCCGCGCACTCGGCGAGCGCGGCGACCAGGGCCTCCGGCGAGCAGTACGTCAGCGGCGGGCAGGTGTGGAAGTCGAACCGGTCGGCGTACTGGCTGGCGTGGCCGTGGACGGCCTCGATGACGGCGACGGAGGACCCCAGTGCGGTGGCCAGGGTCAGCGCGGTGTACGTCTTGCCCGAGCCGCTGGGGCCCACGAGCGCGATGCGGGCCGGTGTCTGCGTCTTGACCGCGGGGGCGAAGGGGAACTGAGGGTGCGGCGGACGCGGGGGAGCGCTGGGGATTTCCTGCGGGTGCGTCATGGTGTCCGTCAAGAGTCCTCCGGAAACACCTAGGTGGATTCAGGGCGTGGTCCCACACGTCCTCGGGAGGTGCCGAGACACCCCCCGAGGAAGGGATCCAACCCCCTCTGACGCTTTAAATTTTACCACAGGAACATAAGAGAATGCCAGGTCAGGAGGTGTATGGCTACTCTCGGGACTCGTCGTCGGCGGCCTCGCCGGCTTGCTCGGCCGCCTTCCTGGCGTAGTAGTTGTCCCCGGGCAGCAACCGGAACGGCTGCCCATCCGGCGTGTAGCCGTCCGGCCGGCGGCCGGCGTACCGCTTCGCCTTCCGCTCCGGGGCGTCCGCCTTCCAGCCCTCCAGGGTCTCGAGCCACCAGTACGGCCGCTCGAGCTCGTCGATACCGTCGGGCTCGGGAGCGCGGCCGCGGGTGCGCGAGGCGTTGAAGCTCGTCTCGGAGCCGAACCCGGCGATCGCCCAGGCGTGAGGCACGTAGTAGCGGTAGCGCCCCCCGGTTTGGGGATCCACCTTGAGAGGCTTCCCGCCGACCGCGGGATCCGGCTGCTCGACGCGATGAGGGTCGATGGTCGGCTCTGCCGGCGTCCACTTCCCCTTGCCTCCACGCCGCGGCATGAGGCTCTCGTTCTCGTCCATGTAGCCGACGGCCTTCAGGAAGGCAACGACCACCTTGCGGGGGTAGCGGGGGGAGTCGTCGTAGGACTCCGGCACCTCGACCCCCATGGCCCTGGCGACCGAACGCAGCGCGGACTCCACTTCCGTCTCGCCCTGCCTGGGCTTCTTGTGCGCCGGCGGCTTGTGCCACTTCTGCGCGGCTTGCCGGCTCACGTCGGCGAGCTTGGCGATCTCGTTTAGGGACAGCAGGTCGTCCTTGCGGTCGGCCATCACAGCTCCTTGTCGCTAGAAATTAAAAGTACGGACGATGGTACGGCAAGTTATAGGGGTCAGATGGGGTATGGGTGTCCGCGGCGCCCGCGGCCCGGGGGGAGGGTGGAGGAAGCGCCGAAAGCCCCGGGATGAGGATCCCAGGGCTGGAAGACGGGCGGAGCCGATCGTCTGGCCGAGACGCCCCGACCGGGCCCGGCCCGGTCAGACGAAGGAAAGGTCGGTGCAACCGCAGCCGTCGTGCCGACAGGGCAGCTTGCCCTGTGCGGTCAGGCGCCTTGCGTGAGTGGCCGGCGAGTGCCGGCACACGCACGGGGTTCCCGGCTCGGCCTGCACCGCTTCTCGCCGCCGGCACCGCTCGGCGAGCGCGGCGTTGAGGTCCCGTTCCGCCTCCGCCTCGGCGAGCGCGGCGCCCATGCCTGCCGCATCGAGTACGCCCTTCATCTCCGTGGTGTCGATGTGGGCCAGCGCGAGGGCCAGATACGGATCCTGCCGGGCGCGGGTGATCAGCAGCTGCAGTGCCGAGGCCTGCTGTCTGGCAGACCAGGCGGCGCTGAGATAGGTCAGGTGGAGAGTCGTGTTGCTCAACGTCGTCGTCCTGTTCTGGCTCGGGCGCGGAAGACCGCGCACTTCGCTGAGGCCCAGGGCCCGGTGGGCCGGCCATCCGGCGGCCGGCCCACCGGGCCGAGCTCAGTTGCTGACCGGCCGGCGCGCACGGAGCCAGGGGACGAACTCGTGGGTGAGACCGTCGTACAGCTCCTCGTCAGCGATCTGGGTGGGGTCGTCCGCCTGGAAGAGCGAGACATGGTCGGCCTTCAGCCCGAGGGTGTCCAGGGTGCGCAGGAAGTCCACGTTCTTGCCGAAGGCCACGAAGGCCAGGAAGACGTCCTGGTCCTCGTCGACGATCTGGTGCATGAGCGAGACGACGTCGGACCGGTCGTCCGGGTTGCCGTCGGTCTGGAAGACGATCAGCGCCGGCACACGGGCCCCGGACTCGCGGTGCTGGCGGAGCACGGCCTCGATGGCCGTGGCGTAGTACGTACGGCCCATGTGGCCAAGCCGGTTGTGAGTCTCTTCGATGCGGCCGGCGTAGTCGTCCACGCTCACCGTGATCGTCCCGTCGACCTCGGTGGAGAAGAACGTCACCGGGACCTCTCCGTCGTCGTCGAGGTTCCGCGCCAGGCCCAGTATCCGCTCGGCGAGGTACTGAACGGTGCCGTCGCTGTAGTACCGGCGCATGGAGCCCGAGCGGTCCAGGACGAGATAGACCGCCGCCCGCTCCCCGGACAGCCCCGACTTGCGCAGGCTGTAGGCGGCCTTCTTCGTGAGGTCGGCGACCGAGGTCCGCGTCAGGGGCTCGGAGTTGGCGGCCGGGGCAGCGGAGTCGGAGCGGCGGGCGAAGGGGTTCTTGAACACGTTCGTTCCTTATGGGTGTGGTCGCGGGGACCGTCAGGCCGGACCACTGCAGGGTGCGGTGGCTGGCCTGTGGACAGAGTCGGCTGACAGGCAGCCGCGGGCGGGTCGGTCAGAGGGAGGTGCGGTACAGGGAGGCGAAGAAGGCCAGATGCTCGCCGATCCCCATCCCGACGAGGGGGTGCTGGAGAGACGGCCAGATCGTGCGTGCCAAGTCCGCGTAGGCCTTGCCGGCGAAGACCGTCACCCGTGCGGCGCTCACGCCGAGGAGGTGGGCCTGGCGGGCCAGGACCTGCGGGGACACCGTGCCGTCCTCGCCGGCGCGCAGGTCGTAGCGCAAGATCCGGTCCCCGTCGAGCAGAAGTCCGAACTTCGCCGACAACGTCAGGACACGCGCCGAGCCGTCTCCGGCCGCGACCGCTGCCGCGGCGGCCCGGCGAGCCGCGACGTGGTACGAACCGACATACATGTCGCGGGCCGCCGCGATCGGTGCATCGGACTTCGCTGCAGAGCAGGGAACGAGCAGGACCTCGGGAAGCGGCTCGAACCGCATCCGGGTGCGCCCGGCAGGGGTCGCCCGGAAGCGCGGGGCGCGCGTCAGGGGCCCGAAGCGGGCGCAGGTCTCCGCGGTGATCGGCTCGACGAGGCCGAGTTCGGTCAGCGCATACCCCTCGGCATCGGCGAGAGAGGGCGGCACGTGCCCCTCCGGATGTACAGCGGCAGCATGGAGGGCAGCCCGCTGCACCCAGGTGAGCGAGGTATCGGCAACCGTCGGCGAATGAACCGCACGGCCGGTGCCGGTCATGGGCGCCGTCCGGCGTCGATGAGGCCGGCGGGCAGGACCAGTGCGCAGCGTGCACACCGGCTGTGGCCGTGGGAGGCATGGGGGCGATCCCGGCCGGTAGTCCACCGCTGTGCCTGAGGGGCTGACGGCGGCTGGTCTTCGGCCGTGAGGTGGTGAACGAGCGGGGACAGGGACTCCTCCAGGAGAACGAGGACACGGGGCCGGGGCGGCCCCCGGAACTGCAGGCCGGGTGGGAACGGAACGCGCTCGCGCCCGGCGGCCGGAGGCGACCCGGAAACCTGATGACTCTAATAACAGAATCATGACATGACTCATAAGTCAATATTAAAGAGTCACGATGGTTGAGGAAGGTCCTCCTCGTCGATCGGCCGCGCGATGTCGACGATGGTGACCTCCCAGAGCGTCGCGCCCATGTGCTCTCCGCGGGCCGCGTGACCGGCGGCGTGCGCGAGGTGATGCAGCAGGTCGAGGTGCCAGCGGGCCTCGTCAGCGCTCAGCATCCCTCCCGGCCCGCCTCCCTCGATCTCGTAGAAGCGTGCCGCCACGCGCCCCTCAGGGCGGGGCTCGGGTGCTGGAAGGCGACGCCCGGGGGCCAGCAGCTCCTGGCCCGTGATGGCCCGGCGTGTCACCTCGCGGATGTGGGCGGTCAACGCGATCCGCGACACCCACGGACGCTCACGCGCGAGACTCATGTGCTCGCGAGCACTCGCAAGAGATGCCAGGCGGTGGGTGGTGTACTCGTGCAGCTCCTCTGGGCCCGACCGGCGGTAGACGGACACCGACCAGGTCACCTGCCGGTCCGGGCCGGAGGTATCTGCCGAGGGGGGCGGGCTGTCGGGCATGGTGATCGCTGCGCACCTCCGCCTCTGGAGTGCGGGTGGGGCCGCGGCGCGTCCGGCGGGCATCAGCGAGCGGTCCGTTCCGCACGGGGGGCCCGCGGCCGCGCGGCGCCGCCGGGATGGCACCAGGAACACTGCACGCGGCGCCGCGACACGGAAACCTCTTCGATGACCGGCGAGCGGGTCAGGCGGGTGCAGGCCTCGCAGGTGTACCAGCCGAGAACGTTGAGGCCGCTCTCGGCGATCGTGTAGCGCTCGGTGGCGCTCGTGCGCGTCACGTGCCCGCGCTGCACCAGGGAATCCAGTACTCGGACCGTGCAGGCGAGCGAGCGGAAGCGCCAGGCGCAGCGCGCGTCCCAGCTGCCGCGGTTGTGGCGGGCGAGCGCGCCGAGGACGGTGATCTGGTGGCGTCCGAGCGGGCGGGGCAAAGCACCTCCAAGGTGTCGGTCGGCGGCGAGTGTTCGATGCGGCAGCGCAAGGCGGCCGGCCACCCCTGTTGACTCTTTTATTTTGACTCAACTGATCTCGTAAAGTAAAGTCAATAGGGTCAAAGGGGTTGGGGTCAGGCCCCTCCAGCCCCTACCTCATCGGCAGTCAGGGGGAAAGGTGAAGCACACCGAAGGCACGAACACCGCAAACGACGGCGACGTCCGGATCTTCACGGCAGAGGTCGTCGGCCTGCACGCCCAGGACCGCTCCCCTTGCCCCCTGACCGAAGACAGCAGGCACGATCACCATCGAGGCAGGCCACTGAACCCGGAATGTGCCGCACTCGGCGGCCGCAAGGGCTTCGGCGTCCTCTGCGAGTGCGGAACCCTCCTCGACTCCGGCAGCACCAAGCTCGCCGCCCTTGAGGACAAGGCGCGCCACCTCGCTCTCCACCGTGGTGACCTGCTCGTACACCGCATCGTGAACGACGGCCACGGCCCGCAGGTGATTCACGAAATCCAGACCCTGGGCCGCTGAACACCCCGCCGCGTCTCCTCACCACGCTCACGGCCGCCGCCAACCAGCCCCTGTCCACAGCCCGTCCGGCACACAGTCGTCCTCCAGTACCACGACGACGCCCCATCCTGCCGACCAATCCGAAAGCGAGAACCACCCCTCCATGCCACCTGCCCCCCGCCACTTCGCGCTCCCCACGACCGCCGTCCTCGCCGCCTTGCTCATGGCCTGCTCCTCCCACGCAGCCGGCCCCCTGGAGCACGGCACCGTGAAGGACAAGCGCCACAAGGCGGCGACCAGCACGCCGATCTACCAGGACCGCTACCGCGAGACCAACTGCCGCACGGTCACCAACGCGCTCACCCTCACCGGCATCAGCCGCCCGTCGACGACCGGCGGCTCCGGCGGGCGCTCGCGCGGCGGCAGCTCAGGAGGCGTGTCGAAGGTGAAGCCCGGCTCACCGAACAAGCTCGACAAGAACAACTCCGGCAACTCCAGCGGCGGATCAGGAGACCGGAGCCGGAGGGTCTGCGACCGCCAGTACCTCGGCCGCGTACAGACCGGCGTACACACGACGCCCGAGACGTGGGAAGTGCTGATCGTCAAGGGGGACCGCTCCCGCTGGAAGCCGGTCACCGAGGCGAAGTGGCGCAAGATCAAGGTCGGCGACCACATCTGACCCGGACCAGCCGCCGCTGTCCACAGGCCGCGCCCGCGAACTCCGGACGCTGTCCACAGGCGAGCCGTCACATCGTGATCAGGTCCTGACCCATCACAGAACGCCGCCGGGCCGTCCCTCACGGACTCGGCCCGGCGGGACGTACCTCGTGAAAGGCACCCGGCCGATGTCACCGATGTCCACGACCGCCTCCTGGCTGCTCTCCGTCGCCGGCACGGGCATGTGCCTGTTCCTCGCCGCCCACGCCTTTCGAGCCTGGACAGCCCAGGACTGGCCCCGGGTGTGCAGCACACTGGTCGCGGTCGTGGTCGTCTCGACCGTGGTGTGGCGCCCGACCCTTCCGCTCGAGCTGGCTGCCACCCTCCGCAAGGACCTCGAAGCCGAGCCAGGACCCCAGCAGCACGAGCCGACCAGCGCGGACAGCCCACCCTGGGGCACCCTCGCAATCGCCCTCGGCGTCGTGGCCGCCGCCGTCGCCCTGCTGCTCGCCATCCTCACCCTCGCCGCCGCTGCGCGCCGCCGACGCGAGCGCGGCCGGCAGCAAGCCCGCCGAGCCGCGGAACTCACACGGCGCCGCACTGACCTGGAAGCGCGTCACGACGCGATCCGCGACGCCTACGGAGACTTCGAGATGAACCTCCTCGACAACCTCCATCGCCTGGCCCTGGCCGATGTGAACGTGCCCCAGACCGCCCGCCTCATCGACGCCCTCGACGCCGCACGCGACGCCCGCATCTGCACCGCCCCCGACGCCCACGACACCTACCGCAAGGCCGTCACCGCGCTCGAACTCGCCTGGAAGAGCGCCGACCACCACGCCCGCACGGCCGGCGCCGGCTACCTCCCGCCTGCCGAGCGACGCAACATCGAACAGGCCCAGGCCGCCCTCGCCCTCGCGCTCGACGAACGCGGCTACGCCCCCCAGCGCCAGCTCGCCCTGCGCCGCGCACTGACCCTGATCGAGAGCGTCATCCCCGTCCCCCAGGAAGCGATCGCCGCCCTGGAAAGCAGCACACGGCCCGCCTTGACCAAGAGCTGAGACCGACACCGCTGTCACACCTGCCTGATACAAGCCAACCGACCGAGCACCGCAAGAACGAAGGACACCCCGTGAGCTACCTCCGCTTCCAGGACCCGCACGGCTCCACCCACCTCAAAGGCCACGAACGCCACTGGCTGCTCAGCATGGTTTGCGACCACGCCGGACGCCTCCTCCTCGATCACCCGGATCCGGTCGGGGGCGCCCTCGCGCTCTACGACCTCCTGCCGCGCGACCATGAGCTCCGGGAAGCCCTGCCGGGCCGGCACGTGAGCCCGCGCCGCTGGCTGAGCGGGTACGCACGCGCACTGCACAACGTCATCCTCGACGACCCGATCGTCGACTACCGCGGCCACAAGGTCCGCCCCCTGACCTTGACTCTCAACACCGCGATGGACGACGGTCCGGACCCCTTGCGTCTCGCCGCCCGGCTGATGGGCCAATGCGAGCTCAACACCTGGGTCGACGGCCCCCACCGGAGCTGGCTCGCCGACGTCGTCGCCGAAGGCCTCGCCCAGGGCCACTTCCGCAAGGCGTGCGGCTGGGAGAACGTGCAGAGCTTCCTGCGTGAGCGTGACAACTACCCCGTCGTCGTCTCCGCCAGCGAGTCCTTCCCGACCCGGTGGGACGCCCGCCTGCGGACCACGGACGGTGAGGACCTAGACGACGACATGGCCGAGCAGATGTGGGAGGCGCTCACCCCCGCCGAGCAGTGGGCGCGCGGGATGGAAGCCTTGCGCAACCGCACATCTGATCTCCTGGAGATGACCCCGGACTGGGCGGACTACCGCTTCGGCTCCGCCCTGTCCTTGAGCGACCTCCTGGCCCCCGACCACACTCACCGCCTGGACCGCGCCTTCGCGCTCACCGGCTGAAGCGCGCCCCACGATCCGAACAGGAGCGACTCCTTGGACGTCAGCGTCTACCTCGACCGCATCGCTCTCAAGAACGCGGTACTCACCCTCCTCGTCCCGCCCACCGAGCCCGAACCCCGCCCGAGGGTCGAGGCCACCGGCACGGAGATCAACAGTGAGACCGACAACCCCGCGACTCTGGAGCGGGCTCACCGGCACGCAGAGGAGCTGAGCGCGCTCGAAGGCGACCTCGGCGGAGACGTGGAGGACGTTCAAGCTGAACTCGCCGAACTTCTCGGCGGCGACGACGGGACCGTTGAGACGGCGGACCCGGAGGCCGACCGGAAGACGGCCCACGAGATCATCACTGCCCTGGCCGCGGCCTATCCGCTCCCGCCGTCCGTCAGGGACAGCCTTCCGCTCGCGCCGTGACCCGACGGCGGTCAGCCCGATCCCCTCAGCATCCGCCTGCGGGACGAGCGGCACCGAAGCAGGGGACGAGCCGGAAGTCCCGGAGCTGAGAAGGAGCTCCGCGTCGGCCGCCGCCAGGTCAGGAGGCGCCCCGGGCCGTCGGGGACCCGGGGCCCGAGCGAACTGACCCCCGGGCGGCGCCGCACCGCGAAGGGTGTGGCGCCGCCCGGGGGTCAGTTCGTGAAGGCGTGCCAGATGCTCCACACGACGAGCAGGCCGGCAACTGCTGCGGCGACGGCATCGCCTCCGGAGGGCCGCCAACCAGCGGCGCGGGAGACGGGGCTGACCCACGCGATGCGCTGGATGCGCTCGCCCACCGGGTAGTCGCCGTCATGACGGCGCAGGCGGTGCCGTACGCCGTGCCCCTCCGCGCCGGCTCGGGAGAAGTAGGGCCGGGACGCCGTGCCGCAGCGTGGACATTGGTACGTGAACGCCACGGACGCCCTCCTGATCGATCGGTGGTCACCGGGATCGTAGAGGGCAAAGGGCGTACCCGGGCACGGGCAGGGGCTCTTTCTCGCCGCCGGTCACAGTGCCTCCGGGACGGGGCCCTGCCGCGGCAGAAGTGGTGTCGACGGGCCGTAGACGAGGGTGTCGACAGCCCGTCGACGGGGCTGAGATGAACGGTAGATGCCCTGGTAGATGGGGGTGTAGATGGCGTCTACGCCTCCACGGGACCGGGTCATGCGACCGCGTCAGGGGAGGGGTCGGGAACGGCCTGGAGGTGGGGCAGGGCAGGAGTGCTGAGCGCGGCAGGGACGGGGGTCTCGACGGGGGGTGCGGTGAGGCGGGCGACGGGGCCCTCGTCCTCGGCCTGGAGGGGGTGGCCGGTGGCCCCCCGGCGGGGCCCCGGGGGGCCGGCCGGGAGAGGGCCTTCAGAGCCTCTTCCAGAGAGGTGCCGAACGCCTGCTGCAGCTCGTCGGCGCGGACCCCCCAGGTGGGTCCCTTCCCCTTGGCGCGAACGTTCCTGCTGACGGGGATTCCGGCCGCGGTGCACCACTCCCGCAGCCGGGCCTGGTCCCAGCCATCGAAGTTCCGCCCTTCCTGCTGAAGCCGTTCGAGGAGCTCGGCGATGTGAACGCCCATGTGCTCCGGTGAGGCGTTGTGCACGGCCGCCACGACGAACCGCACGAGCCCGCGGGTGAAGCGGTCCTGCTCAGATTCTTCGTCCTTCTCCCCTGCAGACTTTTCTTGATCATTCCGGGTGGCGGTCTCCTGCTGCGGGGGAGCGATCATCCATGCGGCGATCACCCATGCCACTGCAAGGACGGCGGCAGCGGCCGGCGCGTACGGGGCGATGTACGGCCAGACGAGCCACATGAACAGCCAGACGAGCCCGGCGATGACGACGCCGGCGAACAGGAGGATCAGGCAGCCAAGGCCGATGCGCTCGATCGCGTCGTCGGCGGCGGCCCGGGACGCCCTGCCAGACCCCTTGGCGGCGCCCACTGCCGACTTGCCTGCGGAGTCGTTGTCGGGATGCGAGTCGTCCTGCTCCCGCGCGGCCGGGGCGGCCTTGGCCGGCGGGGCGTCGAGGTTCATGGCCGCCGTCCAGCCGAGCTTGACGCCTCGGGCCGTTTTGCGCAGCAGGAACGAGGCGATGAGGCGCGACCCGGTCAGCAGCGGGAGCAGGAGGAGCCGCGGCGTCTGGCGGGCACCTTCGAAGGGGATGGCGATCTCCTTGAGCAGTGCTCTCATGCGAGCTTGCCCAGCATCGCGCCGATCAGCTTGAAGAGGATCCCCCAGGAGGCGCCTGCCAGACCCCATGAGACGCCCGCTCCCAGCGCGAGGAACGTCGGGGGGAAACGCCGCTGCCACTCGGGCAGGAAGGCCAGGGTGGTCAGGATCAGGGCGGTTCCGGCCGGCGTAAGCCCGGCGACGACGTTCGGGTCGTTGAGCGTCGAGGCCGCCAGGTCGTGTGTGCCCTGGGCGATCATTCTCCAGGTGCCCCCGGCGATGATGAACAGGATGCCGGTCACGGCAGCGAGCCCGGCGAGGGGGCGGCGGTCGTCGAAGTACTTCTTGGTGTACTTCGACTTGTTGCGGATGGCGATGATCAGGACGATGAATCCGGTCGCCGCGAGGGAGGAGAGCCCGACCGCTCCCAGGCCCTGGCCCAGGCTGGCGTCGGCGGCGAGCACGGTGTTCATGGGAGTCACGGGTTGGTGCCTTTCAGATGAAGGGGCCGTTGGAGTACAGGGCGCAGACGAGCAGGGATGTGGCCAGCGGAATGCGTGCCAGCCAGCGCTTGAGCAGACCGCCGTAGCGGGTGCGCCACACCAGCCAGCCGGAGGTGCCGCACATGGTGAGACCGACGACGAGCAGGGAGGTGTCGCTCTGGCTCAGCCCGACGTAGCGGGCGACCGTGCCGGAGGTGTACGGCAGCAGCTCCTGGCCCAGACGCCGTCCGAGCTCGGCGGCCACGAAGACCGCTCCGATGCGACCCAGGGCGCCGAACGGGACGAACGGCGAGAGCAGCTCGCTGCCCGTCACCTTCCATGCCGCGAAGGCCCCGCCGAGCGCCATGCCGGCCCCGAGCAGGCCGCTGGCAGCGGTGACGGCGGCCGGCGGGAACTGGGACAGGTAGGCGTTCAGGCCGATGGCGGAGCCGGCCATCGCCGCGGTGCCATTGAAGGTGATGACGCGCCAGAACCGGCTGGGGCGCCATCCTTTCGCGGGCTGCGTACGGATCTGCAGGGTCGGCTCAGGCTGGGGCACATCGGAGATCTGCGGGGGCGCGTCTTCCTCGCCCGCGGTCTCGTCTTGCTTCGGCGGCTCGGGCTCGGAGGTCTTCTGGACCTCTATGAGGACGGGCCCGCTGCCTTCCGGCACGGTCAGGACGTGACCGGTGTAGGTGTCGAGGTCCGCGTCCTGGTCCTTGTAGAGGCGGTCCCACCAGCCCGGCTTGGACTCGCGCGGCGAGGCCTTCGCCGGTGTGGCCTTCGGCTGGTTCTGGGCGCCGCGCCACCAGTCCGGGGCAGGCTCGTCCGGGGCGTTCTCCGGCGTCGGGGGCGGTGATGCCGGCTTGGGTGGAATGACAGGCTCCGCACCGCTCCCCCGGGGAGCCGACGATCCGTCTTCCGAGGCGCTGACCTGCGCATCTACAGCATCTACAGGGGCATCTACAGCAGCGTCTGCGGGGGCCGGGGCCGGGGCCTCGACCATCTCCCGGTCACCGTCGGGGACGAGCGCCTCGGCGCGCGCAGCGGGTACGGGCACCTCGTCCGGGAGCGGCACGTGGAACGGGTCGGTCTTGTCGTCTGCGGTGGTCATGGTCCCTCCCTCCTCGGAGGCTCCGGTGATCCGCTCGCCCTGGAGGGCGAGGTGGATCAGCAGGCGTATGAACTTCTCGTCGTGGTCGGCTTCGCTGCAGGTCCCTGGCCCAGGCATGGGGACGGCGCGGTGCGTGGGGCCGGGCGAGGCGCCCGGCCCCAGGCAGGCCGCGCGGAAGCGGCCCTGACGGAGTGGCTCAGCCATCGGCCTCGGCCTCGCGCGCCGCTGCCTCTTTCAGGGCCTTGGTCATCCAGCCCGGCGAGCGGCCCAGATTCCTCACGAAGTCCTTCTGCGTCAGGCTCGGGTCGGCCTTCTTCGCGGCGAAGTAGGCCGCGGCCGCCTCGGCGCGCTCCTTCTCCTCCGGGCTCGGGGCGCCGACGGCGGCGTGAACCGAACTCGGTGCCGGCTGCTTCGCGGCGTGCACACGACGGGCGCGGCGTGAATTCACGGGACCCTCGTTCACGCGGTCGTCGGCATCGTTCACGCGCTCCTTTTCACGATCGCGGGGGTGTCCGTTCACGGCCTTGTCCGGCGCCGGGTTCACGGTGTCGGCGCCGTCGTTCACACCGCCCTGTTCACGGTCGGCCGCGCGGTTCACGCTGAGCTGCACCGGCTGCTTCACGCTCCACTCCGGCCGGTTCACGGTCCCGGCTTCACGCGTGAATTCACGCGGCTTCACGATCGGCGTGAATCCGTTCACGGTGCCTGTGACCAGCGGATTCACGCAGTTCACGCGGTTCACGACCGAGCGGTTGACGGTGGGCGTGAACGGCTTCACGCGTGAATCGACGGCGTCGAGCGTCGCGTTCACGCCGGGCCGTGAACCGTTCACGCGTGAACGGTTCACGCGGGCGTCTGCCGGAGCGTGAATCGGAGGATTCACACCCTGCCCGGCGTCCCGATTCACGGACCCCGGTTCACGGCCGGTGGCCTGGTTCACGGCATCCGGCCGTGAACCGGTCGTGTGCTCGGCGCCGAGAATCACGCCGGTGCCGACGCCCTGGTTCACGCGCGGGGAAGGATCGTTCATGCCCTCGCCCATGGAACGCGCCGGGGCTCCGTCCGGGGGCGAGGCGAGAGCAAGGGCGTCGGCGACGTGGGTCTCCAGCGCAGTGCCCTCGGACGTCGACACAGGGGCCGAGGCGAGCGTGCGGTCGGAGTTGAGCGGCAGGCCGTAGCGGGTGAGCCTCAGCGGCAGCCGGGCCTCGACGGGGGCCCGGCGGCGCCAGGCGCGGCCGAAGCGGGTACGCAGGCGGGCCTGGTAGACGAGGCGCTCCTGCTCGAGTGCGAGGACTCGGTCGTACGAGCGCAGCTCCCACAGCTTCATCCGCCGCCAGAGCCTGAACGTCGGAACGGGTGACAGCAGCCACCGGACCAGGCGGATCGGCTCCATGTGACGGCCGGCAGTGATGCGTGCCAGCTGGCCGATCGCGTGCCGGGCCGCCTCGACGGTCACGACGAACAAGATCGGGATCACCGCGTGCATGCCCACCCCGAGCGGGTCCGGCCAGGCCGCGGCGCCGTTGAACGCGATCGTCGCACCGGTCAGCAGCCACGCTGTCTGCCGCAGGATGGGGAACGGCATCCGCAGCCAGGTCAGCAGCAGGTCGAGCGCGAGCAGGACGAGGATGCCCACATCGACCCCGAGCGGGAACACGTGAGCGAACGTGCCGAAGCCCTTGCGGATCGCTAGGTCACGGACCGCGGCGTACGAGCCGGCGAAGCCGATCCCGGCGATCACGACCGCGCCGCCGACCACGACGCCGACAATCACGCGCTGCGCCTTGTTGAGCGCGGGGCGGTCGTTCCCGGAGTCAGAGGCCGGGGGAGTCCTGGGGGGCGAACTGCGGTTGGTGGTCACCGTACTTCTCCTGTAACGGGCGGCGCCGTGGTGCGGAGCCGCGGGGACGGCGGGGTGAGGCCGCCCCCGCGGCGGTCGTGCTGGGGGTCACTCGTCTCAGCTCCTGCGGCGCCCTCGGCGCGCAGAGCGGGAGAAGCCGTTGGTGCGGTCGCTCTTCTCCCAGCCCTGCCGGTCGGCCTCGGTGGCGTTGCGGGCTGGCTTGCCCATGGAGCTGCCGCCGCTACTGCCGTGGCGGGAGGGATCCGCGAAGGCGAACCGGGCGAGGAAGGAGTCGCGCCTGCCGGCCATCAGGCACCTCCCGTTCGGCGCCACTGCTTGAAGGCGGTGACGCGGTCGGCCTTCCCGGCCTCGTGGTCCTCCCGGCACCGCGCCACTGTGGCGGGCTCGGCGAGGATCCGGTTCTCGCGGGGCTTGCGCGTGTGCTCCGGTGGCTTCTGCGTCATCGGGTGCCTCCGGCCGCCGCGAGCGCCGTGATGTGGACGGTCGAGGTTCCGCAGTGCCCGAGCGCCTCGACGTACTGCGCGCTCCGGCGAACCTCGGGAGCGTTGATGCCCTGGGCCAGCGCGGTGAGCATCGGATCGGGCAGGGCGCGATCCACGTGGACCGACACTTCGGCCGACAGGGGAGCGGCGTCACTGATCAGGTCCAGGAGATGAGCGGTGAGGTCACCGTCGTCCATCTGTCCCGACGGCGGCGTCGCGGCCGGGATCGTGACGCTGAGCAGGCCGGCGAGGGCGCCGCGCAGCTCCATGATCGCCAGCACGAGCTCCTCGGAGCTCATGTGCTTCAGGTCGTACCGGAGCGCAGTGCGCAGCACATCGCGCGCGGCGTGGGCCGTCTTCACGCGGCGCTCGGCGGGGCTCAGATTGCCCAGGTGACTGCGCGCCATGGTGAGGAACTCGGTCAGATCCGGGTGGACGGGCTTCGGAAGCGCGGACTCGGTCACCGGTGCACCGCCTTGGAGGCGGTGTCGGCGGCGAGCGTCAGCTTGGCCAGGTAGGCGTCGGCTACCTCGGAGGCGCGGTGAAGCACTTCGGGAGCGACGGCGTGGGCGATGGTCCGGGAGTGCGCGGTGCCTGCCCGGTCGGCCCGCCGCTCTACGCGAGCGGGACGTTCACTAACGTGGGACATGGTTCGGACTCCTCGTGAGCTGAGGTGTTCGGATCAGGCCTCCGTCGGGAGTGGCGACTCCCGGCAGGGGCCGAGGACGGCCCCGGCACGGAGATGACTCCGAGCCGGGGCCGTCGTTGCTGGCCGGACGGCCAAGGCCTCGGCGCACAGCGGTCGTACGCCGGACCTTGGTAGTCCGGACTTCTTGATCACGCCCGAGCAGATGACCGGCATCGGGATGCCGCCATGCCGGGCGTTCAGTCCTCTGTCCTCTGTGGAGTTCTCAAGCAACCGAGCCGTCGGGCGTTATGTGAGCTTCTGCGGCATTCGAGTCCGCGCGATTCCCAGACAGGGAAGCGATCGAACGGGGGTTGAATCCCACCCAAGTTCACTAGATACTCTAGCTTCACAAGTGAAGTTGAGGGAGACGGTAAACCGCCATCTGGTGAGCCGTCAACTGCACAGCCTGACCAGGGCATTTGGTTAGAAGGGAATCGCGCGATGAGTGACTCGCGGAGTCGGACATGATGTCGCTACGACTCACACGAGGAGGCACTGCTTGCCTCACTAGACAACCTGACTACCCTGACGCCATGACGAACCGACCTCAGGGGCCCAAGCGCTGGAGCGCCCAGCAGATCGCCGAGGACCTCCGGCGACGCATGCACGAGGGCGAGTTCGCCAGTACCGGCCAACTTCCGCCGACCCGCGAACTGGTCGAGCGGTACAGCACCTCCGGGGAGACGCTGCGCCAGGCCGTCCTCAAGCTCAAGACCTGGGGGCTGGTGACCTCTCAACAGGGAAAGGGCGTCTACGTCCGCACGATCGACCCGGTGGAATGGCGCATCCGCACCACAGACCCTGGGGCCGCCGGCCGCCGGCTCGCCGTCGACTTCGACAGCTGGAAGGCGTCAGTCGAAAGCCTCGGCCGGGTCGCGAGCCAGGACCCCTGCGTCGTCACCGCCCAGCGCGCGCCTGACGAGATCGCCGACTGGCTGGAGCTCGAACCCGGCGCCTGGGCCGTGGCCCGGCGTGCCCTCCGACGCTGCGACGGCGTCCCCTTCCAGCTCGCCGACTACTGGTTCCCCCTGGACGTGGCGATGAACAGCCCGCTCATGGAGGACCACGACATCAGCGGAGTCGACGCCGTTCTGGCCGACATCGGTCACGCGCAGGTACACCGCCGGCACATCGTGCGCTCCTGGCTGCCCACCGAAGACGAAGCAAAACGGCTCGAACTCGAGCCCGACGCAACGAACCCGATCACCCGCCACGTCGTCGTAGCCCGCGGGACCGAAGGAAAGCCCGTCTGCTGCACAGTCACTGTCGCTCCCGGAGACCGTAACGTCCTGATCTACGACTTCGACGAGTAGTCCGTCTCCTCGACCGGTGCAGCCCAGCAGGCCTGCGCGGCGTCGGCGGCCCGATTCCGCCTGCGGCCCCTGCCGCACATGATGGCGGCTCGTCCGGACCGCGCCCATCTCGTCACCGCGTCGTCCCCGTCCCCGCCGCAGAGCGAGGTGAGCGTGCACGCTGACCTGCGCGAGGCCACACGTCGCCCCACGCGCCGGCCCGCAGGAGACCTACGACGACGCCGATTGTCAGTGGCAGCGCGGGCCCATCTCCTCCGTACGGTTCGACCGGCCCAAGCAGCACGCCGGGTCCTTCCCCCACCTGCCGGCCATCTACCACCAGGCAGTCCCCGTCCTGCTGCACCTGACCGCGTCATGGGCCCCGCCGCCAGCCCCGCCCATCGGCGAGACGGCGCTCTACCGAGTCGTCGACCGCACCGTCGGGCACGCCCGCCTTTCGGCCATGCTCACCACGCTGGACAGCTTTGGCCCACACCCCGGCGGATACGATGAACACCCGTGGCCGGGGCCCGCTGCGGACGCCTGGCACGCCGTCAACTCCGGCACACCGGCGCCCGACGCGGCTCACCGGCTGTGGCCGCACTACCTCCGGCGCGTGACCGACTGGCTCACCAGCGGACAGCACGCCACCACCCGGCAGCGAGCCGACGCGCTCGCCACCGCACACGCCCGCCTGCATACCGCCGTCCTCACTTCGCAGGAGCCCTGCCGATGACAGCCGCCCCGACCTCCGGCTTCTCCGCCTTCGCTCTGGAGCCCTTCCCCGAACTCCAGCCCGGTGACGATCTGGCCGGAACCATCACCAGCGTCCTCAGCAGCACCGGCACCGAACTGCGCGACGGAGACATCCTCGTGGTCGCCAGCAAGGTCGTCTCCATCGCGGAGAAGCGGTACGTCGACCTCGCCAGCGTCACCCCGGGGCCCGAGGCCCTGGAGCTGTCCGCCAGGACGGGCAAGCCCGCCGAGATCATCCAACTGATCTTGGACTCATCGAGCGAGCACTTCCTGGCCACCGACAAGGGCCCCATCATCGCCCGGCACACCCTCGGCTACCAGCTCACCTCCGCCGGGATTGACCGCGCCGGCACCGAGGGCGCCTGGCTGCTGCCGGTGGATCCGGACGCCTCCGCCCGCGCCCTGCGCGACGCCCTGATCACCTACACCGGCTCCCACGTCGCCGTGGTGATCGCGGACTCCGACGGACGCGCCGACCGTCGCGGGGCCACCGTCATCTCCATCGGCGCGGCGGGCGTCGGGCCCCTGCGAACGACGGAGCACGCCGGCAAGCGGCAGGAGGAGACGTTCACCGACCTCATCGCCGCGGCGGCCGGGATCATCCTCGGCCAACGCGGCCGGGGCGCCCCGGTCGCTGTCCTGCGGGGCATCGCGTACGAGGCCAGCGACGAGGGCGTGGCGTCGATGCTTCACCACCGGCCGTGACCCTGCTGATCACGGGCGCGGCCGGGGCATCGGGACCCGGCTGGCGGCCGACCTCGCCACCCACGGGATACCCCTGCGGCTGCTCGACCGGCGGCCCGCCGACGCCCGGCCGCCCGCGGGCGTCGAGTTCGTCCGGGCCGACCTGCGAGACCTCGACGCCACCGAGAAAGCCGCCGCCGGGATATCCGCCATCGTGCACCTCGCGGGGATCACTCAGGAGGGGCCGTTCGCCGACATGGTGGAGCACAACATCACCGGCGCCCACCACGTGCTGGAGGCTGTCCGCCGCCAGCGGGTACCGCGTGTGGTGCTGGCCAGCAGCCACCACGTCACCGGCCTGAACCCCGTCGACGGACCGGCGCCGCTGGCGCCGGACAGCTTCTACGCCGTATCCAAGGTCACCGCCGAGGCCCTGGGCCACCTCTACGCTCACAAGACCGACGTGCAGGTCGTCGCTGTCCGCATCGGCAGCTACCGCGACCGCCCCACCGAGCCCCGCCACCGGGCGACCTGGCTCAGCCCCCGCGACGCCACCGCTCTGCTCTACTCAGCCGCCACCCGGCCCCTGACCGGCCCGTTCCTCACCGTGTACGGCACCTCCGGCAACCGCGAGTCGTGGTGGCCCCGCACCGGCTGGAACGCCCTCGGCTACCAGCCGTCCGACAGCGCCGACCAGCACCCCGGGTCCGGGCCGCTGGCCGACCGCTTCATGGGCGGCGCCTTCGCCGACGACGACCTCCCCACGTAGGAGCGTGATGAAGCAGCTTGCCGTGCTCGGCTCCCCGATCGGCCAGGCCCTGTCCCCGGTGCTGCACCGCGCCGCCTACCGATCGCTCGGCCTGGACTGGAGCTACCGCGCGATCGACTGCACCCCGGACCGGCTCGCCTCCTTCTTCGCTGGTCTGGACGACGGTTGGGCGGGTCTGTCGCTGACCATGCCGCTCAAGCGAGTCGCCGTCCCCTGCTCGACGAGGTCTCTCAGACGGTGAAGGCCACCGGCACCGCCAACACCGTGACCGTGCGCGGTGGCCGGCTCCTGGGTGAGAACACCGACGTCGACGGCATGCTCCAAGCCCTCCTCGAGGCCGGTATCACCCGGGTGGAGTCGGCGTGCGTGCTCGGGGCGGGCGCGACCGCCGCCACCGCCCTTGCCGCCCTGCACACCCTGGGCTGCCGCGAGGCCACCGTCATCGCCCGCGACATGGCCCGCACGCGCGAACTGACCGGCGCCGCTGAGCGGATCGGGATCGGCGTGCGGTTCCGCCCGTGGGCCGAAGCCAGCCGGCACCTGACGGCCAGCCTGGTCGTCTCCGCGCTCCCGCCCGGTGCCGCCGACCCGCTCGCAGCCCTGTGGTCGGCGGCGGGGAACACGCTCCTTGACGTCGTGTACCGGCCTTGGCCCACCCCGCTCGCCCAGTCAGCCATCCGCCCAGGCAGCACTGTCATCGGCGGACTACCGATGCTCATCCACCAGGCCGCCCGACAGGTCGAACTCCAGACCGGCTACACCCAGGCACCCCTGTCTGCGATGCGTACGGCGGCGGAGGACGCCCTCGGCCCGCTCACCTCGGGCGCGTAGGTAGGCGAGGCTGAGGACCGCCGGCGACGAACTCGGTGCCGCTGCGTGACGGTCCTGCCCTCTTCGTTCGCCGGACGGGCGGAGCGGGATGACGTTGCCCGTGGCAGGCTGGTCGTGGTCGCCAGGGCGCCGGAGGATGAGGAAGGCTGCCGCGAGGGCCATCTGCTCCGCTCGATGCCGAGAGGAGCCCTCGGCAACCCAGGAAGTGTCTGGTGCGTTTCCGCACGCACCCGCGCGTAGAACTCCTCCTGGAGGTCGGCGTGGCGCTTTTCAGCGCGATGCGGTGGACACCGGCCTCTGCGCCGAGTGCGACCCCGTGAGGCTGCCGTTGGAGCCGGTGGGCCGGGCGGCCAGGAGACGGTCCATGGCCGCGCGGATGCGGGAGCGTTCGTCCTTCGTGCTGCCGGTTCATGCGATGGCCTCCTCGGCTGGCTGGGCGTCGGCGTCGTGGGCGTCGGCGAGAGCGCGGAACGGCCGGGTGCGTGTCACGGACACCGTCGGGTCAGAACAGAGCACTTTGCTCTGCTTCCGGGGCCGTGGGTGGCCGTTTGGGCTGCAGGCCGGCGGCCGCGTCCAGCTCGAGGAGGGTGCGCCACTGACCACCGGCGCACCCTTCGTCCAACAGTCGGGCCAACACCTGGGCGGTGACCGCGACATCCGGCATCGCCCGGTGCCGTCCGGCAGGCTTGGGGATGCCGTAGTAGCCCAGCAGGCTGTCCAGTCCGTAGGAGCCGAGTCCGGGCACGACGGCCTTGGCCAGACGCAGCGTGTCCAGCAGCGGCGTCGCGGCGAGTACGGGACAGTGTTCTGCCTGGCGGGCGATTATCCCGGCTTCCGTGGATGCGTGGTGGGCGACCAGTCGGTACGGGTGCGCAGTCAGGCGCGCGTCGAGCTGCGCCATCACCTCGGCGGCGGGGGCCGCCGAGGTGAGCATCCGCTGGGTGATGCCCTTGAGCTGGACGTCCCGCGCGGTCACGGGCACGTCGGCAGGCGGTCGCATCAGCTCCTCGAACCGGCCGATTTCCACCAGTCGGCCATCCAGCGGGCGCAGCGTCAGCGCCGCGACCTCGATCGGCTCGGCGGGCCGTCCTGCGGGGGTAAGGCCCTCGAAGTCGATCACCACAAAAGTCATCGCGGCGAAGCGGGGATCATGCGTCAGCGGATCCACGGTGTCCCCTCCCCTGGGGCCGCCGTCGGCTGCCGCATGCCGGGCTTGGCACCCGCTGCGGACGCTGGGCTGCGGACAGCCGGTAGGAGACGCGGTTGTCCGGTTTCGGGGAGTCGATAGCCGAGACCGATTCCAATCTGAGGCCGTGCTGGACCAAGAGTTCCTCCCACAGCTGCGGGGTGAGGACCCACATGTTCACGGGGTGGTCCTTGGTAATACCGGGCAGCCGCAGAAGCTCGGGGCGCGGCACCAACGCGGCCGACGGCCCGGTGCCGTCAGAGTTGGTGTGCAGCGCCGAGAAGAGCAGTCGGCCGCCGGGTGCGAGGCCGCTGGCCAGGACGGGCAGCAACCGGTCGGGGTCCAGATACGGGATGGAGCCGACGGAGTAGATCAGGTCGTACGGATCGGCGTCACGCAGGTGTTCCACAGCGTCGGCGCACACCAGGTGCAGACCCGGGGTGGCCGGGTAGCGGGCGAGGGCACGCTGGTGCTGGGCGGGGGACGCGTCCACGGCGGTGACGTCGGCGCCCCGGGCGGCGAGGTGAGCGGCGTGCCGACCAAGGCCGCTGCCAAGGTCGAGGACGCGCAGCCCGTTCACGTCGCCGAAGGCTTCGATGCCAGGACCGACGTCGCAGATGCCCCAGTCCCACCGGTCCAGCTCGGGCAGCTCCAGCCCTCTGGACAGTTGGTGGGCGCCATAGACGTTCCAGGTCTCGACGGTGTCCGACTCAGTCATGGGGTGCCTCCGTTCGTCAGGTGGCGGAGATGGTCTTGAGGGCGAGGGCCCGCAGCGGGGCGATCTTGGTGCGGGCGTTGCCGCCGTAGACGGCGTTGGTGCAGATGACGAGGTAGCGGCCGGTCTCCGGCGCGAGGTAGAGGCTCGTACCGGTGAACCCGTGGTGGTACGCGACGCGCCCGCCGGCGGCGAGGATCCAGGACAGGCCACGGTCCAGGCCGGGCTCGATCGGTGCCTGGGGGACGAGGCTGGCGTGCAGCCAGTCGCCCAGGCCGCGCTCGTCCCCGTCCGTGTGGGCGGCCAACAGCCCCTGGGCGTATACCGCGAGGTCGCTGGGGGTGGAGAACGCTCCGGCGTGGCCGGCGATCCCACCGAGGAGGCCGGCGTTGTCGTCGTGCGGGGCGCCCCAGATGCGCGGGGCGCCGGGGATGCGCTGTTCGGTCGGAGCGACCTTGGGGGTGCGGGCGACGGGCCCGTACACGGTGGCGTCCATCCCGAGCGTTCCCCACAGGGTCGCGCCGAGTTGGTCGAGGGGGCGGCCGTGGATGTGGGCGAGGGCCAGGCCGAGCAGGATGTAGCCGCGGTTGATGTACCGGTGCTGGCCAGGGGCGTCTTCTAGCGGTTCACGGCACAGGAGTTCGTGCAGCGGCAGGTCGGCGCCGCGGTAGTGGTCGAGGCGCGTGGAGGCGCGAAGGCCGGAGGTGTGCGCGATCAGCTGGCGCACGGTCGCCTCGCCGCTGGGGGCCTCGCTGTTCATCGGTGGCAGGAAGTCGCGGATCGGAGCGTCGAGGTCGAGCAGCCCCGCCTCCAGGGCCTGGCCGATCAGGGGCCAGGTGGCCACGACCTTCGTCAGCGAGGCGATGTCGTAGACGGTGTCCTGGTCGGGTTCGGTGTCGCCACACTCGAGAGCGACCTTGCCGACGCTGAGGAAGCCGGGGCTGGCGCCGGTGGTGCCGTAGGCGATGACGCCACCCGGGGAGGCGCCGTCGGCGACGACCTGGCCGAGGGTGTCCCGGAGGCGGCTGGTGTCATCGGCGGTGAACGGGACGGGCATCAAGGGCCTCCGGGGATGGTGGTGATCTCGGCTCCCAGCGTGGCCAGATTGGGCAGCAGGCGTGCGTAGCCGCGCCGGAGATGGAACATCCCTCGGATCGTAGAGGTGCCCTGGGCGGCGAGTGCAGCGATCAGCAGTGCGGTCACCGCGCGGATGTCCGCAGCCTCCACCGTGGCGCCGCGCAGGCGTGCCGGCCCCCGGACCCGGAGCGTCGTTCTTCGACGTACGGGCACAGGTTCCCCGCCCCCTGCAGACCACGGTGGAAACGACGACGGCAGCAGGTAGCACCGAGAGTGCCGTCTACGAGCGCGGCGACGTACGGCTCATCGCGCACGAGATTGATCACCTCGATGGACTTCTGCCGATGGACCGGATGCGGCCCGGTGTGAGACTGGTCCCGGTCGAGGAGTACCGCACGACGGCCGAGGCCACTGGCCGACCCTGGTCGTACGAGTAGAAGGAGGCGGGCGGCCGTGGGCGGGCGTGACGGCCTTGCGGTGCTCGCCCAGCGGCCGCCGATGGAGCAGCGATCCGACGCGACACCAGGAAGCTGTGGCACGTCAGGCGCGCGGGGGCGCTCTCAGAAGGCCGTGCGGATGTCGCTGCGCGGGTCCCCGACTACCAGCCGGTCCTCGTAGAGCCCTTCCTGCACCCGGCGACGCCAGGGCCGGGCGTACCGAAGGGCCACCTCGATGTCCGGGTCGGCAGAGTCGAGGTCGATGTCCGCGACCGTCAGAGCAGGCTGCCCATCGGCGGGGCACTGCGCCAGCCAGCGGCCGCCGGGGGCCACGATCCCGGACGGCACCGTGGCGCTGAACTGCGCCGGCACCGAGTATCCGAGCCAGTAGCTGTAGAGCGTCCCGTAGGCCTGTGCGACGCGCGCCCTCGGAGCGTCGTCGACCATCACGGAGAGCAGGACCAAGTCGACCTCCAGGCGCTCGTATTCGGCGAAGAGCGGCGGGAAGTTCGCCTCCACGCACAGCGCGCAGCCGACGCGGATCCCGCCCACCTCGAAGACCAGCGGCTCGCGGCCCGGGGTGTACAGGTAGGAGACCTCGGTGTGCGACAGGAACCGCTTATCGTACCGCGCGACCAGCTGGCCGTGGTCGGAGACGATGAAGAGGCTGTTGTGTGGCTTGCTCGGCGGCGTGAGGGGGTGAAGCGACCCGAACGCCGTCCACAGCCGCAGTTCCCCTGCCAGCGTGGCGATCGACTCCGCCTCCTCACGCATGACGTCCCAGGCGGCACGGCTCCAGTCCGCCGGGACCAGCTCGCCGTCCGGCCCGGCCGCCATCACGTGCTTACTCGGGTAGACGATCGCCCCCTCGGGGAACTGCACCAGCCGCGCGCCCGCCCCGGCTGCCTCCGCCATCAACTCCCGGATTTCCTGCCCGGCTGCTCGCAGTGCTCCCCGGTCAGTGGGGTCCTCCGGCACCGTGCTCTGCGCGACCGCCAGCCGCAATGTCCTGGATGCGCTGGGGCGTTGGTTGAGTGCAGGGGTCGTCATTTCTCTCCGATCGGTGAGTGCTTGCTTTCGGTGGTGAAGGGAGCGCGCACGGACATTGGCTTCAGCTGTGCTGGTGCGATCTTGGTGGGGCCGGGGCCGGGGTAGAGGCAGGCGGAGTGCTCGCTCTGGATGCTCTGCATACGGTCGAAGCCCTTGGTGGTTCGCTGACTCCGCCGACCAGGGCGGCATCGAGGCCTTGCGGTCAGGTCAAGTTCCAGCGGCGTACGGAGACGTCAGGGCGAGGCGGGTCGCGGAGCGGAAGGGTCGTCGGCGAGGGCGATGGTCATCCAGGGAACAGCCTCGTGCCGGTAGGAGTGCCCGACTGGGTCGGTGCCGCTGCGGTCGTCGAGGCTGAAGGCAGTAACCATGATCAGGTCGGAGTCGTCAGCGACAGAGATGAGGTGCGTCCCGCAGTGCGGGCAAAAGCCCCGGCGAAGTGTGGGCCAGGTGGCGTACCACGTCGGTTCGCCGCCGGGGCCGGTCCACGTCAGCCCCTTCTTATCGAAGCCGACCCACAGGACTGCGGGGCCGCCAGAGATACGTGTCTCATGTGGGCAGGAGCACAGGTGCGGGTCGATCGGTTCGCCAAGGACCTGGTAGACGATGCGGCGGCACTGGCAGTGCCCGGTCCGAGTGATCTCGGGCCGGCCGGGCGCAGGGTGCCGCCCGGTCTGAGGCTGGGCGGAGGGCTGGTCGGGCGTGAGTGCGGCGTTCATCAGCTTCTCGGTTCGTTTCGGGTGGGGGAGTTACCAGGAGATCTGGTCGGTGATTTCGGTGACGGGCTGGTGAGCGGCTTTGGGGATGCCGAGGAGGACGCGGGCCTGGTGCGCAGCCGTGAGCTGCTCCTGCGCTGCGGATGGTCCCCAGTCGAAGAACTCCAGGGCCTGCTCGGGGGTGGCCAGGATGCGGACGTAGGTTCGGCCGGTAGCCGGATCGACGTGGGCCGCGTCCAGGCGCGTGAGGGCGGCGGCGTAGCGGACCCGGGCACAGGGGACGTCGGGGTCCGACAGGTACCCGAGGTATCGAGCGCCGGCGAGGTCTGCAGCAGCCTCTTCGCGGGTTTCACGGACGGCGGTGGCCACGGGGTCACCGCCGTCTTCAGGTTCTGGCTTGCCACCGGGCAGGACGGCTCCGCCGGTGTCGGGTCCGAGGAGAACGAGGACCCGCCCGTCCGGTGCGAAGGCCCAGACCCAGGACTGGCGAACCGGGAGGTTGGCGGGGACGGAAGTGGCGTGGAATGACAGGTGGTGGCGGGCCCGGGCGGTGCGCAGGACACCCACTCGGTCGAGGACGGTGGGGGCGATCGGGAGTCCGTCCTCCAGGAAGACGGGTCCGGCGCCGTTGATGCGGGCGCGGAGTGCGGACAGTGCGCGACGGGCGTCGTCCGGAGCCATCACAGCAGGAAGGTCAGCGGGTTCGACGAACTCGATGTCGTCGATCTCGCCTGGGGCGGGCCGGATCGCCGCGATCTGGTCGTCGTCCCAGACGCCGCCGTCGAAGACGTGCAGGATCTCGCCGGGGAACTTCAGCGCCGGCGGCGTTTTCCGGCCGGTGGGGGAGACCCAGTCGACGGCCAGCCCGCGGGTGATGGTCGCCGTGACGCCGAGCTCCTCTTTCAGCTCGCGGCCCGCGCCCTTGGCGGGAGGTTCGCTCTTGTCGACGGCGCCGCCGGGAAGCAGGCGAGTGGGCCGGTAGCTGACGCGCTGAACCAGGACCTGACCGCGCCGGTTGGTGATCAACACGGACGTGCCGGCCCACAGGGCAGTCGACGCGCGCAGCGTCCCGTACGCCTCATCGCTCATCGCCACGCTGGGACGGTCGTCCGGGGCGGAAGTCGTAGTCATCTCTCTCCGATCAGCAGGGAGTTGATCGTGTGCGCTGAAGGTGTGGTGGGGGTCAGGTAACCAGCTGGGCCGGGTCGCCTTTCGTAGGGCCGGGAGTGAGGCGGGTGAAGTGTTCGGTCTGGATGATCTGGATGCGGTCTGCTTCGGGAAGGCGGGCGAGGATGCCGGGCAGGGACCGCTCACGGGCGACCTCGCCGCGGTGCGCGAGGATCGCCCGCAGCTTCGAATCGACCCAGGGGGTGACGTCGACGCTGGTAGTCACGTACGAGTCCGGCACCGCGAGTACCTTCTTTCCCACCCCTTCGAGCAGAGGACCGAGCAGCCCGACACCGGACTCGGGGTGCGTGGCGGCGTACAGCGCGGCCGGCTGCCAGGGCGGGCCGGCTTCGGGATGCAGGTGGGCGAGTCCGGCGGCTTCGGCGGCGAGCAGGGTGATCTGATGGGTGCGTACGTGGTCGGGGTGACCGGTGAGTTGGCCGACTTCGTCGTGGGTGACGACGATGTCGGGGCGGAAGTCCCTGATATGGGCGACGAGGCGGCCGATGGCCTCATTGAGGGGAGCGTCGACGAGCCGGGGCTGGCCGGGTGCGGCCTCGGGGTTGCGGGCGTCGTTGTAGCCGAGCAGACGTGGGGTGCCGGCGCCCAGGACGGCGAGGGCGTCGGCGAGTTCGGGCGCTCGGCGGCTGTCGGGGGACCAGGTGGCGGTGACGACCGCTGTGCGGGCACCGGCGGCGTGGTGCTGCGCGAGCACACCGCCGACTAGAAGACTTTCATCGTCAGGGTGGGCGAACACTGCCAGCAGCGAGGGCAGGGACGGGTGGTTCATGGCGAACCGGTCTCCTCAAGGGGGTGGGCTGGAGGGAGGACAGGTGATCGCGGATCCTGAAGAGGCTTACCGCATCACGTCTTTCCTGTCGGGGTGCTGGTTCAGAACAGGGCTCGTTGCTCCGCTTCAGGCGCCGGTCGCCGGTTGGGCTGTAATCCGGCGACCGCGTCCAGTTCGAGGAGGGTGCTCCAGCGTCCATGGGCGCATCCGTCGTTCAGCAGCCGGGCCAGCACCTGGGTGGTGACCTCGACATCGGGCATCGCGCGATGCCGCCCGGCCGGCTGGGGGATGCCGTAGTAGCCGAGCAGTCCGTCCAGCCCGTAGGAGCCGAGCCCGGGCACCACGGCCTTGGCCAGCCGCAGGGTGTCCAGCAGTGGCGTCGCCGCGAGCACGGGACAGTGCTCGGCCTGCCGGCAGATGATCCCGGCTTCTGTGGAGGCATGGTGGGCCACGAGCCGGTACGGCGGCGCGGTCAGACGTGCGTCGAGCCGCGCCAGCACTTCGCCGGCCGGACGTGCCGTGGAGAGCATCTGCTGGGTGATGCCCTTGAGCTGGACGTCCCGAGCGGTCACGGGCACGTCGGCAGGAGGCCGGATCAGCTCCTCGAACCGGCCGACCTCCACCAGCTGGTCGTCTTCCGGGCGCAGTGCCAGCGCCGCGACCTCGATCGGCTCGGCAGGCCGTCCCGCCGGGGTGAGGCCTTCGAAATCGATCACCAAGAACGTCGTGGCGGCGAAGCGGGGATCGTTCACCAGCGCGTCCACGCTGCCACCTCCTGCCGGAACGCCCCGGGCTCCGGGCGGCCGCGGCCCTCTGGGGTGCGGTTTTCGATGTCTGGCACCGGATGCTTCCTTCTGTTCACGGGGTCAGGGCCGCAGGGCGTAGCAGCGCAGGACGTCGAGGTCGGCGGTCCGCGCACAGGACCAGCCGGTCGTCAGCAGTTCGGCGTCCAGGGGTGAGATCCCGAGCTTTTTGAGGGCCGGGTTGGTGGTCGTGCGGCGGCCGGCGATCTCGGTGATCACCCAGAAGACTCCGCCGGGCGCGAGGATGCGCCGGATCCGGTCGAGGAAGGCCGGCTTGTCGTCGATCCACCGGTAGACCAGGCGGCAGGTGATGAGGGCATAGGCGGGGTGCGCCAGGGTGGTGAGGTCGTCGGTGGTGAAGTCCAGGCAGTGCCAGGCCGGCCCCCGATCGGGGCCGGGCTCGGGGTTGGTGTCGTGGGTGGCGGCGAGTGCGACCGCGCTGGGGGAGCAGTCGATGCCGGTCGTCCGGTAGCCGAGCTCGTGGTGGAGGTGACGGGCCAGGGCGCCGTCGCCGCTGCCGATGTCGAGGGCGAGGCGGCCCCTGCCGGGGCCGAGGTGCTTGCCCATCAGCTGCTTCTCGCCTGTGCACACCTCCCGGTAGCGGCGGCCGCCTGCCCAGAGCGGCTCCCAGTACGCGGCGGACAGGGAGCGGTCGTCCCGGCCCGGTGCTGCCGTGCTCACTGTGCCGCCTCCCCGGCGTGCGTCACCGGACCGTCCGGTCCGATGTCCCAGTCCCAGGCGCCGACGTAGGCCGCCATCCCGCTCCGGCGGGCCTCCATGACGGCCGTCAGCCGGTCGAAGTCCCCTACCGGCATCAGCGCCCGCCACTGCTCCAGCGGCAGCGCCCGGAGCTCGTCGTGCTCCTCGGGGGCGAGGACGATGCTCGCGAACTGCTCGCCGGTGAGCCGCCCGCCGTCGAACACGAAGGTGACGGTCGACGAGGGGAACCCGGGCCCGGGCAGACCGAACACCGCCGCCAGCAGCCGTGGCGGCCCGGGCACCACCAGCCCGGTCTCCTCGGCGGTCTCGCGGACCGCGGTCTCCCACGGCCGTTCGCCCGTCTCCGCCGTTCCCCCGGGCCACTGCCAGGGGTGCTCGGGGCTGTAGACGCTGTGGAGCTGCACGGGCCGGTCGTGCTCGTCGGTGAAGAACACGCTGGCGGACACGACGGCCTTCGCAGCGTCGCCGCGTACTGCTCGGGATCGAGCCTCTTCTGGGTCATCGCGCGCCCCCATCGCGGGCCTGCGGGAGCCGCGTCATGCGCATGAGGGCCGGATCACGCGCGAAGCCGAACTCCGCATACAGCGGCGCGGCCTCCTTGCTCGCATGCAGCTCGTAGAGCGTGACCCCCTCGCGCTCCAACGCTTCCAGCAGCGCGGACACGGACGCCCGGGCGAGGCCGCGCCGCCGGTGAGCGGGTTCGGTGGCCACGACGTGGATCCGGGCGGCCAGCCCCTTGGGGTACTTCGGGGCCGACAGGACGGGGTGGACCAGTGCCAGCGCGCACGCGGCCAGCCCGCCTCCCGGCGCGTCGACGACGCAGGCGCGGGCATCGCCCCCGGGCTGCAGCCGGTGTGCGAGCTGATCGCGGCAGATGACGAGCCACTCCTCGTCGAGCGGTTCGGACAGGACGAGCTGCGAGCGCAGCCGGGTGATCTCGGCCGCGTCGTCCGCAGTGGCCACTCGCGGAACGGGCCTTGTCCCCGTGCCCGGTACGTCGGTGCTGTACGTCATCGCGGGTCACCTCCGTCGATCGCGCGGGCAGCGGCGCCGGCGCGGCAGCGCAGAAGGGTGCGGCGCCCCCGCTCGACCAGCTCCGGGTCGCCGGTCTTGTTTCCGAAGGCGATGCCGGACACCGCGTCCAGGACCGCTTCCACCAACAGGCGCGCCCTCTCGTCCTCTGTGAAACGCCGGCCGTACCCGGCGAAGAACGCCTCGTAGAGGTCTTCCCGGCCGTCGAAGCAGTCGAGGAGACGGACCAGGTCCCGCACGGCGGACTGCGGTTCGCTGCGTTCGAAGTCGATGACCCGCAGGGCGCCGTCACCGGCCCGGAGCAGGTTGCGGAGCTGTAGATCGCCGTGGGTCACCACCGCTTCGGCCGGCGGCAGCCGGACAGCACTGTCCACGACCCACCGCACGTACTGCTCGTCACCGGGCCTCAGATGCGGTCGCGCCCCGTCCAGGTGCCGTTCCAGCTTCGCGTGCGGGACGACCGGCGCCGTCCCGGGCGACGCCGGCGGCAGGGGGCTCGCGTGGATGCGGGCCGTGAGCTTTCCGATCGTCCGGAACACCTGCCGCTCTTCATCCGGTGGCAGCACCATGCCGTGCAGCGGGCGGCCCTCGACGGCGGTCAGGACCACCGCCCGCAGTCCCGCGTCTGCCGCCACCAGCCGGGGACCGGCGCCCCCGAGCCCCGGCACCCATTCGCGCAGGGCCGTGACCTCCCGGCCGTGGAAGCGGTCGTTCTGGTGGATCTTGACGAACCACGTCCCGCCCGAGGCGCCCTGCGCGCGCCACACTCGGCTGGCGGTCCGGGCCCAGGACACGTCCGTCCAGGTGGTAATCCGGCCGACCGCCTGCTCGGTGAACTCCCGCACCTCCCGCCCGGGCCGCGGCTCACCCGAGCCGGGAGCGGGCATCAGGCGGAGCCGGTCGACGGCCGGGTCGTGCCCGATGGTGTCGCCCGACTCCTGGAAGTGCACCGCCATGGGAACACCGGCCCGGTAGGCGTCCAGCCCTGCGCGGCAGTAGGCGACCATCGGCTCCGGCAGGGCGTCGAACGGGAACCAGTCCATGGCGTCGCACACCTTGGGCTCCCTGACGTCCGGCGTCCCGGACCAGCGGCGGACCTCGAAGAAGAACCCGACCCGCGCGCCTCCGGCTGGTGCCCGGTGGTGGACGGTGACCGCGGCCCGCACGTCGTCCGCATCCACCACCAGGCCTGTCTCCTCGTACGCCTCGCGCACGAGCGCGGTGACGACATCCTCGAAGGGACCGTCTACGTGGCCCGAGGGGAAGTGCCAGTGGCCCGCGGCATAGACGGTGCCGGCCCGCCGCGACAGCAGCACCTCCGGGCCCTGCTCGCCCCCACGGACAGCAATCAGATGCACGTCCACCGGCACCGTGTGCCGCTCGCTCCCACTCACCGGACGCCTCCCGGGCGACGGGCGAGCAGGACATCGAACACCGCGTTCTCGACGAGCCCGTCCTCCTTCGACGCGTGCTCTTCCAGCAGGTCCTGAGCCTCGGCCTCGAACTGGGGATGCCGGTCACCGAAGAGGGCGGGGCGGGCGAAGCTGGTGCTGCGCAGGTAGCCGATCACCTTGTCCGGGGTCCACACGCGGCGGAGCGGGAAATGGTGCTCCTCGACTTCGCTGAACGGGGACTCGGCCAAGTCGTCCTCGTACCGGCGGTTCGGACCTGTGTAGGTCCCGGTGGCTCCGGCGCGGCGTTCGGCGCCGAGGTAGGACTGGATCAGCTCTCGCAGCGCGACGGTCCACGGCGCCTGATGGGTCCAGAGGCTGCCGTCGCCCATGATCGCCAGGGTGGCGTCGGGAGAGGTGACATGGTCGGCCATGGCCAGGACGGCCGGGCGGTCCATCCAGTGGAAGGCCCGCGCACAGGTGACCAGGTCAGCCCGGTATCCCTCCTCGGGCGCGGTGAACTCCTCGGCCCGGACGGGATGGAAGGCGGCGGCCCGGCCCGCGAGAAGCGGGCGGAGGACGATACCGGCCTGGTGGAGCATGTCCCGGTCGGCATCGACGAGGTCCAGGCGGGCGAGCTGCGGCAGGACAGGCAGCAGGGCGGCCGGCACCTGGCCGGTCCCGGTGCCCAGATCAAGCAGAGCCGGGCGGCGGATGCCGTGCAGGGCGCTGGCGAGCAGGTGGACGACCTCGTCGGGGAGGCCGGGGCGGTGCCGGTCGTAGGCGTCCGCCGCGGCGTGGAACAGGGTCACAGGATCTTCTCCGTGTGGTGCTCGGTCGGGCAGGGGACAGCGGGTTGGTGGGGCACCGGCGCGAGCGGAGGCAGGACCCACGTCAGGGCGCGCCGGCCGGTGCCGGAGGCGACGTGCTGTGGCCCGCCGCCTTCCGGCACGGTCACCCGGTAGCTGTCGGGCCGTCCGGCCAGCACCCAGCGGGCGTGCACGTCCTCAAGCTCGGCCCACACATCCCGGGGCCCGTGGACGCGGACGGTGTCCTCGCCGGGCCCGGCGACCGCCCAGGAGTCCTCGTCGGGGGCGGCGATCGTCATCGTCTCGGCCTGGAAGTCGCGGACGAGCCCGGGCGCCAGATACGCGGCCGCGAGCCAGAAGCCATACGCATCGTCCGGCGGCGGCGTGAGCCGGGTCGGGCGCGGTACGCCGGGTTCGGCCTTGATCCTGGGCCGCATCGTCACGGCGTTGAGCCACCGATAGCCGAACATGGGCCGGTATCCGCGCGGCCGCCCTCGCAGCACTGCCTCGATCTCGCCTGCCCCGGTCCGGGTGGCCAGGAACTGTCCGGGCCAGCTCGGGGTGCGGGTGGCGAGCGTCGTCAGCAGCCGCCCGCCGGGCGCGAGCTGCTCCACCCACGCCGGCGGGACGCAGGGCACGCCGATGCCGGAGTGGATCCGGTCGAACGCTCCTCCCGCCGGGTGCCCATCAAGGGCATCGCCCTCCACGACCGTCGCGCCCAGACCGATCCGGTCGAGGTTACGCTGGGCGAAGGCGGCCATGGGGCCGTCGCGTTCGACGCCTGCGGCGAGGCGGGGGCCGGTGACGGCGGCGGCGAGCGCGAGGGAGACCCCCGGGCCCGGGCCGAGCTCCAGGTACCGCTGCCCAGGCGCCAGTTGCAGCGTCTGGAGCGCTTCGACGGTGGCCTGGCCGTAGGTCGACATCGACGTCATGTTCCCGCCGGTCACCGGCCCGCGTACGAGCCCGTCGAGCTGCTCCCCGTCGCGCTGCAGCAGGACCGACTCACCGCTGTGGATCAGGTCGAGCCACTCGGCCTGGTCGTCCGGGTGCGCGCCGTCGAGCAGGCGCCACTCGATCGGCTCGATGCCCGGATCACTGATCCGTACGTACGCGTGGGGAAGCAGCACCTCCCGCGGCACCGACAGCAGCGCCTCGCGTAGCCGGACATCGGTCAGCACGCCGTCGGCCTTCAGACGCTCCACCATCGCGGCACGCCGGGCGCTGGTCGTGACAGACAGGTCAGCAGACATGACGGTCCTCTTCCTTACGCGGTGGACAGCAGGGCGCCGGCGCAACAGGCATGAAGGTCAGGCAGCGGGCCCGCGGCACCTGTTGCAGGCGTCCCCACGCGCTGCGCCAAGGGGCGGCGTAGGCGGCGCCGACCGTTGCGAAGCAGCTCAACGCTCCCACCCCAGCTCGCTGTAGGAGCGGCCGGCTCGGATGCCCTCGATCGCGACACGGGTGTAGGGGACGATCGGCTCCGGCAGGTCCTTCGCGTCCCACCACTGCCAGGCGAGGCACCGGTCGGGTTCGCGTTCCTCGGGGGTGCCCTCCCAGTGGTGGGCGCGGAAGAAGAGCTGAATCCTCGGCCGGGCTCCGGGCCGCTCCACCGTGTGCACCGTGTGGACGAGCTCGAGGTCTGCCGGGTCGATGACCAGCCCGGCCTCCTCGAACGCTTCGCGGGCAAGACCGGCGGTCGCTGTCTCCGCCTCCAGGTGTCCGGCGAGTGCGTGCCACGATCCGCCCGCGTACGCCGAGTCCGGATGCCGCAGCCCCAGTAGGACCTTGCCGTCGCGCTCCAGGTGGAGGTGGACGCCGACGACGTGCAGCACGGTCCCGGCCGGGGCCTCGCCAGGCACTGGGCGAGCAGCCTGCGGAAGTTCCACGGCGGGGTGTTCGGCCGCGTGGCGGCGGATTAGGTCGGCGAGTCCGGGGCTGAGCCGGAGCCGGTCGAGGGTGTCGACGGTGAACCACTTCAGCAGGACACCTTCGCGGAGCTCCACCGCGTCCGCATCACCCCTCCAGCAGCCCGCGTAGACCACGATGGGCACCGCCAGGCCGTCGACACCGGTGGCCTCCTCCACGGCGTACGGCGTCAGGCTGACCGGTTCCAGGCCGGGCACCTCTTCGGCGAGCTCCCGGCGCAGGGTCGCTTCCAGACAGGAGTCCCCTGGTTCACGTCCGCCACCGAGAAGGGCGAACGTCCACGGCTCCCAGATGCCGTCCCGGTCATCGCGCAGATGGAGCAGGTATCGGCCGGCCTTGTCGTGGATCAAGGCGCTGGCGTTGACGGGCTCCGGCCGTCCGTCGAGGCCTTCCGCCGCGGCGTCCAGGAGCTTGGCCCGCAGCGTAGGGGAGCGCACATCGGCGAACGGGAGCCACTGCGCGTCGGCGACTTCCTCATCCTGCAGTGCCAGCGCCGGCGGCTGCGCGGCCGCGAGGTAGAAGACGAAGCGGAAGTCGAAGTGCTGGTGGGCGGGCTCGCCCTTGGCCGGACTGGCGTCGATGTCGTGGACGTCCACGTCGATCGGCGCATCGAGGAACTGCGGGGTGAGGCAGAGGTCGCCGGGACGGATCCCGGCCTCTTCGCACACTTCCCGCAGGGCCGCAGCGAGGAGCGTACGGTCGCCCGCCTCCACATGGCCTCCGGGGGCGAGGAGCAGCCCGGTCGCCCGGTGGCGGATGTGCAGCACGCGACGGTCGCGGTCGATGACTACCGCACTGCAGGTGACGTGCGCGGGCAGCGTGGCGCGGCTGGACGGCTCGCCGGCGCCGTCGAGGACAGCCAGCAGCCCGTCCAGTGCCTCGCCTTCCTCGGCATGCCGGGCGAGATAGGCCTCGATGGTCGCGCGGATATGGGAGCGGGAAGGCGGCACGTGATCACCTCGGGAAGTGCGGGGCAGGGCGTGGGCGTGGTGCAAGGGGAGCGGCATGCGTCGAAGCGCACGGGACGGGGTCGGGGCCGTGCTCACGGACCTCCTCCGGGCGAGCGGTCGCGCCGCACATCCCCCGGCGCTGCGGGTTGGCGCACAGCCGGTTCACGCGGTGACGGCGCCGGTTGCGCGAGGGCGGCCCCGGAAGGAGGGGGCACGGCGGGCGAGCCGGGCATCTCCCGCAGGCTGCGCAGCGGGGAGCGGTAGAGCACCACGAGGGGAACGACGAGGAGGCAGGTACCGGCGGCCAGGGTGGGACGCACACCGATCCACGTGCCAAGCCCGCCGGCGAGGAGGGCGGCCACCGGCCGTGCACCGGAGGTGAGCCAGGTACTCACGGCCTGCATGCGAGCCTGCATGCCGTCGGCGGTGACGACCTGGCGAATGGTGCGCTGGGTCGTCCCCGCGGCCCCGGCACAGGCCAGCTGAAGAAAGAGGGCGGCACCGATGGCGAACTGCCAGATGAGGCTCGGGGAGGCGAGGAGCAGAGGGATCTGGGCGAGCGGGGTGATCGCGAGCGCGGCGAGCATCATCGGCCCGGGCCCGTACCGCGCCGCGAGCGAGGGGGCGGTCAGCGCCCCGGCCGCCGCGCCCAGCGCCCCGAGTCCCAGGACCACGCCGAAGGCGGTCGCGCCCATGGTGAGGGACCGGAGCAGGTACAGCGCCCACAAGGTATTGAGGAGCGCCAGGGCGAACGACGTCGTCGCGTTGACGAGGGTCAGGGTGCGCAGCCGGTGGTCGCCGTTCACGTAGCGCAGGCCCTCACCGATCTCGGTGTGTAGCCGGCGGTCTTGTGCTGCCGGCCGGGGGTGTTCGGGGGTCTGGATGCGGGCGGTGCACCAGGCGCTGACGAGGTAGGACAAGACGTCTCCGAGAAGGGCTCTGGCCGGGCCGAGGAGCGCGGTCAGTGTGGCGCCGAGGTTGCTGCCCGCGGTGGCGGCGACGGCGAAGAGGCTGCCGATGCGGCTGTTGCTCCGTTGGAGCAGGGACCGGTCGACCAGGCTGGGCAGGAGACTGATCGCGGCGGCGTCGTGCAGCACCCCCGCCGCGCCCTGCACCGCTGCGACCACCATCAGCTGGGTCAGGGACAGCCGGTCCAGAGCGGCCGCCACGGGCACGCTGGCCAGCGCGGCGGCGCTGATCAGGTCGCCGGTGATCATCTGCTTCCGTTTGGAGTGGCGGTCGGCGAGTGCCCCGGCGTGCAACGCCAGGAGTGCGGGCGGCAGTTGGCCCAGGAACGTCAGCCAGGCGACCTCGGCGGTGGTCGCATCGAGTTCGAGCACCGCCAGCACGGGGATCACCATGCTGCTGATCGAGCTGCCGGTCACGCTGGCTGCCTGCCCGGTCAGGTAGCGGCGGAAGTTGCGGTGCCGCCACAGCGACGGCCGGGCGCCGGAAGACGCGGAAGGGTCAGTGGAGGAGGTCATGGAGCACCTCCTCGGCTTCCGTCAGCCGCTCGCACAGCTCGACCATGGCCGCATGCCGATTGCGGCCGTACGCCTCGAGTTCAGGGGTGACGGCGGCCGGGTCGTCGACGGCCTCAGCCAGGGGATACACCGAGCACGCCAGGTACCCGGCGGCGATCCGAGGCACCGCGAGGAGTTCTTCGGCCGGCAGCGCCGGGTTGGCCGCCTGGTAGGCGGCAACAGCTTCGGCCAGGCCGGCGGGCCACTGCGGCTCGGCCAGAACGGTGCGCGGGTCCAGGACGATCCGCCCGAGCTCCCAGGCGGGGCTGCGGTGACCGGGCGGCCGAAAGTCGATCAATGCCGCCACCTGCTGCCCGCGCAGAAGCAGGTTGGGCGAGGCCAGGTCGCCGTGGACGGCCTGCACGGTCAAGGACGGCGGCAGCTCTTTGACCATGGCAGCCACGGCAGGCAGTGCGTCGCGCCGCTGGGCAGCCGTCTCGCGCGCCCAGGCGGAAAACCCGAGGGTGGGCGGCCTCTTGGCGAAGAGGGTGAGCAGCCGGTCAAGGCGCTGCCGGGCCCGCTTCACGTCGCAGACCTCCCGGGCGGGCACGCGGCGGGGAGGCCCGGCCGGGTGCCGGGCCAGGGTCTGGTGCAGGCGGCCGACCGTCTCGCCCACGGCGGCCCACCGGTCGCCGGACAGGCCGCCCTCCGCTGTCTGCGCGTTCTCGACGAACGCCGCGACCGACACCGCCATCCCGCCGGCGGCCGCGATGAGGTCACCGTCCAGGGTGTGCCGCACAACCGGCACCGGGATCCGGCCGAGCCGCGCGAACTGGCCGAGCTCGAGCGCTTGGCGCTCCGCGTCCAGATCGGTGCCCGCCGGGTATGCCTTCACGAACCACCGTCCGCCTTCGCTGTCCCGGGCCACGTAGTTGCGGGTCGCGGTCCCCGCAGGACCCTCGTCGACCGCGGTCGGGATGATCCGGTAGAACAGCGGCAGGATCCCCGCCACGACCATCACGTCCGACTCGGCGCCGCTCACCGCCGCACCCCCGGCTGGCCGTCCGCGTCGGCCAGCAGCCGGCGCAAGGCTCGGGCATCCGACTGCAACTGCCCCTCGTCCTGGCGCCCGAGATCGAGCGCCTCGAAGGACAGCGGGCCGCCCGGCGCCGGGTCCGCTCCGACCTCGCGGCGTGGAACGCAGTGCCAGTGGGCGTGCGGGATCTGGTTCCCCAGCAGCAGGTAGTTCATCTTCAGCGGCTCGTACAGCGCCTCCACCGCCCGGCCCAGAGCGAGGACGTCGCGCCAGAACGCGGCCGCCTCCCCCTCGTCCAGCTCGGTGGGCTCGGCGACATGACGGCCGGTGTAGATCACGACGGCGTACCCGCGGACCTGCCCGCTGCGCCACAGGTAGGCGTTGCTGACCTCTCCCCGCCGGAGAAGGAGGCCCCAGCCGATGTCACCTGCGGCGAAGTCGTTCGCGCACATCGGGCAGTTGATGCCCCGACGGTGGCTGATGAAGTCCTCCGGCCAGGCGCCGTCCGGCGCGGGATGGGGGTGTGCGTGGTCGGGCATCACGCCGCCTCCCCGGCCCCGGCGCGGTAACCGTCGGCCTGGAGGGTGAACATGGCGGCGTAGTCGCCACCGAGGTCCATCAGCTCCTGGTGGGTGCCGCTCTCGGTGATGCGGCCGCCGTCGAAGACGAAGATGCGGTCGCAGGCGACGACGCTGGCCAGGCGGTGGGAGATCAGCACCGTGATCTGATCGGGGCGCGGGTTGTCCCGCAGGACCGCCTCGTACACGGCGTGCTCGGCGCGGGGGTCCATGCTGGCGGTCGGTTCGTCCAGCAGCAGGACGGGGGCGTTTTTGTACAGGCCGCGGGCGACGGCGATCTTCGCCCACTGGCCGGCGGAGAGTTCCTGACCGCCGCGGAACCGCTTGGACAGCAGCGCCTCCCACCGGCCGGGCAGTCCGGCGATGACCTGCTCGGCGCCGGAGGCCCGCGCGGCGTCCAGTGCCCGCTGCGGGTCGGCCTCGGTGAGGGTGCCCCGGGAGATGGTCAGGTTGGCCAGCGCGCTGAACGGGAACCGGACCGGGTCCTGGAGCACGCAGCCCACCCGGGCCTGCAACGACTCGGCGTCCATGTCGAGCACGTTCACGCCGTCCCAGCGGACCGTGCCCCCGTCCTGGGGTTCGTACAGTCCTGCGAGCAGGCGCGCGCACGTGGACTTGCCCGAGCCGTTGACGCCGACGAAGGCCACCGTCTGCCCGGCGTGCAGCGTCATGGAGATGCCGTTGAGCGCCGGGGTGTCCTTGCCCGGGTAGGTGAAGGACACGTCGTCCAGGGCGATGGTCTTCACCGTCTCGGGGGCGGGCGCCCCGCTGCGGCGCGGCTGGAGGGTACGACAGCGCTCCTGGAAGGCCAACAGGTCGTCCACCCACATGGCCTGCTCGTAGACCAGGTGGGAGACGTCGACGAGCCGGGTCAGCGAGGACTGGGCGGCCTGGATGGCGAGGACCGCGCCCGCGCCGGCGGCCAGGGGCAGCCAGCCCGCGATCAGCATGGCGCCGAGCGCCGTGTAGGTGATGCCGGTGCCGATCCCGCCGACGGCCCGGCCCACCAGGTTCAGCCCGGCCGAGCTCACGCCCAGGCGGGTGTCCTCCTCGGCGATCCGTGTCGTCAGCCGGCGGTGCTCCTCCAGCAGCGCGCCCTGGGCGGTGTCCGAGCGGAGCTCGGCGGCGGCGTCCCTCTCCAGCAGCAGCCAAGAGAAGACCCGCACCCTGCGCTGCAGGGTGTTCCACCGCTTGAAGCTGTGGAAGCGGGCGCGGGCAGTGCGTACGGCGGCCGCGCCGACCGGCAGCACGGACAGCAGGAGCAGGGGCAGCAGGGCTGGGTGGAGGACGCCCAGGACGCCGGCGGTGCCGACGAGCCCGAGCAGTGCGGCGGCCAGGGAGACGACCTGGCCGACGATCTGCCGGGCGTAGAACAGTCCGCGGTCGTTGGCCCGGTAGGCCTCGTCGTGCCAGTCCGCGTCGTCCACGACCTCGAGCCGCACATGGGCGGTCAGGGTGAGGAACTCGCACTCCAGCGCGGTGCGGATCCTCGGGGTCACCCTGGCCTGTGCGACGGCGACGCCCGCTTCCAGGAGCGCCCGGGCGGACAGGAGGGCGACAACTACGGCGAGTTGGGGGATGGCCGCGCGCACCCGGTCCGGCGTGGGCCCCTCGGCGAACAGCTCCCGTAGTACCGCCACCGAGGCCATGAGCCCGAACGCCGTCATCGCGGCCGACGCCAGCTGCAGGACCACGACGGCGAGCGTCGCGGTCCGGTCCGCGGCCCAGGCCAGTCGGCCGATCTGGCGCACGATCCGCGGCAGCCGCGCGAGGATCTGCCCCACCGTGGCCTTGGACGCGGCGCCGTCGTACACGGACCAGTACGTCTCCTCCAGGCCGTCGGCGATGTCCCCGTCGTGCGGCCCGGCCGGAACGGCGGCGGGCGGCAGCGGAAATTCCGCCCCGCGCGGGGCGGGGACCGCGCTCTGCCGGATGGAGGCTGCATCACTGCCGTCGCTCATGCCCCCCACCTCGTATCCGGTCGTGCTGTGCTGCGAAGGGCGTCAACCCGGCGTCGGGGGCGCGCCAGGTGCGGGATGGCAGGCTGGATTTGTTCGAATTCGGCGGGGGGATTCACGAGGGCGGGCACAGGATTCACGGGGTCCTCCAGATGGGTGCGCGAGGGGTACTGGTGCTCTAACAACGGCCCTGGGATGGACCCGTAACGGGCAGATCCGGGGCAGATCGTGGACAAAGGTTCTATTAGGGGGTGGGCGGCGCTTCAGTGCGGCTCGGCGGGCGCGGGGAGACACTCGAACGCTTCGTGTCACCCGTTCGTGGACTTGCCCCTCGGTCGTGAGGGCATGGCTGGGGAGGCAGCGGCGCCGGGCGCGTGCTGCCTTGACTTGACGGTGGTCGGGGGAGTCAGGGCGTGGGGTGCTCCAGGGCCTCGTTCCAGGCGTCAATGCCGTCCGGGTCGAGGAGGGGAGCGACGGGGGCGTTGAGGTACTCGTGCTCGACGAAGTACAAACCTGCGGTTCCGGCACGGCCGGGGAAGAGCTGGTTCAGGCGTCGGGTGACGGCTTCTGGTGCCGCGTCGTCGGCGTCGAGGAGCCGGCGGGCAAGGATCTTACGGTTCCATACGTCGATGCCGAAGGCGGCCGGGTCCCGGGAGGCGTGCGAGGCGATCACGGCGGCGGTGTAGGGGCCCACGCCCTTGATCTGCTGCACGGCCTCGCCGAGGTCGTCGGCCGCTTGGAGGTCTTCGGTGGTGTGCTCGCGGAAGAACGCGGCGTAGTGGGGCAGGCTCTTGGCGCGGAAGCCGAGCCGGTCCTGTTCCTTGAGCGTCTCCGGGGTGACCTCAGCGATCTCGGTGGGGGTGAACCAGGCGCGCAGGGTGATCCCGTCGAAGTGGACGAGGCGGCCGTGGTGGACGAGGAGGTTGCGGGTCATCTGGGTGGTGCGGTGGATGGTGACGTTCTGCAGCAGTAGCGCGATCACGGCGATCTCGAAGTGGTCCTCGGGGCAGGACTGCCGCATGCCGGACAGCTCGCGTAGGACGTCGCGCATCTGCGGTACCCCGGCGGCGAGTTCGGTGAACTCGGCGAGGTTCTCGTCCAGGCCGTAGGAGGTGATGAGCCGGCGGATGAGGTGTTCGCGGTGGGCGGGCTTGTAGTCGCCGTCGGTGTAGATGTCGGCGATCACGGTGCGGTCCTCGGCGCGCAGCCGTACGCCGGCTACGAGGTCGTCGACGCGGAAGGTGCGCCAGCTGCGGGTGTCGGTGTGGACTTCCAGGCCGGTGAGGTAGTGGGAGGGCTTCCAGAAGGTGTGCAGGGCGTTGAACGGGCCGTCGCCGGTGACGGGCAGTTCGAGGGTGTCGGTGTGGTCGAGGGGGGTGGGGCGCACGTCATGCTCCTGGGTGGCGGCCGTGGGTGGTTCGGAGGCGGGAGTCGTCGTGGGGGAGGCCGTCCGGCGGGGCCGGGCCTGTGGGGACGGTGGTGTCGTAGACGGCGAGGGTGCTGCGTAACTGGGCGACGATGGCGGTGCGCAGTTCGGCCGGTTCGGTGATCTCGACGTCGGGTCCGTAGCTGGTGACCAGGGGGATGAGCCATTCCCAGCGGTCGACGAACAGGACGATCGTCAGCGAGCCGTCGTCGTGTTCGTGTACGCGGGAGGTGGATTTCAGGCTCAGGCGTAGCAGTTCGTCCCGGGCTGCGGGGGCCACGCGCAGGGTGACGCGGACGTCGCCTTTCCCGTAGTCCTCCATGGTCTGCTGCCACCACTCGCGGACGGAGAAGTCCTCGGGGTAGGCGAAGGTGAGGTCGGTGGGATGGAGCCGGTCGACCAGGTTGAGGCGGAAGCGGGCCGGGGCGCCGGTGGGGTGGGCGGCGACCATGTGCCACTCGCCGGCCTTCCAGACCGCTCCGTATGGCTTGAGCAGCCCGGTCTTGTGCTGGCCGTCCTTGGTGCGCCAGGTGGCCTCAAGCGCGGTCGCGGTGAGCATGGCGGTGCGCAGGACAGGCAGGTGGCCGGAGCCTTCGTCGCGCCAGTACCAGTCGGCGGTGTCGAAGTGGATGCGCTGAGCGAGCCGGCGGATGACGTCCTGGACGCTGTCGCTGACGCCTGCGGTGCGGGCGCGTTCTTCCGCGCTCGCGCTCTGGTCGGCAGTGTCGAGGAAGCCGAGGACGTACAGCCGCAGGGCGTGGTCGGAGTCGATGGTGAGGGGGTCCAGCGCGCTCTCGGGTGCGAGGCGGTAGCCGCCGACCTTGCCGGGGGTGGCCTGGATGGGGATGCCGTGGGCGGTGAGAGCGGTGATGTCGCGGTAGATGGTGCGTTCGGAGACGCCGAAGCGGCTGGCGAGGTCCCGTGCGGGCACGGTGGTGCGGCTGCGGAGCACGTGGACGATGCCCAGTTGGCGGGCCCGGGCCGTGTCGACCATCAGCGCAGCGCTCCGAGCGGATAGACCTGACCGGTGACGTAGGACCAGTGCGCGGCGGTGGCGAACTCGATGCAGGCTGCGGCGACTTCGTCCAGGGCCAGGGGCCGGCCCCAGGGCAGTTGGGCGAAGTACTCGTCGGGGTCGGTGACGCCCTTGAGGGCCATGACGTGCGCGGCGAGGGGGGAGTCGATGAGCGAGGGGGCGATCAGGTTGACCCGGACGCCGTGCTGGTGCTCTTCCTTGGCCAGGGTGGTGACGAGGGCTTCGAGGGCTGCCTTCGCCGCGCTGTAGGGGCCGTTGTTCGCGCGGGCGGCCTGTCCGGCGTCGGAGCCGACTGCCAGGACCGTGGTGCTGTCGCGGCGGGCGCGGTCGGCCACCGCGTGCCAGGTGCTGACCAGGCTGAGGGTGTTGGCCTCGTGGACCGCTGCGAACTCGCTAAGAGACGTCTCGGCGACCGGGCGTTTACCGGAGGGAGCTCCGACGCAGGCGAACACCGCGTGCAGCCGGCCGGGTTGGGCGGTGACGGCCTCGCGCAGCGCCCCGGTGGAGGTGTCGTCGGCGGTGTCGAACCGTACCCAGGTGGTGTGCCCAGCCGGAGGGGCGGGCTCGGGCGGGCGGGTGCGGTAGGTGGAGATGAGGCGCCAGCCGTCTTTTGCCAGGCGGCTGCGGATCGCGGTGCCCAGTGCCCCGCTGCCGCCGGTGACGACGGCGAGCGGGGCACTGGATGACGGGTGAGACGTCACCGGGCCGTGGCCTCCGGCTGGGCGGAGGCGTCGGGGTGGTCGGTGTCGAACATCTCGGCGAAGCGCATCTGCTCGTCGGGAATGCCGAAGAGGGACCCCACGGCCTGGGCGTGGGCGATGGCCGCCGCGTCGCCGCGCCGGATGGCGACCACGGTGTGCGGGAAGGCGACCAGCATGCGCTCGCCGTCCAGCAGGTGCGCGTAGAACAGCCGCGGCTTGAGGACGGCAGCCAGTTCCAGCGCCAGCGCCGGCGCGCGGTCGGCCGGCACGGTGAGCTCGATGATCTCGATCGGGGTCTGCTCGTCCAGCAGATGCGCGTAGCGGCGGTCCTCCAAGCCGGAGAACGCCGCGGGGAGCGTTCCGCCAGTGAGGCTTTCGGTGATCACCACCGCGCGCAGGGTGGGCTCGGGCACGTCGGATCCTCTTGGACTAGTGGTAGGGGAAGGTCAGGGTGTCGAACACGGTCCGGCCGGTGCACAGCGCCAGCAGCCGTTCGATGCCCAGGCCGAAGGTGAAGACGTCCGCCGGGTCGTAGTCGATGTCGGCGAAGAAGTCGACCGGGCCTTCGTCGGCCGGCACGGCGTGCAGCTGGGTGCGCAAGGCGATGTTGGTCTTCACCATCGGCCGGTAGTCGTCGGCGGTCCGCAGCTTCACCCCGCCGTCGCAGAGCTCCACCCCGGCCGCTATCAGGGAGAACCGCTGGGCCCGCCCGTCGGTGTCGACGCGGGAGTTGTGCCGCAGCTCGTAGGGGAAGCCGTACAGCACGACGGGGGTGGTGACGGCGGCCTCCACGGCGTGCTTGACGAACTCCTCCATCACCGCCCACGGCGAGTCGCCAGCCGTCAGGCCGTGGTCCTTGAGCCAGGCCTGCGCCGCCGCGACGAGCTCGGCCCCCTCGGGGGCGCGGCTGAGGCCGAGCGCTTCGGCGATCGCGTCGTCGACCGTACGGCGGGGGATGACGGAGAAGTCGATCCCGCCCGGAGTCTGCAGCGACGCGAACGCGGCCGTCACGGTGTGCTGGACCAGCTCGGTCACCAGCCTGATGCCGTCGTCCAGGCCGATGTCCCGGGCGGCGGTCTGCAGCATGGTGAACTCGATCGCGTGGGTCTCATCCGCCTGCTCGGCCCGGATGGCCTTGCTCAGGTCGTACACGCGGTCCACGCTCATCACCAGGCGCCGCAGGTGCTCCTCCGCCGAGTGCTTGAGGTGGTACGTGTCGCCGGTGAGCGGGTGGCTGGTGGAGAACTGCGGGATCGGTGCGCTCTCCCGGGCCGCGCACAGGACGGGGGCGGCCACCTCCGTGTATCCGGTCTCGTGCAGCCACGCGCGCATGGCGCGCATCAGGTCCGCCTTCGTCAGCAGCAGGTCCCTCTCGGCGGGGTGCTGCTTGAGCAGGGTCCCGTACAGGCGCCGTTGCTCCGGGGTGATCGTCACCTCTTCTCACCTCCCTGCGTGGTCCACGGCGAGGTGATGGTCAGGCGGGCGGCGTCGGAGTCCAGGAGGGCTTCCGCGCCGACGGGCAGGGTGTGCTTGAGCGGGGTGTGGCCGAAGGGCAGTCCGAAGGCGACGGGGAAGTCGTACTCGGCGCACAGGTCCATGACCATCTCGTGCGCCGAGACACCGCCGGAGGGCTCGCAGCTGACCAGATCGCCGACAACCATGCCGGCGATCTGGTCGAGGACACCGCGGTCGCGGAAGTGCGTCAGGGCCTGGTCCAGCTGCTCGACCGGCTTGAAGGCGTCCTCCCACGCCAGCACGGCGCCGTTCCAGTCCGGCTCCCACACCGTGCCCAGCAGGCAGCGCAGGGAGGACAGGCAGCCGGCGACCAAGTGCCCCCGGGCGGTGCCGGTGCGCGCCCAGGTCAGCGGGGCGTCGATGCGCGCGGCCCCGGCGTCGCCGGCCAGGACCGCGGCGAAGTGGTCTCCCGTCGCGGCGGGCGGCTCCTCGGCGCCGAAGTCCCACAGCACGGCGGGGCCGTGGAAGGTGATCAGACCGGTGCGGGCGGTGATCGCGTTGAGCAACAGACTCGGGTCACTCACTCCCACGATCGGCTTGGGGTGCTCGGCGATCAGCTCGTAGTCCAGACCGCGCAGCAGCCGGTTGGCGCTCCTACCACCACCTGCGCACACCACCGCGTCGATGCCGGGGTCCGCGAGGAAGGCGTGGAAGTCTTCCATGAGCTGCGTCTCGCTGCCGGCGCGGTAGCCGTCCCGGCTCGTGGCGTGCGAGGCGATGACGGGCTCGTAGCCGCGGCTGCGCAGACGGTCCAGGCCCCGGTCGAAGACGTCGGGGTGGGCGGCTGGTTCGGGAGCGGAGACGGTAACGACGCCGACGCGGCCGCCCTTGGTGAGGGGCGCGGGCAGGAGACGGGCGGACAAGGTGCTCTCCTAACAGAGGAGGACCACCCCAGTGCTCGGGGTAGCCAGATGAGTGCTGAGGGTGACGGTAGGGGGTGTCAGCGGGCGGGGGCCAGCCGCATGCGGGTCGCCTCCCGGGCGCGGGCGGCGGTCTCCTCACTGGTCCAGGGGGTCAGGGAGGTGTAGTAGTCGAACCTCGACCAGCCCTCCAGGGAGTCGGGCGGTTCGAAGCCCATCGCGACCGCCTTGTCCCACAGCTCTCCCACGCCCGGATAGGGGGCGAACAGGTGCACGCGGGTCTCCGGCACGGGGTCGAGCTGGCGCAGCTCCTCGATCAGGGTGTAGGTGTCCTCCACCTCCGCGTCGGTCTCCCCCGGGAAGCCGACGATGAAGGTGTAGGAGCCGAGGATCTTGTGCGCGGCGATGTCGGCGGCGACGTCGAGGATCTTCTCCCGCGTGATCTCCTTCTTGACCACCTCGTCCAGCACGCGGTCGTTGCCCGATTCCACGCCCATCAGCAGCCGCGAGCAGCCGCTCTCCGCGATCCTCTCCAGCAGCGGCAGTCCCTTCTTGCGGGCCTTGAGGATGTCGTTCGGGTTGATGCTGGCCGCCCACCGCAGGTCCAGTCCGCGTTCGACTAGTCCGTCGCAGAAGCCCATCGCGCGCTGCAGGTTCACGAAGAAGTCGGCGTCGTAGAACTTCACTCCGTTGATCCCGAAGCGCTGCTTCAGGTCGGCGATGTCGTCGAGGAGGTCACCGGCGAGCATCGCCGAGTACTTGCGCTTGTAGATCTTCTCGTAGCAGAAGTCGCACTTGTAGACGCAGCCCTGGGAACTCACATAGTTCAGGGTGCGGGGGGCCACCGTCGGGTCGTCGCGGATGTAGTCGGCGACGTTCAGCAGCGACCACGGGTAGGCGCCAAGGATCCCGGTCCGTGGCGGGTTCGGCTTGCCCGTTAGGACCTGCTCGCCGTCGTCGATCCGCAGGCCCGGGACCAGGCGGCGGGGCAGGCGGCCCAGGAGCGACTGCACGTACTGCAGGATGGAGTTCTGCCCGGGCCCGGTCAGGACCGCGTCCACCAGCGGGTGGACGGCGGTCTGCTCGGAGAGCACGTTGACGTGCGGGCCGCCGAAGACGACCGGCGGGCACGAGACCCGCTTCTTGGCCGCGTGAACCATGTCCAGGGCGTGGCCGATCTGCCCGCCGCCGGTCATGATGCTCACCCCGATGCACACCGCGGCGTCCAGGTGCTCGTCCAGGAACGCCTCCCACGCCTGCTTGTCGCGCTGGTTGCCGTCGAAGAGGACGACGTTCACCAGACCGCTCTCGATCAGCGGCTTGGCGAGTGTGAGCAGCGAGAACGGCATCCAGTGGTAGACGTAGTCCTTCTCGTGGTCGATCTTCGGGTACGCGAGGATCACGGTCGGCCGGCCCGCGACCGGACCGGTCGCGGCGCCCGGCCGGGCCCCCGCAGCGGGCTGGGAAGGGCTGGACAGTGCGGGCAGGCCCAGGAACGTGGTCACAGGCTCGCCCCCGTCAGCTCCGTCGGCTTCGTGTCGTCCCTGCGGAAGGCGGCTGCGGCGTACATCTCGAACGCCGCCTCGATGTGGTTGTGGATCCCGGCGGTGTCGCCGGCGTCCAGCAGCCCGGCGAGATCGACGGTGATGTCCTCGCGCAGCAGGCAGAACTGCAGCCGGGCGTCCGCGGTGAGCCGCAGAGCCATCAGCGCGTCGTGGCAGGGGAAGAGGGGGCAGCCCCGGCACACCGCCCCGTACCAGGCGCCGGCCGAGGAGTCCTTGATGACGACCTTCGTGCCCGACGGCATCGTGAACACGGTCATGGGGTGGCCCAGTCCACCCTGCTGCACGACTTCCTCGTCGACCGCCCGGGCCCGCAGCTCGCTCGCCAGCTCCTCCAGCGGCACGTACAGATCGGGCAGCTGCACCTTCCGCTTGATCTCCAGCCGCCGCGTGAAGCTTTCGCTGCTCTCACCGAGGTCCTTGATGACGTCCAGCAGCTTCACACTGTGGACCCCGGTGTCCTCGCAGAACGCGATCAGCCGCTCGATCTCCGGCGTGTTGATCCCGGACATCACGACCACGTTCACCTTCACCGGCACGCCCGTGGCCACGCAGCGCCTGATCGCGGTGAGGACCTCGGCGTGGTCGTCGACACCGCAGATCTCCTTGTGCAGGCCGGCATCCAGGGTGTCCAGCGACACGTTGAACAGCGTCGTCCCGGCCTCGGCCAGGGCCGGGGCGAGCTCACCGATCCGCGGGTGCCGGGAGATCACCTCGACCTCGCGCATACCCGCCTCCTGCCGCAGGCGGCGCACCACCTCGACGAGCGGCTCGTACAGGGCCGGATCGCCCCCAGTCAGCTTGATCCCGTCCACGCCCTGGGCCCGCACCGCAGACGCCACGGCGATGAGACGATCCGGATCCAGGTCGGTGCCGGCCTCGGTGGCCACCGCCTCCCCCGACGGCCGGCAGTAGAAGCAGCTCCTCTTGCAGCGGGAGTTCACCGTCACCCGCACCTGCGGTAAGCGCATGTCACCCATCCCTCGGACATCGCTGACATTCACGGTGCACAGCCTCCCGGTAGCCCTCTGTCATCAGCAACGACTTCGACGAATCGCGATGTCAGGGTTTGTCGTTGAGGGGACCGAAACCCTGACACGAGCTTCGCCTGCCGCGCGCTGTCCCGAGGCTTGGTCGCAGCGACATGGCTCAATCTGATTCATGCCGCGGCCTTGGCGGCCGGAAGGCCCAGATGAGAGATGGCATTTTCCCGCCATGCCAACAGCCGAGCCCGGACCGACGGCTGATCTCGGACGCGGGTCGGTGCCGCCGGGCCTGGCGACGGAGAGCGATCCGATCGAGTCGCGTGCAGGCAGGCGGACGCCGGCGGGGAGCCCGGCCCTCATCTGCGTGAATCCCGATGAGAACCGCCTCGTATGGCTGTTCAACCCCCGTTACGGATTACGTCACGGGGGCAACCTGCTGAGTTCTTCTGCGGGTGCTTTGGGCGCTACGCTGCGCTGGGCCGTGCAGTCAGGACAAGCTCCGAGACCTCCTTGTGCCCCTCGAAGCAGCGAGCGCCCTCGTGGAGACGGCTTGCAGGCCCAGCGAATGAAGGACAGGTCCAGGTGAGCAGTGAAGCGCCCAAGCGCACGGTCGACGTCGTCGTGCTCACCATGAACGATCGTGACGAGGAGTTCCGCACGGCGATGGCCTCGGTCCTGGCTCAGCAGGACGTGGACCTGCGCGTCGTGATCGTCGGGAACGGCGTGGAACCCGACTATGTACCCGACGGCGTGCAAAGCGTCACTCTTGCCGCAAACGCCGGTATTCCGGAGGGGCGCAATGTCGGAGCGGACGCCCTGGCTGCCCATGGCGCCGAGTTTGTGCTGTTTTTCGACAACGACGCAGTCCTGCCCGACCCGCACACCCTCACCCGGCTGATCGCCGAGTTCGACCGGCACCCGCAGGCCGCCTACGTCCAGCCCCGCATCGCCGACCCCGCCACCGGCCAGACGCTGGGCCGGTGGGTTCCCCGACTGCGGTCCGGCGACGCCCGGCGCTCGGGGGTCGTCACCGTCATGGCCGAGGGCATCGTCCTCGTCCGCCGCGCGGACTTCGAAGCAGTGGGCGGCTGGCCCGGGCACTTCTTCCTCTTCCACGAGGGCGTCGATCTGTCCTGGCGGCTGTGGGACCTCGGCCGGGTCGGCTGGTACGCCGGGGACATCGAGGTGCATCACCCGGCGACGAACCCGGCCCGTCACAAGCCGTTCTACCGGATGGTGGCCCGCAACAGGGTGTGGGTCGCGCGCCGCCGCCTGCCGGCTCCGCTCATCCCCGTTTACCTGGCCGCCTGGATCGTGATCAGCATCTGGCGCTTCCGGTCCTCGGGAAATCTCGGGGTGTGGTTCAAGGGGTTCGCCGAGGGGCTGCGCACGGATGCGGGGGAGCGGCGGGCGATGTCGTGGCGCACGGTGTGGCGGCTGACGCGCGCCGGCCGCCCACCGATCGTCTGACCCGCCCCACGCCCCGTCGGGATCATCAGCCGACGGCGGCGATCCGTTCTCTAAGGTCCCGTACGGCCGGCAGGGTCTTGTGCGAGGCCATGGTGGCGAGGAGGTCCTGGAGGGGGCCGACGGTGCGCTGCGAGCTGATCTGGTCGGTGAGGTCCAGGGCCTGGTGCGCGGTGCCGCACGCCTGTTCATGGTGCCCTTGGAGCCACTGCGCGCCGGCCATGCGGGTCAGGTAGAGGGCGTGGGTGCGTACCGCGCCGCCGTCAAAGGCGCGGGCTGCGGCCGCGAAGGTGGCTTCGGCGTCGCCCGGGCGCCCCATGGCCAGCTGGGTGGAGGCTCGCGAGCCCTGGAACTCGGCGAGGTTCATCCAGTACGCCCACTCGGGCTCCCGCTCGTCCGGGCTCTGCTCCGCGCGGTGAAGGTGTCGCTCCGCTTGGTCGAGGTCGGACCAGCACCGCTCGTCACGCAGGTGCGATCGGGCGCGGGCGCGGCGAGCGTGGACCAGTGCTTGCACCCGGGGTGAGGCCTTGCCGCGTACGGCGCTCAGGGCCGCGCTGGCGATCGACTCGGCCTCCGCGGGCCGGTCACAGTTGTAGGCGGCTGCGGCCCAGAAGGTGAGGATGTGGGCGCCCAGGATCTGGTCGTCGGCGCTGTGCGCGGAGTGCAGAGCGGACTTGAAGATCCGGTCGTCGCAGGTGCCGTGAACGTCGAAGATGGCCCAGGCGCGCATCCGTTCCAGGTCGGCCGCCGCGGCGTAGAGGCGGCGGCCGTGGTCGAGGGAGTAGCTGCGGTGGGCCAGAAGGTCGGCGACCATGTCGTTGGCCGCTGCGGTCTCGCGGATCAGGGTGCCGCCGCCGTCCTCGTCGTCGGTGCGGCGCAGCGCACGGACCTTACGCTCGATGTGGGTGACGGCGGCCTCGCCGATGCGCCGACCGCTGGTGATCTCGCCCGCGGCCGCTGGGTCGGCGGTGAGCCAGGAGAACAGGCCCGCGGTCAGGGCCGACGAGCCGAAGATGAAGGACCGGCGATGCATGTCACTCCCGACTGAGTCTCTGAGCGCGTCCAGCGCGCCTTGGGGGGTCCACGGGAAGTCGCTGTACTGCTGAAGCGGGTCGAACTCGAGCCACAGGGGCCAGGGGTGGGTGTCGACGAGGTGCGGGTCGATGTCGAACAGCTCGGCCAGCAGCTTCTGTGTCTCCAACTCGGGTTCGCGGCCGTCCTCCCAGCGTAGGACGCCGGACGGTGCGGTTCCCAGAGGGCGTTTACGCTCGGCGCTCAGTCTGCGCAGTTCGCGGGCGAGATCAGGCCGGTTCATGTTCCGGGCCTGACGTGCGATGACTAACCGGTGGATCTTCCCCACTGTTCCTCCTGCAAGGGCCCCGCACGGGCGGATATCCGGGCGACGCTAGCGGTTCGGCACCCGGGGTGGAAGAGCATCGGGCGGTGCTCCGATGGTGCTCCTTGACGCACCCCAACGGCACCACCGGAGTGTCTTCCGCCCGTGGTCGGGCGGCAGCGAGGGTGAGGTCAGCCCGAGGTCGCGGCAGTGAATCTGCTACCGGGCACCGACGCCCCGGACGGCCACGAACGGAGCACCGCCTTGTCGTTCACCGATATGTCCCTGGACTTCAGCACCCCAGAGCTGGAGGCTCTGGCCCTGGAGGTCATTCCCGAGCAGCACTTCGAGCTGCGAGCGGAGGACGCCCGCGACAGATACTTCACCGACACCAGCAAGCTGGACGCCAAGCAACTGGCCCACGACCGGTTCCGCACCAACCCGCTGGCCCTACACGATCACTTGATCAGAGCCCTGGACCTGCGCGGCACCGAGGAACTGCTGGACCTGGGCTGCGGAAACGGCGAGATCCTGGCCCGAATCCGCCCCTACCTGGCCGCCGGCCACCTCACCGCCTTCGACATCGCCCCCGCCGCCCTGGAGGCCGCCCGGCAGCGACTGGACGGAGTGGCCACCCCGTGCGAGTTCGTCGAGGGCAACGCGGACGACCTGAGCGCCTTCGCCACCGACAGCTTCGACCGGGTCATGGCCGTCTACATGGCGCACTACGTCACCGACCTGAACGCCTGCTTCGCCGAGGTACGCCGGGTTCTGCGTCCCCGGGGCCGGTTCGTGCTCGCCACCGACCGCACGGACTCCATGGTCGAGATGTGGAACGTCCACTTCGCCGCGCTGGGCGAGATGAACGCCCCCCAGAGGCTGTTCCGCGCCACCCCCAAGGCCCGGATCTCCCTGAGTAACGGCGCCGAGCAGCTCGCCCCTCACTTCGCGTCCGTTGAACGCGTGGACTGGCAGGACCAGCTGCAGTTCGGCAAGGCCGAGCACTTCATGGCCTTCTACCGCAGCTGCAACCACTGCTGCGCCGGCTCCAGGCCGGGCGAAGGGCTGCCACCGGCGTTCTTCACCGAGCTCGAGGAGCGCGTGCACGCCCACGTCCAGGCCGCCATCGAGACCACCGGCTACTTCGCCCTGACGAAGTACACCGGCCACTTCATCTGCTCCTGACCCCTCCGCACCTCCACCCGGGAGACTTCTGTGCCTGCCCCGCTGCACAACGACCTGACCGACGCCCGCGTTCTGATCACCGGCGGCGCCGGGTTCATCGGCGCCGCGCTGCGCGCCACCCTGACCCGCGCCGGCGCACGCCCGGCCCTGCTGGACGACCTGAGCGCCTACGGGCCCACGACCCTGACCTTGCTGGGCACCGGCCCCACCGACCCGGCACTGACCATCGGCGACATCAACGACGAGCAACTGGTGCGCCGCATGGTCGCCGACGCCGACTACGTCGTCCACGCCGCCGCCCACTCCTCCGTCCACGGCTGCACCACCGACCCGGACAAGGCCTTCCGCTCCAACCTGGCGGGCACCGACACCGTGCTGCGGGCCGTGGCCGCCGCCCCCCACGTACGCCGCTTCGTCCTGCTGTCCACCGCCCAGGTCTACGGCCACGGCGCCCCGCACGCCCCCCGCAGCGAGCGGGCCGGCTACTTCACCGAGGACCAGCGACTCGACCCGCTGAACATCTACGCCAACTCCAAGCTGTGGGCCGAGGGGCACACGCGGCAGATCCTGGACCTCGCCGGACGGGACTACACGATCGTGCGCCCGTTCAGCGTCTACGGGCCCGGACAGGTCCCCAAGCAGGGCGCCGCGTCGTGGGTGGTGGCGCAGTTCACCATGTACGCGGCCCTGGACCAGCAGCTGCTGCTCAACAACGGCGGCCGGCAGGTCCGCGACTTCATCCACCGCGACGACGTCGCCGAAGCCCTGCGGCTCTGCCTCACCATCCCCGCGGCGGCCGGGCAGACCCTCAACCTCGGCACCGGCATCCAGACTTCCGTCCGCCAGGTCGCCGAGCACGTGGCCCGTCACATCCCCGGCGCCCGGATTGTCGACGCCCCCCGCGTCGCCCAGGACCCGCTCGGCGCCTGCGCCGACACCACCCGCATGCGCACTGTCCTGGACTGGCAGCCGGCCATCCGCGTCGCGGACGGCATCGCTGGCTACGTCGACTGGGTGCGCACCACCCCCAACGCGATCCCCGACTGGATGCGCGCCGAGACCAGCACCAGCCGCATCGCCGCCTGGAGCGCCCCCGCCCCCCGGTGACCCGCCGCCCCCGTTTCGAAGGAGAGAACCCCGTGACGAAGCTGCGTACCGGTGTGGTGGGCCTGGGCTGGGCGGGCACCGTCCACGCCCGCACCATGGCCGCCTTGCCCGGCGTCGACCTGGTCGCCGTCAGCGACCTCGACCCCGCCAAGCACACCGCCTTCCCCGACATCCCCCTGTACAGCGACGTGGAAGAGATGCTGCGCCTCGAGCTGGACTACTGCGTCATCGCCACTCCAAGCGCGACCCACGAGCACTACGCCCTGGCCCTCGCTGCGGCCGGCGTACCCGCGCTGATCGAGAAGCCGCTGGCGCCCACCGGCGCGGCGGCCCGCCGCATCCACGACGCCTTCACCCGCACCGGGACCTTCGCCGCCGTCGGGCACACCGAACGCCACCAGGCACCGCTGGCCGAACTCGCCCGGCTCCTTCACGGCGGGGACTTCGGCGAACTGTGGCAGATGGAAACCCGACGCCAGGGCCCCTACTCCGGCCGCATCCTGGACGTCGGCGTCGCCCTGGACCTGCTGGTCCACGACGTCGACCTGGTCTCCTGGCTCGCCAGACAGCCCATCGAGTCGGTCACCGCCGCCACCCGCACGCTGGCCGGCCCGTACGAGGACACGGCCACCGCCACCACGCTCCTGCGCGGCGGGGTCCTTGCCCACCACCACGCCGACTGGATCACCCCGTTCAAGCACCGCCAGGTCCAGGTCCACACCGCGGCGGGGGTCCTGACCGCCAACACCGTCGCGGGCACCCTCACCCACCACCCCAACACCGCCTCCCCGCCCCCAGCGGGGTCCTTCCCCGGTGTCCAGGGTGGCGAGGCACGGCTGATCACGCTGCCCGCGCAGGAGCCCCCCTTCACCGTCGAGCACCGGCTGATGCGCGACGCCCTCCTCGGGGCCGGCCCCCGCGGCCTGGTGACCCTGGCCGAGGGCGCGCACGCCGTTGCGGCGACCGAGGCGCTGCTGACGGCGGCGGGCTCCGGACAGGCCACCGCAGTGACCGCCCGCGAGCCCGCCCTCACCTGACCGTCCACCCTCGGAGGGGAGAGACCCTGTGCCTGTTCAGCCTGAGCGCTCTGTGCGCGAGTTGGCCGCCGCCCGGACGCTGCCGGAGCACCAGAGGATGGACGCCGCCACCCTCGACTGGATCGCCGGCAACCCGCCCCCGCCCGCCGCCGACACCCCCCGCCTCGCGGCGGACGACATCCCCGTGCTGACCCCCGACCCGGCGTGGTTCACCAGCCCCGTGCAGGCCGAGGGCCTGCACGGCATCAGCCACGGGGCCCGCACCAGTGTCCTCGCCTTCCTCCTCGCGCGCGCCCACAAGCTCGACGGGCCGCACACCGCCGCGCTGTGCACCGCGGCCGCCCTCCACGACTGCCGCCGCCACGACGACCGCGCCGACCCCGAGCACGGCCGGCGCGCGGCCGACTGGTTCACCGAGCACGCCGAGCACGTCCTTCCCGCCCTGGGACAGGACGTCCCCCCGGCCCTGCGCGAAGAGGCGGCCTCGGCGATCGCCGTGCACAACCTGCCCTACGACGCCTTCACCCCCGCCCAGCACACCGCCTACCAGCGGGCCCCGCACCTGACCGACCTGCTCAAGGCCGCCGACTGCCTGGACCGCTACCGCCTGCCGCTGGAGCGCTGGTGGCCCAACCTCATCCACCTGCGCGTGGCGGTCCCCGACTGGCTACCGCCTCTCGCACACGGCCTGGTCGTCCACAGCGAGCAAGCCCGCTTCCACGGCGCCGGACACCGCGACGCGCTCACCGACGCCCTGACCGCCCTGACCCGATAGAAGAGAGAGAGGGGGGATGACCCTCGTGTACGCCGCCTGGGACCCCGTCCACACCGACTACGCCGCCGACACCGCACTCCCCGGCCCCCGCGGGCTCGCCGAGAGCACCGACGACTGGCTCGCCATCCACCACGGCGCCCCGAACGGACACCTGCTGCACCCCGACACCAACCAGATGCTCGCCTCCCTCACCAGCGGCGGGCCCGTCCACCTGATGCACACCACGCCCTACCTGGACGCCATCCGCGCCTCGGGCGAGCTCCACGGCTCCGGCGGCTGCCTGGTCGGCGCCCTGTACTGCGCCCCGCTCACCCCCACCCCCGACGGACTGCGCCCGCACAACCTCGGCACCTACCTGCTGCGGACCAAACCCGACACCAAGACCCTCGTCTTCGAGGTCCGCCCCGAAGCACCCGCGCCGCCCAAGGGCCTGAACTACCTCCACCTCGGCGGCATCCACCTGGACACCTACCTGACCCACCGCGGATTCCTGACCGCGGGCGAGGACGACCACCTCCGGCAGAGCGCCGTAGGAAGGCTCCGTGAGGCTTCCGGCTTCCTGGACCTGCTGCTCGCCGACGCCCGCGGCGAGCGCACCGCCTCCACGACCGCGTTCTTCCACCAGCTGGCCGCGACCGTCCCGCACATGCCGTTCTTGGGCTACCTGTACTTCGAGGTCCTGTCCGAGTACCTCCTGCTGCACTCCACCAGTCCCGAGACCAAGGCGTACGCGTTCGCCGGGGAGATGAACAACCGCCTCTACAAGGAGGTCGCGTTCTCCGCTGTCAAGACGATGGGCCGCCTGTTCGACCTCGCCCTGTTCAACCCCGACCGCACCCAGCTCACCGAGCTGATCGACCGGATCGACCCCGCGCTCGCCCTGGGCGCCGACGCATACGTACGCCGGCGCCTGCCGCACCTGTTCGCCTGCGCCGCACTCGGCCCTGACCGCGACGCGGGCGCGGTGTCCTTCCGGCACGCGGGCACCGACTTCGACACCCTGGCCACCATGGCGCCGCACCTGGCCGGACAGCTCGTCTTTCGCGAGATGCGGACCCTGCCCCGCTACCCGGCGCTCTTTCCGGTGTTCGAACAGGCCAAGGCGACCTCCGTGTACGCGTACTGGAACAACCAGAACATCGCCGTCCCCTTCAACGGAGTGCTGCCCAAGGGCGAGCTCGGCCTCAACCTCGCCTTCCCCCGAGCCTCGTGCACCGCGTGGGTGGCCGAGACCTGCGAACGCGGGCTGCTGCACCCCACCGAACAGCTCAACCTCCTGCCCGTCCCGCGCCTGGCCGACCTGCGCGGCACCGCCCTGGGCCGCGCGGCATTCCCCGGCCCGCCCGCGCCCCCGGCCGACCCGTCCACGCGCCCGGCTCTGGTCGGCGCAACCTCCGCCGCCTGACCACCCCCTTCCCATCCACAGGGAGCACCTGATGCGTATCGTCCTGCTCGGCGGCGCCGGTTACCTGGGCACCGTCGCCGCCCGTCACCTGACCGAACTGGGCCACCACGTCACCGTCGTCGACGGCCTGATCTACAGCCGCGGCGACGACCCCGCCTGTCTCCTGCCGCCGACGAGCACATTCGTGAACGCCGATCTGCGGGATGCGGACGCGTTGCGCCGGGCGGCCACTGGCGCCGACGCCGTCGTCCACCTCGGCGGGCTGGTCGGCGAGCCCGCCTGTGCCCTCGACGAAGTCCTGGCCGTCGAGCTCAACTACGCCTCGCCCGTCCTGGCCGCCGAGGCAGCCCGCGCGGCCGGCGTCGAGCACTACGTCTTCTTCTCCTCCTGCAGCGTCTACGGCCGCCACGCCGGCACCGTCGACGAGGACACCGCGCCCAACCCGCTCGGCATCTACGCCCGCACCAAGGTTCTGGCCGAACGCACCCTGACCGGCCTGCTGGAGGACCGGGCACTGAGCGTGCTGCGGCTGGCCACCGTGCACGGGCGCTCCCCGCGCCAGCGCCTGGACTCCGTCGCCAACCGCATGACCGCCCAGGCCGTCGCCACCGGGCGCATCCCGCTCAACGGCGGCGGCCAGCGCCGCCCCCTCGTCCACGTCGCGGATGTCGCCGACGTCCTCGCCAAGGTCCTCGCCACCCCGGCCGGACACCGGATCTTCAACGTGGGCGCCGAGGAGGAGAACTACACCATCGCCCAGATCGCCGCCGTGGTGGAGCAGGCCGTGCCTGGAACCCGCATCGACGCCGGGCCCGAGCGCGACGAGGCGGACGCCCGGGACTACCGCACCAGCTTCGCCCGCCTGGCCGCCGCCTTCCCCGGCGCCTGCCCCACCCCCCTGGACCAGGGCGTGCGCGAGGTCGCCGCCGCCGTGGAGTCCAAGGAGCTTGAGGACCCCGACCTGCCCGAGTACGACAACCTCGCCGGCCTCAAGCACTCCCTGGCCCAGGGCCGCATCCGCGCGCTCGGCAGCGGCGACTGCGCCCGCCTGCACGCCGACTACACCGACGCCACCTGGAGCCCGCGATGAACCAGACCCTCGCACCGGCGACCGACCCGCTGCCGTGGAACCGGCCGCTGATCGGCGAGGCCGAGATCGCCAGCGTCGTCGACACGCTCCGCTCCGGCTGGCTGACCCACGGCCCCAAGGCCACCCGCCTGGAGCACGCCGTGCGCGAGCGCCTGGACGTCGAGGATGCCTTTGCCGTCACCTCCTGCACCGCCGCCCTCCACCTCGCCTTCCTCGCCGCCGACATCGGCGCCGGCGACGAGGTCATCACCCCGAGCCTGACCTTCTGCGCCGCCCCGAACGCCATCCGCCAGGTCGGCGCGAACCCGGTGTTCGTCGACGTCGACCCCACCACGCTGACCGTTGCCCCCGAGGCGGTGGAGGCCGTGATCACCCCGCTCACCAGGGCCATCGCCGTCATGCACTACGGCGGCCAGATGTGCGACATGCGCGCCCTCCGCCAGCTCGCTGATCGCCACGGCCTGCTGCTGATCGAGGACGCCGCCCACGCCCTGCACGCCAGCCGCGACAGCCTGCCCGCCGGCAGCGCCGCCGACCTGTCGACGTTCAGCTTCTACGCCAACAAGGTCGCTGCCGGCGGCGAAGGCGGCCTGCTCGTCGGCCGTGGTGAACTCGTCCACAAGGCCCGGCTGCTGGGCCGGCACGGCATCGACTCCTCCGCCTGGCAGCGGCACGGCAAACGCAACACCGCCGACTACGAGGTCACCGTCCCCGGCCTGAAGTACGTCATGTCTGACCTCACCGCCGCCCTCGCCGTCGTCCAGTACGACCGGCTGGAGGAGTTCACCCGGCGCCGCGCCGACATCGCCGCCGCCTACACCAGCGCCTTCGCCCACCTGCCCGGCCTGGCAACACCCGCTGTCCTGCCCGGGGTCGAGCACGGCTGGTTCCTCTACGCCATCCTCATCGACCCCGCCGCCGCGACCCTGGACCGCGACCAGCTCGCCGCCACGCTGCTGGAGCGCCACCAGATCTCCACCAGCGTCCACTTCAAGCCCGTCCACCTCCTGGGCCCCTACCGGAACATGGCCCACCGGCCGCTGCCCGTCACCGAGACCGCCGCCGCCCGCCAGCTGTCCCTCCCGTGCTACCCGGCGATGACCGACCAGGATGTCGAACGCGTCATCCACGCCGTCCGGGAGCTGTGGAGCTGACCGGCGGGCGCACAGAGTACCCGGAGCGCCGGCGGAGCACCACGGTCTGAGGCGGTGCTCCGCCGGTGCTCCGGGCCGCACCGCTGAAGCACCACCCGACTGCCTTCCGGCCGACCGGCGCCCCGCCCATCGTGAAACCGCCGCAGAACACCGCGCCCCGGCCTCTTCCCGTATGCCGTCCAGGAGATCACCCATGCCCGAAAGCCCCGAAAGCCTGCGCATCGTCGTCGCCGGCGACCGGGCCGGCGCCGCCTACGCCCACACCCTGTCCGACCACATCGCGGCGCACCCGCGCGTCGGGTCCCTGGTCCAGGTCGGCCTCGGCGAGGAGACGCCGCCCTATCCGTACATCGCCTTCGCCGCCGCTCAACTCATCGCCAGCGGGCACGCGGAGCGGGCCCTGCTCATCTGCCACACCGGGCTGGGCATGGCCATCGCCGCCAACAAGGTCCGCGGCGTGCGCGCGGTCACCGCCCACGACCCGCTGAGCGTGGAGCACGCGTTGACCCACAACGACGCCCAGGTCCTGTGCCTGGGCGCCGGAGTCGTCGGCCTCGCCCTGGCCCGGGACCTGACCGGCCAGTGGCTGAACCACACCTTCGACCCCGCCTCCCGTGCCGCAGCGAAGGTCGCCCTCATCACCGCGCACGAGCACCGCTCAGCCCACCGCTGAGCGCCCGGCCCCCGCCACCGGCCAGCCCAGCCGAGCCCGGCTCGGCCCGCACCCGAGGAGATGCGACATGCCCACCGACGCCACCACCGTTCCCCGCTCCCGCGCCCCACGACGCTGGCCCGACGAACCGGCCCAGGGCGGCTGGTACACCGACGCCGAGACCGCCGCCGCCCAGAAGATGCTGGACGAGTCGCGGTCGTGGCGGACGGGGTGGCGCAACAAGGACCTCGTGGCCGCCTTCGAGGAAGCGTTCGCGCAGGCGACCCGCGCCCGGCACGCGATCGCCTTCAACGGCGGCGGCACCGCCCTGGAGATGGTTCTCAGATGCCTGGAGATGCAGCCCGGTGACCAGGTGGTCTCCTGCGCCCTGAACTTCGTTGGCACTCACCTGCCGGTCATCCACCAGGGCGGCGACCTCGTCCTGGCCGAGCCCGACCCGCTCACCTTGAACCTGGACCCGGCCGACGTCGAGCACCGCCTCACCGACCGCACCCGCGCGATCGTGGTCACCCACTGGAACGGGCTCGCCGCCGACCTGAGACCGTTCCTCGACCTCGCCGAGCGCCACCCGCACCCGCACCACGGGCCGCCGGTGGTGATCGTCGACGCCGCGCGCGCGGCCGGCGGCATCACCCCCGCCGGGCTCCCGGTCGGCGCCGAGGGGTGGGCCACCATCTTCAGCTTCGAGACCAAGAAGCTGATGACGACCTTCGGACAGGGCGGCATGGTCACCACCGGCGACGCGCGGCTCGCCGACCGGCTGCGGCGCCTGCGCACCTACGGGCTGAGTCAGGAATGGGGCACCAACCAGCAGCTCTCCAAGATCCAGGCAGCCGTCGGCCTCGTCCAGCTCGGCCGCCTCGACGAGATGAACGCCGCCCGCATCGCCCGCGCCCACGAGCGCACCCGCCTGCTGCACGGCATCGAGCACCTGACCCTGCCGCCCGAACTCGACGGCGGACGGCACCTGTACTACCGCTACAACCTCCTGGTCCCCGCATCCTGGGCCGGAGCCGGCCGCGACGCCCTTATGGAACTCCTCGCCGACCGGTACGGGCTCGGCAGCATCATCAACGACCCCGTCACCTACACCGGGCACGACTACATCCGCGCCCACACCGACGGCCAGGCCTGCCCCCGAGCCGAGGCTCTCGCGGCCCGCCTGCTCTGCCCGTGCCTGCACCCGCAGATCCCCGCCGACGAGGAGCGCGAGATCTGCGACGCCATCCGCCGGGCCACCGACGAGATCGCCCGCACCTTCGCCACCACCTGAACCACACGGACCCGACCCCGTACGCACCACCGCCCCGGGCCTGGGGCGGTCGAAGGAGCCAGCATGTCCCTGCTCGACCAGGAGATCGACGCGATCCGCGGCCGCGAGACGACCGTCCTCGGCGACCCGTACCCCACCACCCACGGCGCCAACGACCTGCGGATGGTGTTCCTCTTCCCCTACGGCCACGCCTACTCGCTGATGTGCAACGGGCCGATGGCGCTGTACGACCTGATCAACCGCGATACCACGCTGCCCGCGTACGCCGAGCGGGCCATCCAGTACGACAGCCTCATCCGCGACGGCAACCGCCTGCGCACCCGCGCCGGCGCCCCCTACCGCACCATCGAGTCCGCCGCCCCGGTCCGCGACGCCGATGTCATCGGGGTGTCGGTGACCAACGCTGGCGACCTGCACTCCGTCTTCCGGCTCCTGGACCTCGCCGGCATCCCGCGTCGCACCGCCGACCGCGTCCCCGGCGTGCATCCCCTCGTCATCGGCGGACAGGGCGGCCTGGCCAACCCCGAGGTCCTGGCCGACTACCTCGATGTCGTCGCCCTCGGAGAGGCGGAGAAGTCCCTGCCCCAGCTCCTGCGCACCGTCCACGCCCACCGGCAGACCGACCCCGAAACCCCTCTGCTGGAGCAGCTCGCCCGGATCCCCGGCCTGTACGTGCCCTCCCTCTACACGTGCGACTTGGTCGACGGCGGAGGAGTGAGCGCGGTGCGGCCCACGTCGCTGACCGTGCCGGACCGCGTGAGCGCCCAGTGGCTCGAGCTGGCCGACCTCCACGACGCCCACTTCGCCTACCCCGTCACCGACGGCACGGCCGCCGGGATCATCCCGCTGGTCGGATGCCGCCACACCTGCTCCTTCTGCACACTGGGCGTCCCGCCGTTCCGGCAGGCGCCCCTGGAGAAGATGCTCGCCTACATCGACCGCCTCGAAGAGCTCAGCGTGCCGCTGATCATCATCAGCGCCCCGACCTTCACCCAGTACCGCCACCGCGCGGAGATCCTCCAGCGGATCCGCGCCTACCGCGACCGGGCCGCGGCCCGCGGCGTCAAGGTCAGCACCATCATCGGCTCTGTCCGCGCCGACGAGATGACCGCCGACTACCTCCGCGACGTCAACGAACTCGGCGACTTCGGTCACCTGTTCACCGAGCTGAGCCTGACCCAGGCCCGCGGCATCGTCACCATCGCCCCCGAGTTCGCCGCCGCCGACCTGGTCGCCATGTACGGCAAGACCATGCCGCCCGAGCGCGTCGACCAGGCCATCGACCGGTGCCGCCACTCCTCCGACGTCATCAACACGATCATGCTGTACTTCATCATCGGCGCCCCCGGCGAACGCGAGGAGGACCGGCTCGCGATCGCCGACCGCGCCCGGGAGATCCGCGACCGCCTCGGCCGGCCGGACGGCTCGGTCATCGTCAAGCTCCACCAATTCATGCCCGAACCGGGCACCCCCGCCCAGCGCCTGCCGATGACCGACCCCGCCCTCCTCGACGGCTACGTCACGCAGATCACCGACCGGCTGCGCGACCTCGTCGGCCAGGAGACCTTCGCCGAGCACTACCGCGTCCAGTACGGCGAGACCAACCGCCTCTACCTGGAGGCCGTCTGCCTGCGCGGCGACAGGCGCGTCGGCCGCGTCCTGGAGGACCTCTACGACAGCGGCGCCGATCTCACCTGCCTGGACCGCGAGGTCCTGCTGAAGGCACTGGACGACCACGGCCTCGACTTCGAGCGCCACCTGCGCCGCATCGACGACCCCGTCCTGCCTTGGCACACCGTCAACGAAGTCGACCCCGCAGACGAACAGCGCCTGCTGCGCGCTATCGAGCAGCGGACGACCACCCGATGAGCATGCCCGCGCCCGGGGCCCCGCTGCCCGCGGACAAGCACCTCCTGCCCTCACTCACCGACCCGGCCGAACACGCCGCCTACATCCGCGCCCGCCACCCAGACGCCGACCTCGCCCGCAGTCCGGGAGTGATCCTGCTCTACCAGTCCTCGCTGGCGGAGCACGCCGCCCGCCGCACCGGTACCAGGCCGCTGGAACGCTGGGTGTCGGCCGATCTCCACCGCACGGCCGAAGGCGTCGTCCTCTGCTCCGGCTTCGGGCGCGGCGCCCCGGCCGCCGGCCTCGTCGTCGAACAGCTCATCGCCCTCGGTGCCCGCGCGGTCATCACGATCGGCACCGCCGCCACCCTCACCGACATCCTTCAGCCCGGCGCCCTGGTGATCTGCCAGGACGCCCTGCGCGGCGAAGGCCTCTCCCACCACTACCTGCCCCCCGGCCGCTACGTCGCCCCCGATCCCGACCTGACCGACCGCCTGGCGGCCGCGGCCGCCACCCTCGGCGCGGCCGCCCGCCGGGGGCGCGCCTGGACCACCGACGCGCTGTACCGGGAGAGCGCCGCTGAAGTGCGGCAGTACACGGCGGAGGACGCCGTCGTCGCCGACATGGAAGCGGCGGGCATCCTGGCCGTCACCCGCTACCGCCACGTGCCGGCCGCCGCCGCGTTCGCGGTCGCCGACTCCCTCGCCAGCCGAGCTCCGCGCACCAACGCACCGCAGACCGGCGAAGGACTTCGACTTCTCCTCGACGCCGCCACCCGCGCTCTCACGGATCGGGATGCCAAGTCAGGTCGGTGACGGCGTAGGTACATCGGTGGTGGTGAGGACCCCGTAGGCGTGACCGAGACGGATCAGGTGCGCCTCGTTGCCCGCACCCGCCTTAGCCATGAGGCGAGCGGTAGCACCAGCGAGATCGAACTGGTCGATCCGGGCGTGCTTGGCGATGGCGGCGGCCGTGTGGTGCAGAGCGTGGGCCTGCCACAGCAGCCGTTCCTGCTCGTCGAACGGCACAGGCGCCGACAAGGGTTCAGGGAGAGGCAGTTCGCCGGAGACGAAGCCCATCTGTACCTTGAGCGTGGGCTTCCTGGCTTGCAGTTTGTGGCCGATCTGGGTGGAGTGGCGGTTGAAGGTGCCTGGCGCCATCTTCAGGTTCGAGGAGCCGACCGCCGGCGCATGACCGAGGGAGATCTCTTCGAGGACCCTCCGCTCGGTAGCGGTCAGCGGGGTGATGACGGGAGCGCTCCGCTGGGTCATGTGTAGGTGCCTCCGTGATTCGGCGGGTGGTGCGGGTGACGGTGAGGATTCGGCCCGCTCGGGACGGGGCCGAGAAGCTAGCTGTCGTGGGTTATGAGGCGGACGGGAGCTGTCGGCGTACGCGGTCGGCGTCGCGCGGGTTGAGGTCCGTGTAGATCTGGAGCGACTGCTCGAACGCGGCGCGGGCCTGGTCGTGGTGACCGGCCTCCTGCAGGGTGCGACCGAGGAGTTCGAGGCTGCGGGCCGTCCAACGAGGGGAGCGGACCGCGGTGCACTCGGTGACGGCCTGCCTTCCTTCACGTTCGGCGGCGTCGAGGTCGCCGGACAAGGCGTGTGCGCGTGCGAGCCAGGCCAGGGCGCGGGCCGCGTCGAAGGCGTCCTGGATGTCCAGGAGCGTCGTGCGCGCGGCCGTGAGGCGGGTGATGGCTCCGGCAGGGTCACCGAGGCTGATGGCCACCTGCCCGAGGGCGGTGTCGCTGAGGGCGACCGCGCGGGTGTAGGTGCGCTGTTCGTGCGGGTCCGTGGCCTCAGCGCCAAGGATCTGGCGTAGAGCGCGGCCCTGTTCGAGCGGCGCGCGGGCGGCGTCCATGCGGTCGGCGGCCAGGTAGGTGGCGCCGATTTCGTGCAGGGCCTGGGCCTCGCCGCGTCGGTCGCCGCGGGCGCGCGCCATCTGCAGAACCTGCTCGAATCGCTCGACGGCGGCCTCCAACTGGCCGTCGCTGCGCAGGCCGACACCCCAGGTGTTGAGCATTTCCTGCTCGGCGAGCTGGTCACCGCACTCGCGCGCGGCCATGAGGCCGAGTTCGTGCGCCTCGAACCAGAGGGCGTGGTCGTGGGTGAGGCGGAGGTAGGCCCACAGCGCGTGGACCAGCTGCCAGGTGGTCTGTGGGAGCCCGGCCACCGCTGCGGTGCGAACGGCGGGCAGCAGGTTGTTGCTCTGGGCGTGGAGCCAGGCGGCCGCTCCGTCCTTGTCGGTGAACGGGGCGGGTTTATCGGGTTCGAAGCGGTAGTCGCGGGCCAGACTTCGGTGGGTGTCCGTCAACAGGCGCTCGGCCGTGGTGATGGTGGCCAGGTAGAAGTCGAGTCCGCGGCGGGTCTGCTCGTCGAGTTCACCGTCCGTCGCCTCGGCCACCGCCCGGTGCCGGGCGTACGCGCGGACCTCGTCGTGGAAGCCGTACACCGTGCCGCGGGCCGCGTCTTCGCGCACCGTGATCAGGAGGCCGGCGCCCGCGAGTGCGGTCAGCTCCTCTGCGGCCTTCTCCAGGGGAAGGCCGCAGACGGCGGCGGTCACTGCCGCGTCGAGGTCGTAGGGGAAGAGGTGGCCCATGCTGCGAAAGACGCGGGCGCTCGGGCGGGGCAGGCCCCAGTAGGTCTCGTTCAGGGAGCTGTTCATGGCGACTCCGAGGGGGGTGAGGCCGTGCGTCGAGGCGAGGACCTGCTGGCGCCTGCTGGTTAGTGCGGTGGCCAGCTCGGCCAGGGAGCGGTCGGGGTGGGAGGCCAGAATGGTCCCCGCCAAGGCCAGGGAGAGGGGAAGCCCGGCGCCCAGGGAGGCGATGGCTTGCGCGGCCCGCCGGTCGCTCGCGACGCGGTGCTCGCCAGCCACGGCCGCCAGGTACTCCTGGGCGGCGGCGGGGGAGAACGGCTGAAGATGGTGGTGGCGGGCTCCGTCGCGGCCGAGATCAGCCAACGGCGTCCGGCTGGTAACCACGAGCAGGTGTTCGCGCCCGCCGGGCAGTAGCGCGCGCACCTGATCCGCCCAGACGGCGTTGTCCACGAGCACCGCAACCGGTCGGCGGGACCGCTCGGCCGTCACTGACCGCCACCACGCGGCACGCTCCTCCACCCCGGAGGGCAGATCACCGCCGTACAGGGAGCGCAGCAGCTGCCCGAGGGCTTCGTCGAGCCGTGCCGGGCCCGCCGGGTCGTATCCCTGCAGGTCGACGTAGAGCTGGCCGCCGGGGAATTCGTCGCGCAGTTCGTCCAGGAGGCGCTGGGCCAGGGTGCTCTTGCCGACGCCGGGCGGCCCGTGGACGGCCACCATGCGGACGTACGGCGATCTGCTCCGGATCCACGCGATGAGGCTCGCAAGGTCCTCGGTGCGGTCCGTGAACGATGCGGGGACAGGTCTGACCTGCCACGGGGTGGGCGGGCCGAGCCGGGTCTGATGGAAGTGGACGCCGCCGGTGATACTGCCTGACTGGATGGTCGGTCCGTGCACGGTGACATCGCGCATCGTGTTGTCGGTCCGAGATCCCGTCCCGGCCCCCGGGGCGGGCGAGGCGGCCGTCATCGCTCTTCCTCCAGCCGGCGCAGCCGTTCCGCCTCGTCCGGCCGGATCACCTCGACGAGGTCCGCGGCCTGCCGGAAGCAGTCCCGGGCAGCGCTGTCACGCCCGCGCGCCCGGTGCGCGCGGCCGAGCATCTCGAGCGCGCGGGCCTGCCAGCGGGTGCTGCTCGCTGCGGCGAACACGGTGAGTGCCTTCTCCAGGTCGGTTACGCCGACGTCGAGATCACCGAGCAGGACCCGGGCGTGGCCCCGTAGGGCGAGCGCGCGAGCCGCGTCGTAGGAGTCATCGATGCCAGCGAGGACGCTGTGCGCGGCTGTGAACTGGTCGAGGGCCTCGGACTGCGCGCCGCGGCTGAGTGAGATCTCGCCGAGCAGGATCGTCGCCAGCGCTACGCCGCGCCGGTACCCGCAGGACTTCCACAGGGCCACGGCCTGGGTGAGGTACGGCTCGGCCTGCTCGGGGCGGCCGCTCTCGTGGTGACAGGCGCCTATCCCGAGCAGCGCCTGGCCTTCGTCGCGCACGTCTCCTTCGGCCTGTGCGGCCTGCCGGGCTTCGCCGTACCAGGTGAGTGCCTCCTCCAGGCGACCGGCCGAGCTCAGGCCGATCGCCCCGGACAGCAGCATCTGCCGGACGGCAGCGGCGTTCCCGGTACGGCGCGCCGCGGCGAGTCCGTCCTCGTGCGTCTGGATCCACAGGGGGTAGGGGTGGCGGCGCAGGAACAGGGGCCAGAAGGCGTCGACGAGCATCCAGGCCACGTCGTCGGCGTCGTTGGTGACTGCCGCCTCCAGCACGCCGAGGAGGTTGGACTCCTGCGCCTCCAGCCAGGCCATCGCGCCGGCTTCGTCGTGGAAGACGGGCGGGGCGTCGGCTTGGGCGGGCAGCTGGCTGCGCAGCGTGGCCTGAGCGGGAGTCAGCATGCGTTGGGCCTGGGTGGCGATCGCGAGCACCCACGTATACAGCCGCCCGACCTGCCGCCGCCGCTCCGCCGGATCGTCGTGCCGTTCGGCGAGCGTGAGGGCGTGCTCGTGTACGGCCGACGCCAGTCGGTAGCGCGGAGCAAGGCCGGCCACGGACGTGTCGGGGGTCAGCAGCTGCTCGTCGGCAAGGACACCCAGCAGCCGCTCGGCGTCGGCCCGCTCCAGACGGCAGACGGCGCTCACCATGTCCGGATCGACGGCGGCGACCGGCAGCAGCGCGATGGACCGGTACACGTACTGCGCCATCTGCCCCAAGGAGTTGTAGGTCTCGGTCAGTCCAGCGGAGATGGCCATCCGTACGGGGTCCTCACTGCGGGGGTGGGCAAGGGCTGCGGCGGCCGCGGCGAGGGCGTGTTCGGGCCGGGACTTCAGCCGGGCCCCGGCCAGGGCGAGCGGCAGCGGCAGGTGCGCGCACCGGGTCGCGAGCCGGGCGGCGGCCTCAGGCTCGGCTGCGATCCGCTCCTCGCCGATGAAGCGGGCCAGCAGGGTGATCGAGGAACTGGGGGCGAGCGGGCGCAGGGGCAGGTGTGCGGCGCCGTCCACCGCGAGCTCCCACAACGACCCGCGGCTGGTGACGACGGTCGTGCTGGAGGAACCCGCGGGCAGCAGTGGCGGGACCTGATCGGCTTCGACCACGTTGTCGAGCAGGATCGTGACCGGGCGGGCGGCCGTGACCGAACGCCACAGGGCGCTCAGCTCCTGCAGCCCGGCCGGCGGCCGGTCGATCCCGAAGGCGCGAAGCCACGGGCGCAGCACGTCCTCGGGCCGGGCCGGGCCGGCCCGGCCGCTCAGTTCGGCGTACAGCTCCGGCCGTGCGGCGTCGGTGGCGGAGGAGAGCCACCGCGTGGCGAGCGCCGTCTTGCCGACCCCGACGAGTCCGGTGATCACCACCAGGCTGCTGCCGTCGCGACGTGCGGCGTCCAGGGCGTTGATTTCCGCCGCACGGTCCACGAAGTGCGGTGCGACCGGTGGCAGTTGGTGTGGCGTGGGCAGCGGTTGCGGGGCCGCGTGATGGTGGAGGTCGCCGTGGATGTCACGGGCCTGGACGACGAGGCCGGACAGCCGGGCATCCCCGCTGATCTCATTCGACGTCGTCACGGTGCTCCTCCAGCCCGGAGGGCCTCTGGTAGCCGCGGTTGCGCATGGTGACCTTGGCGTCGCTGAGGATCCGGTGGATGTTGCCGTAAGACCTTCCCGTCTTCTCGCAGATGGCGCGGATGGCCATGGGCTCGGGTTCGACATAGAGCGAGACGACGTAGGCGCTGAAGGCTTTCGCGAGGTCGCCGGTGAGGCGCTGGCCGGGCTTGACCACCGGCGCCTGCTCTCTCGCTGCGGGTGATGGGGAGGAGTACGCGGCTGTTGGCATGACGTGTCCTGTTCAGAGTCGGGTTTCGTCGAGGGCGAGGTCGAGGAAGCCGCCTGCTGCCCACAAGCGGCGAAGTTCCTGCTCGTACACGGAGTCGATGGGAGAGATGTCGACCTGCGAGGCGACGACCAGGCCATGGATGTCACGTCGGCGCAGCGCCGCGTAGGCCCGGGCCAGGGCGAAGCGGCTCACCGGGTCGCTCCTCCACGTGTCGTCGACGTAGGTCTCGGCGACCTCGAAGCCCGCCCGCCCGGCGCAGGCGAGCGCTACGGCGCGCCGCTCACCGGCGCTGCTGTTGTCCTTGACCAGGACATAGAGGCCGACCCGGGGCTGGCCCGGGACACCAGTGGTGAGCGAGCGCAGGATGCTCAGGCGTAGATCTCTCAGCTGGCGGGAGCGCTCCGCAGAGCCCGGTCGGCTCCCGCTCGCCGCAGCTCCGGAGGAGGCCGGTGCGGAGCGGCGGGCCAGGAGGGACTGCTTGTCGACGCTGGAGGTGACGTCCAGGATGAGGCTCATGCCGATTCACCTGCCGGGGTGTGAGCGTGCAGTACGGCTAGCGCTTCCGGGACTCGGACGGTCCCGTCGTTGCGGAAGCTGGTGCCCGGTCCCTCCATGCCGTACTGCCCAGGCCCGACAGGACGGAGGAGCACGGCGTACTCCGCCACGGCGAGCAGCGCCAGGTGGACGGTCGCCAGGAGCCGGCGGGAAATCTCGAGGAACCGCCCAACGCGGAGCAGCGGGGGCAAGGTCTTCACGAGCATCCCTTCGGAGCAGGGACACATGACACGGACGCGGTCTTCGCCTTCCTCCATAGGCCGTCCGGCGTGGGCGGGGGCAGATGAGTCACCGCGCCTCCCGGTCGGACATGGACCAGAGAAGGCCCGTGCGGGCGGCGTAGGCGACTGCCTCGGCTCGCTGGTGCACGCTCAGCCGGACGAAGATGTTCTTGAGCGTGGACCGGATTTGCTCGGGGGTTCGGGCGAGCCGCCGCGCGATGCCCGTACGCGTCAGCCCCTCGGCCACGAGGACCAGGACGTCGACCTCCGAGGGCTTCAAGAGGATGCCGGGCTGCCCGAGCGTTTGCTGACGCGTCGGCTCGGCCGCGGCAGCCCGAATACAGCTGCCCAGTCCAGCCGGGAGACGGTGCCCGCCTTCGGCGGCCAGGGCCTTCACGCGCTGGAGGAGGTCGGGGTTGTCGTATAGCTCGGCGGTGCGCACCACCGCTGCCACGCCGTACGGCGCGACAGCGACGATGTCGTGGGCGCCGACGAGGTCTGCCACCAGCACGACCGCGACATCGGGATGCCGCTCGTAGTGGGACGTCAGAGCGTCATGGCAGGCGCGGTCGACGCGGTCCGCGGTCACAACCACGACGTCCCTGGGGGCCACGGCGCTGCCGCTGACGGGATCCGTGGCGGAAGCGCCGACCCCGGGAGGCACGCCCTCAGCAACGGCGCTCCGACTCATCGGGGCTCTCCCCCGAGTGCAGGGAACGGCGCCCGGTCGTCGCAGATCTCCTGGAAGGTGACCGTGCGGCCCGGGGAGCGATAGGCCGCCGCGACCTTCTTCGCGAACTTCTCCCGCGCGGCGTCGGTGAGCTTCTTGCCTGTCTCGATGAAGGGCAGATGGAGGCGTACGGGGTGAGGTGCCGACTCCGGGCTCCGTGCCGTCACGGCGGCCGCGGGCGTTCTGGGTGAGGTCACAACGTCTTCCTCGCGCGCGAGGGCGAGTCCGGCGCCCAGGGTTCGGATCTGTTCGAGCATCGCCTTGTACTCCCTGTCGTCGTTGATGTCGACCCGGAAGTCGGCGAGGATGCCGTGGATCTCCCGGCACCGGGCTGGGGCGAGCAGCCGGGCGAGTTGGGGTTGTGTGACCGGATCAGTCGGCCCCGTGAGGTTGAAGGTGCGGACCGGCCAGGGAGGGCGCCGTGGTCGCAAGAGACCGCCGGACGCTAGCGGCACTGGTCGCTGACTCCGAGGCTGCCGTGGAAGAAGTCACGGCTGGAACGAGAGTCATTCCGTTTCTGACGGACGCTATGGCACTGCCTTCGCTGAGGCGGCATGCTGGGCGAGTTCGGCGTGCAGAGTCGAATACGCGCGCTCAGCGAGGGCGTAGTCGTCGTCACTCACCTCGGCATTGAGGCCCTCGAAGTTCTTGTTCACTTGTTCTGGGCTGGAGGCCCCGGCCAGCACGATGGAGTCAGGGCAGCGCCTGAGGCAGTAGTGCAGGGCAATCCGCGCGAGAGCCTGCGGGTCCCTCCCGAAGCGACTGCGGAGCGCCTCCAGGCCGCGGTCGATGATCTCGAGGTCCGCAGGGGTGTACCGGGTGCGAATGTCGCCGGGGGAGAAGGCCGCGTCGGGACTGTACTTCCCGGTGAGCAGTCCGTGCAGGAGTGGTTCGTGGATCATGGTGGCGGCACCGTGTCGGCGCGCGAAGGAGAAGACGCTCTCCCCACTATGAGCTTCGGCCGCGGCAGCGTGATCGGTCTGCGGTTCGAGCGGATTGACTGCGGTGCTGAGGACCTGAGGGTTGAGCTGCTCGAAGAGGAAGTCGTAGCGCGGCTGGCTTCCCCAGTGGCCGGTGCTCGGGTCGGCAGCGGCTGGACTTGCTGGCAAGATGCCCGGCACGCGCATGCCGATCGCGGCGACGTCGCCGGAGTCGCGCAGGGCCTGCAGGGTGTCCCGCGCTTCATCGAGGTAGCGGTCGCCCGGACCGAAGTCGGCGTGGGCGAGGACCAGCACGTCGAGGTGCTTCACACCCAGGTTTTCCTGGGTCTGTTCCACCTGACGGAAGAGGTTGAGGGAGCTATAGGCGTGCTGGCCGGTCCCCTTGTACGTGCCGACCGTGCATGTGATGCGCACGCTCGTGCGCGGCACTTGGGCGAGCATCCTGCCCAGCAGCCTCTGGGAGTGGCCGAGCCCGTAGACGTCCGAGGTGTCGTACACGGTCGCCCCCAGGGCGTGCGCGCGGAGCAGGGCGTCGACCGCGCTGCTGTCGGCCACATGGGCCCATCCGACCGGACGGCCCTCGTTGGTCGCCGGACCACCGATGGGCCGGCAGCCGACCCCCAGGGGATGTTCGTCCCTTCCGGCAATCAGGCGCCGGGGGGAGAGGTATGAAGCGGTCACGAAGGCTCGCTCTCTTCGCGGGGATCAGGGCGCCGCTTCGGCCCGCTGAGGCGGGCGCGGGCGCGTCGGCGCGAAAGAAGTTGGTGGGCGGCGGCGGTGCTGCCAGCCAGCCGCCACTCACCGTGGCATTCGTCCGGTACCCGCGTCCAGGAGACCGGTGTGTCACCCCGGTGGTCACTTTTCCAGCGGCCAGCCCTCAACGACCTCAAGATTTGTAAGGGTTGTGCCGTTTTCGCCGTCCAGGTTGACGGGGCGGGACAGGAAAAGTGACCACCGAGGTGACACACCCGCACCCTGGCGAACCCTCCAGGAGCGCGGCAGGGTGTTGATCAGTTCCGAACTGGCCCCTCGGGGTCCGGTCTTGGTTCTGACAACGGCTGCACCACCCCTCACGTCCCTCAGGCGAGGGTCCGGGAGCACTCGACCACTCGCCTGTCACCATCCGCCGCTTCCCCGGATGCCGGGCATCCCCCAGGGTGACCCTGACATCACCCAACGGTGTCCGGGGAAGCGGCCTCGATACCCGAGGACCTGACCGTGACTGCGATACACGAAGTGGCCATCGCGGCCTTGAGCGCCACAACCGCCGGCGCCGTCACCGCCGCGGCGCTCGTGGCACGATCACGCCGGACGCTCTCTCGCAGTCACGCCCAGACCCGAGCGAGCGCTGCGGCCGAGGAACAGCGGAAGATCGAGGCGCTGCAGCAGCTCGTGAACGTGCGGTTGCCCAGCCAGGCTCTGCATCTGCGCAGCGCCCACTACCCCGTTCCCGGCCTGACGGACGCCGGCCTCTCCGGCACCGAGTTCGCGGCCCTCCTCGACTCCCTCCAGGAGCTGTTCGCGAAGGCGGTTCTCGAAGAGCGGCAGCGTGTGGATGCGGCCGCCCGCGCCGCACTGCGCGGCGCCTGCATGGAGATCCAGGCGAAGTCGTACCAGCTGCAGACCGATCTCGACACGCTGCAGCAGACGTGCGAGGACGACGAGACCCTCCAGAACTACTTCCGTCTCGACCACCTCAACGAGCAGCTGGTACGCCTGGTGCAGAAGGCGGCGATCGTCACCGGCTCCTGGCCCGGACTCGTCCGCCCGGACACTCATCTGCCCGACATCGTCGCCGGGGCGACTTCCCGCCTGCACGGCTTCGAGCGCATCAGCGTCCACTCCAAGCTGCGCACCGACACCGTCGGCGTTGTCGGACGTGCTGCGGAGCCGATCGCGGTGGCTTGCACGGAGCTGCTGGCGAACGCCTTGGAGTCGTCACGGGCGGACCTCTCGGTGGAGGTCACCCTCCTGCAGACCGACAACGGCGCGGTGTGCATCCAGATCGACGACGCCGGCAAGGGCATGACCACCGAGGAAGCCAGTCGCGCGGCACGGCTGCTCGCCGGCAGGCAGCAGGTTCTGCTGACCGAGCTCGGCGATCCTCCCGCCCTCGGCTTCGCGGCCATCGGCCAGCTGGTCGCCGACCACGGATTCCAGGTCACCGTCGATCAGGCGTCCCCCTACTCGGGGGTCCGCGCGATCATCACCATCCCCCCGGCTCTGGTCACTTCGATCGACCCTCACACGGCCCCCCTCTCCGCCATGTCCCCCATACCGGCCCCCGCCCCTCGCGCACCACGCAGAGCGATCACCTCCGACGATCCCGGGTCCGCCAGTTCGGACAGCGGGGTTTTGCCCCAGCGGCACCGCCGCGGCCGCAGGGTGCCCGGTTTGGAGGAGCGCGCCGTACCCGGAGGTCATCCGCCCGAGCCGGAGCAGGCCCGCGACACCTGGGACGCGTTCGAACAGGGGATAGCCGCCGGACGAGCCGCAACCCCTTCTGACATCCGAAACGAGGACCGAACATGAGCAGCTCCACCCTCGGTGCGCAGATCGCCGATCCGTCCTGGGTCCTGGACCCGATCACCACGATCAGCGGTGTCCACATCGCACTGATCATCTCCTCTGACGGAATCGTCGTGGGGGTGTCCGAAGGCACCACCAAGGGCACGGCCGACCGGGCCAGCAGGGACACGGTCGACCGGGTCTCCGCAGCGATCTCGTCCCTCCACGGAGCGAGCCGTGCTGCGGCAGTGGAGGCCCTCGGCGCTCACGAGAAGACGCCCATCTCCACCATCACCGTGCAGCTGGACGTCGACCCCACGTCGCAGGACGGCGTGAGCGCCGGCACCCTCATGGTCATGCCCGTGGGCGGAGGGACGAACGCCTACCTGGCCGCCGCGTTCGGCCCGGCGACGCCGATGGGCATCATCGCGCAGACCATGGCCAAGCAGGCGAAGAACCTCGGTGAGCAGCTCATGGCCGTGTCCTCGCGAAACGACGGCCCCGCCTCATGAGCCAAGGCCAGGGACGCAGGCTCGTCCCGAGCTACCTGGCCCCCGGAGGCAGCAGCGCCCCCACCCGCAACTCACTGCAGGCGCTGACCGTGCTTATCGCCACCGGCCTGCCGGCCAAGTCCCACCACACCCCGGCACAGCAGCGGCTGCTGGACCTGATCGCCAGGGGGGCGCTGACCGTCGCGGAATCCGCTGGCTATCTGCGACTGCCGATGGGGGTCTGCAAGATGCTCGCCTCCCAGCTCGTCGACGACGGCTGCCTGATGGCACGAACGCCTCTCTCCGGGATTCCCGACGGCATTCGGACACCCGGGGCCGGGCGGCCCCCCATGTCTCTCCTGGAAAGGGTCCGCGATGGTCTCCTCACCGCCCTCTAGCAGCCCGCCGTCACCGGTGTACCTGCCCGACGGGGATTTCGACCTGGTGAAGATCCTCATCGTCGGGCCGTTCGGGATCGGTAAGACCACGGCCATCGAGACGGTGTCCGAGATCCGCAGCCTGCACACGGAAGAGCCGATGACGCAGGCCGCGGCGTCGGTCGACGACCTGGTCGTCGACGGCAAGGACACGACCACGGTCGCCCTCGACTTCGGCCGTCTCACGCTGCCCGGCGCCCGCATCGTCCTGTACCTGTTCGGGACGCCGGGGCAGGAGCGGTTCCGGGTCATCTGGGAGGACATCGCCCAGGGAGCCCTCGGCGCCCTGGTCCTCGTCGACACCCGCAGACTGGGCGCCTCCTTCGAGGTGATGGACCTCGTCGAGGAGGCCGGACTGGACTACGTCGTCGCGCTGAACCAGTTCCCCGACACCCCCGAGCACGAACTCGACCTCGTGCGCAAAAGGCTCGACCTGGAAGAGCACACCCCCCTGGTCACCTGTGATGCGCGGGACCGCACGTCGGTACTGGACGCGCTCAGAACACTGGCCGACCACCTCGTATCCCGCGCCGGAGCCGATCTGTCATGACGTCCGTCCCCCAGTTCTCCGCCGTGCCGCTCTACACCGCCGAGCACGCCGCCGACCCCCAGCGCAGCTTCGCCCGCCTGCGAGAGCAGGGCCCCGTGGGACTCGCCGAGATCGACGCCGGCGTGCTCGTCTGGGTGATCACCGACTACCGGGCCGCCCTGGACCTCTTCCACGACCAGACCGGCCTGTGGACCAAGGACACCCGCGGGTGGATGGAGCACGTCCCGGCCGACAGTCCGGTCATGCCGATGCTCCAGTGGCGCCCCAGCCTGTTCTTCGCGGACGGGCAGGAACACGCCCACCTGCGCCGGGTCATCACCGACAGCTTCGCGCTCCTCGACCCCCGGCACGTGCGGGAAACGACGCTGCGGCATGCCGACATGCTTCTGGCCGAGTTCTCCCACGCCGGCCGCGCCGACCTCGTCAACCAGTACGCCCGGCGGCTCCCCCTGATGGTGCTCAACTCCCTTTTCGGGATGCCCGACGCTGGCGCGGCCCAGCTCATCGGCGCGGTCGAGGCGATGACGAGCACAGATCTCACCCGCAAGGCCCAGGGCGAGGAGTCCCTCGGCGCCTACCTCGGCACGCTCTACCAGACGAAGGCCGCCCAGCGAGGCAACGATCTCACCTCGTGGTTCATCGACCACCCCAACGGCCTGTCCCCGGAAGAAGTGACCAACCAGGTCTTGATCACCCAGGGTGCCGCCTGGGAAACGCTGGCCGGTCTCATCGCCAACACCGCCGCCCGCATACTCTCCGACGACCGCTATCGAGGCACCCTCACGACCGGCAGCCTGCCCATCCGGCACGCCATCGACGACGTCCTGTGGAACGACCCGCCCCTGGCCATGTACAGCCTCCACCGGCCGAACCGTTCCGTGCACTTCCACGGACGTGACATCGAGCAGGGCCAACCGGTCTTCGTCTCCTACGCCGCGATCAACACCTGCCCCTACACCGGACAGACCAGTGAGGGATTCCGCTCCGACCGCAAGGCGCACCTGGCGTTCGCCGCCGGCCCGCACGAGTGCCCCGCGCAGTCCATCGCCCTCGTCGTCGCGATCGCGGCGATTGAGCGGCTCACCGCCACCCTGCCGGACATCGAACTCGCCGTACCGGCCGAGCAGCTGGCGCACCGGCCCGACCCCATCTACCGCGTCCTGACGGCACTTCCCTGCCGCTTCACCCCGCTCACACCGGCACCGAGCACCCCGCCTCGCCTGGCGAGCACTGAGCCGCGACGGCCCGCGGCCGGGCGGCTGCCGGCCTCCGCCCGGTCGCGCTGAACCTCGCCTTTCCCGCACCACGCAGCAAGGAGTGCTGCCGCGCCACGGGTAAGTCCGGCCCGGCGACGTCGACACGCCCCCTCACAGCCGCCCATCTCGGTCCGCTCTGAAGAAGAAGGAGGCCCCCATGACGGTCCTCGACCAGACGGGGAAACGCCGGCCGGTGACATCCGCCACCGCCCTGCCGGATCTGCCCGCCGTACGGGACGAAGTCGACGCGATCCTCACCGACTTCCTCGCCAAGAGGGCCCAGGCCGCGCCTGGGCCGGAGATGACTCCGCTGTTCACGACGCTAAGCAGTCTCCTGCACGGCGGCAAGCGCCTACGGGCGCACCTGTGCGTCACAGGCTGGTACGCCGGTGAGGGGCGCGGCGACCGGGACCGGATTCTGCGTGTGGCCGCGTCCCTGGAACTCTTCCATGCCTTCGCTCTGATCCACGACGATGTGATGGACAGCAGCGACCTGCGCCGCGGCCGCCCCACGGCGCACCGCGCGCTCGCCACGGCGTACGTCGCCGATGGGCACCCGCCCCGCCGGGCCACGGCTCACGGCCTGGCCGCCGGCCTCCTGCTCGGCGACCTCGTCCTGACGCTGTCGGACGACCTCATCCGCACCGGCCCTGGCGCGGAGGCGATGTGGCGGATCCAGCCCCTGCTGGAGACCATGCGCAGCCAGCTCGTGTACGGCCAGTACCTCGACCTGGTGGCGACCGGCCGCCCCTGCGACGACCTCGAGGCCGCGCTGCGGATCGTGCGCTACAAGACCGCCTCCTACACCGTGGAATGGCCGCTGCGCATCGGCGCGGCTCTCGCCGGCGCCGGACCCGATGTGCACAGCGCCTGCAGCGAGTTCGCCATCCCGCTGGGGGAGGCCTTCCAACTGCGCGACGACCTCCTCGGCGTCTTCGGCGATCCGGCCAAGACCGGCAAGCCGGTCGGTGACGACATACGGGAGGGCAAGGCCACCGTGCTGATGGCGCTCGCCCTGCAATCGGCTTCCGCCGCCGACAGGCGGCTGCTGCGCACGGCGGTCGGCAACCCGGACCTGTCGGACGAGGACTTCGGGCGCGTACGTGACGTCATCGAGCACTCCGGCGCTCACCGGCAGGTCGAGACGATGATCATGGCCCGGCGCCATGCGGCCCTGACCGTACTCGACCGGGCCCCGTTCCCCTTCCCCGCCGCCGAGGCCCTGAGGGAGATCGCCGGCATAGCCACGGTGCGGCAGTCGTGACCGGCACCCGGGCCAGCACCGCTGTCATACCGCAGGCGCTTCGGCGGTTCGACTCCCAGGCCGTCCGCCTGATGGCGGACATCGACGCCGACCCGTGGGGCAGCGTCCGCGCGTCGGCGTACGAGACGGCGCGCGTCATCTCCCTGGCACCGGAGCTCGACGGGCACGGTACCCGGCTCGGATGGTTGCTGAACCAGCAGCTGCGGGACGGCACCTGGGGCGAAGGGCCAGCGCGGTACCGGCTGCTTCCGACGCTCAGCGCTGTCGAAGCCCTGCTCGCCACCATCGTCCGGGACGAGACCCCCGCCGTCCCGACCCGAGGCCGGCTCGCGTCGGCGGCGGCCGACGGCGTCGCCGCGCTGCGCGCCCTGCCGGCCGACGGGCCGTGGCCGGACACCGCAGCCATCGAAGTCCTCGTCCCCAGCCTCGTCGCCCGCATCAACGACCTCCTGGACCGGCCCGTGTTCGGCACGCTGCCCCGCCTCGGGCCGGTGTCGCGCGGGGCGCGCCTGAGCGTGCCGCCCGGATTCCGGCCCGATCGGCACGAGGAGATCGCGCAGCGGTGCCGCGCCGGTGTCCCGGGCAAGCTCCACCACACCTTCGAGGGCGTCGCTCGGCATCTGCCCGGCGGCGTGGTGCCCGTGCCGGACGGCCTGCTCGGTAGCTCGCCCGCGGCCACGGCCGCATGGCTCGCCTCTCAGCCGGACCATGCGCAGGGAGAGCAGGCGAGGGCGGCCCTGTCGGCTGCGGCCCGCCGTTATGGCGGGCTCCTGCCGGAGGCCGCACCGGTCCGTGTCTTCGAGCGGCTGTGGGTCGCCGCCGCCCTCGCCCGCCCCGGCCTGCCGCCCGCGTGCCGCGCCGCGGCCGAGGGCTGGGCACACGACATCTACGACCCGGCCGGGGTCCGCGGCGCCCCGGGTCTCCTGCCCGACGCCGACGACACCTCGATGGCCGTGCTGGTGGCCGCCGTCACCGGCACAGCCTGTGACCCGGCCCCGCTCGCCGCGTTCTGGGCCGACACCCACTACCGGTGCTACATCGGCGAGGACACCGGATCCGTCACGGCGAACGCCCACGCCCTCCAAGCCATGACAGCCCACCTCCGTCTGCGGTCGGCCGCGCGCCCGGTCCACCGCCCGCGCATGGACCTCGTGCGCGACTGGCTGGTGGAGCAGCAGACCGACGGCGCCTGGACGGACAAGTGGCACGCCTCCCCGTACTACGCCACCGAGCGGTGCGTTCGAGCCCTCCTCGGCCACCCCGGACCGGGCACCCGCCGAGCCATCCAGACGGCCGTCGACCGGGTCCTGGCCAGCCAGCACGACGACGGAACCTGGGGCGTCTGGGGCGGCACGGCGGAGGAGACCGCGTACGCGGTGCAGATCCTCCTCGCCGATCCCGCCGCCGCCACCCGGCCCGGGTGGCGCACAGCGCTCCAGCGCGCCGAGAACGCCCTCGACGACCGTGGCAGCCGAGACCGGCCCCCGGCGCTGTGGCACGACAAGACGCTCTACGCCCCCACCGCGATGATCCAGGCCGAGATCCTTGCCGCCCGCGAACTGCTGACCCGGCACGGCCCCGGACGGCACACGGAAGGAGTGGCCTCGTGACGGCCGACCACCGGCTCGCGCCGATCGCTCCGGGCAGGCGCCCGCTCATCGGACACGCGCTGCCGCTCCTTCGCGACCGGCTGGGCCTCCTCCAGCAACTGCGCGCCCACGGCCCCATCGTGCGGATCATGCTCGGTCCGAAGTCCGTGACCGTGGTGAACTCGCCCGAGTTGATCCACCAGATGCTCACCGCCCAGTCCGGTCACTTCACCAAGGGGCTGCTCTTCGAGAAGCTGAGGCTCTTCGGCAAGGACGCCCTTCCCGTCGCCGAAGGCCCCGGGCATCTCGCGCGCCGCCGGATGATGCAGCCCGCCTTCCACCGCGAGCGGGTCACCGGCTACGTCCGGACCATGCGCGACACCACCGCCTTCGCCATCGGAGCCTGGAGCGAAGGCGGCGAACTCGACCTGAAGACCGAGATGCAGCTGATGGCCCAGAACATCGTCATGCGCGCCGCGTTCTCCGCCGCCCCCGCACCTCACACCGCCCGCGCGATCCTCACGAGCGTGGACACCCTCTTCAAGGCGGCCCTCCGGCGCGCCCTCGTGCCGCTGCCCCTGCTCGACCGGCTGCCCACCCGCCACAACCGGCGGCTCGCCCGCGCCGGCAGCACCCTGCACCACGCGGTGGCCGGCATCATCACCGACCACCTCACACGCCCCGACGACTACGACGACGTCGTCTCGATGCTCCTGGACGCCCGGGACGAGACCGGCGCCCCGCTCCCGGACGACGAGATCCTGTCCGAAGTCACCGGCCTGCTCGCCGCAGGATCTGAGACGACGGCCGTCGTCATGGCCTGGCTCTTCCACGAGATCGGCCGCCAGTCCGACCTCGAGGCACGACTCCACACCGAAGTCGATACCGTCCTGGCCGGACAGGAACTCACCGCCGACCACCTGCCCCGGCTGACGTTCACCCGCGCCCTCGTCCAGGAGACCCTCCGCCTGTACAGCCCCGGCTGGCTGGTGACCCGGCAGGCCACCGCCGCGGTCCGGCTCGGCGACTTCACCCTGCCCGCCGGCACCGACGTCGTCTGGAGCCCCTACACCCTGCACCGCGACCCCGGCCTCTACCCGGACCCGTTGCGGTTCGACCCCGACCGCTGGCTGCCGGACCGGCCCCAGCCGCCGAAGAACGCCTTCATCCCGTTCGGCGCCGGCAAGCGCCAGTGCCTCGGCGACGCGTTCGCCTGGACCGAGATGACGATCATCACGGCCCTCATCGCCTCCCGCTGGCGGCTGCGACCGGCCCCCGGGATCCGGCCCGTGCCAGTCGGCGCGATCACGGTCCACCCGTCCGTCCTGCGGATGAGAACTGAAGCCCGCCAGAGCGGCACCGCCCGGGAGGCGGCGTGAACAGCGGCCCCGGCATCGCGCCCGTCCCCCTCACCCTGCCCGATCTCGGTGCCGCCTTCCCCGGCCCGTTCCCGACCAGCCCCCACGCTGTCACCGCGGACAGACACCTCCGACGCTGGGCCGCCGAACGAAACCTCCCCGTGCCGGCCGACGAGCTCCGCACCCTGTGCGGCATCACCAGCCAGGGCATCGTCCGCGCGCTGCCCACCGCCGATCTCGACAGCCTGCTGCTCGCCGCCGAGCTCTTCCTGTGGCTCGTGGCCTTCGACGACACCCACGGCGAGACGACCGCCGCGGCCGACCCCGCCGCCCTGGCCGGCCACATCGACGAGCTGACCGGCGTCCTGGCCGACAACACCCCAACGTCACCGCCAGGACCGTTCACGACAGCGCTGCTCGACCTCCTCGACCGCATCCGGGACAGGGCCACGCCCAGCCAGTACCTCACCCTCACCGGACACCTGCACGGAAACCTCCGCGGGCTCCTCTGGGAGGCCCACTACCTGAACGACCCCAGCCGCGTCCCGCTGCACACCTACCGCACGATGCGGCCCCTCACCGTCTTCGCCCGCACCCTCACCGCCATCACACCGATCGCCCTCTCCTACGAACTGCCCGACCGGCACGGCGCTGCGCACCTGGTGGACCGGTCGGAGTCCGCGGTCGCATGTCTGGCCGGGTGGGTCAACGACCTCGCCTCCTACTCGCGGGAGGCGAGCCGGAGCCCCGTGCCGCCGCTGAGCCTGCCGACACTGCTGATGCGCGAGCACCGCCTGCAGCTTCCCGAGGCGCTCAGGGCCGCCGCCCGGTTGTGTGACGAGCAGGCCGTGCTCGCCCGCGCGCTCATCGACGAGCTGTCCGCCACCGGCTCCTTGCCGCTCACGCACCACGCCCAGGCCCTGAAGCACATCGTCCACGCGTTCATCTGGCACATCGACCACGACCGGTACACCACCCCGTGACCTGAGCCGGGCACTCACCACACCACCGAAAGCACCTCCCATGCCTGCGAAGATCCGCACCGCACGAGAACTCACCCAGCTCACCCCCGCCGAGAAACGGGCCGCCGGACAACTGGTCGCCGGAGCATCAAACGCCAAGGGTGCCCAGGCCCTGGGCATCAGCACCACGACGTTCACCGGCCACATCGTCGCCATCGGCAAGAAGTACGGCATCACCAGCCGGAGCGGCCGGCCCGCCCGCGCCCACGCCGTACTGGCCAGCGGACAGGTACCTCCGCCGCCGGCCCCCGAGCGCATCCCCGACTTCACCGAGCGGGACCTGCGGCTGCTGCGCGCGCTTGCCGAGCACCCGGAGACCCATGACATCGCCATGGCGGTCGAGATCGCCCCGGCCGATGTCCGCCCGATGATCGCCGACCTCGTCGACAAGGCCGGGGCTGCCAACGACACGCACCTGATCGGCCTCGGCCACGCCTGGGGGCTCCTCAAAACCGGCCCCGCCCAGGTGGCAGGCACCACGCCGTTCCACGCCGCGAATCGGACCCTGCAGGCGAGCCGGTCGCCGCGGGGCGCGACGCCTACGACGGCGGGACGGTCCCCGGCGACGGTTCGAAGGTGAGCGTCGGGACGCTGTGCGGCCCGCACTCGGGCCGCAGCATCGACGGCCCGATGACCTCCTGCAACGCCATCTCCTGGATGAACTGGACCTCCGCCCACAGCAGATGGGACACGCTGCCGGCAGCCTCGAGGTCTTTGCGTCCGACCGCGACGTGGAGGTGCGGGGCCAGGGAGTCGGTATCCGGGCTCCAGGCGAGGGTCCCGGCGCCGACGGCCTCCACCGTCTCCAGGACCGTCTTGTCCCACACGGGCGCTTCCGGGTCCTGCAGCGGGCCAGCGGCCCCCACCAGGTGCACCCGCCGGAATCCGCCGAGGAACATCGGGATGATCGCCTGCCGGATCCCCTGCTCCGCGCAGAAGCAGGTGAGCTCCTTGACGAAGTCGTCGCCGTCGTCGAAGGCCAGCGCGAAGGAGCGCCCCAGGGTCAGTTCGGTGGCTCGCATCAGCCTCGTCCCTCCGCGGTCGTTCCGGCGGGAGCGAACGTCGCGCGGATCGTGTCGTTGTCGGCGCCGCTGCGCAGCAGCACTGTCAGGAGGTGGCGGGCTTTGTACGGGTCGAGGTGTCCTGCGCCGATGAGACCGCGGGAGAGCAGGTCCTTCTCCGATCCGTCGAACCCGTACGCGCGCGTGAGGGTGGTGCCGGCTCCGGTGCGGGAGGCGAGGACGACCGGAATCCGCTGGGCCGCCTTCGCGAGGATGGGAACCCAGGCCTCGGGGACGTGGCCGACTCCGAAGCCGGCGATGACCATGCCGTCGACCTGGTGCAGCAGCACCTCCAGGAGAGCGCCGTCGTCGCCGAGGGTGGCGGGGTACAGGGCGACGCGAGCTGGTCTGTCGAGGGGCGGGGCGAGGGGGCGGGGCGTGTGTGCGGGGACGGCGAGCAGGCGGAGGGCGCCTTCCGCGACGACGCCGAGGGCCCCGGTGTCGGGGGCGGCGAACGCGCTGGTGCTGGTGCTGTGTGCCTTGCGGACACGCGCGGGGTCGAAGACCTGGTCGTTGAAGACCACGAGAACGCCCAGGCCGCGGGCGTGGGGGCTGGCCGCGACGGTGACGGCGGCGAGCAGGTTGGCGGGCCCGTCGGCGCCGGCCTGGTGCGGGGCGCGCATGGCTCCGGTGACGACGAGTGGGGCCTGCTCCGCGTACAGCAGGCTCAGCAGGTAGGCGGTCTCCTCCAGGGTGTCGGTTCCCTGGGTCACGACGATGCCGTCGACGGCGCCTTCGCCGGCCATCGCCCGGAGCCGGTTCGCGAGGCGGTCGATGTCATCCAGCGTCAGCGAGGCGCCGGGCTTGCCCGCGAAGGACAGCGTCTGGATGTCGACGTCCGAACCGTCCATCTGGGGTACCGCGGCGAGCAGGTCCTCCGCGCTCAGGGTGGGGCGAGCCGCTCCATCACGGTCGGAGGGCATCATGGCGATGGTGCCACCGAGGCCGACCACGACAACGGTGGGACGGGTGCGGTCCTTCGTCAACGTTGATTCCTCAGATCACCTTGGGAGCGGAGCGGGTTGAGCCTATCGACCTCCACCGCGGCTGCCTACAGCGCGCCGAGGAAGCGCAGAGTCTGGTCGAGGGCCATGAGCGTGAGATGACGACTGCGGGGCCGCAGCATGCCAGTGATCCCGCTCTCACCGAGCGCGCGACACCGGACAACCAGCCATGTCCAGTCCAGCTCGAGGTACTCGGCCAGCGCCTGCAGCCGGGCGGCAGGGGTGGGCCCGTCGACGATGCTGTGTGCCTGGGCGTGCGCAATCGCTTCCCGGTAGGGGGCGACGTCCTGGACGGCGCTCGTGGTGGCGACACGCCACACGGAGTCCTCGCGTACCCAGTTGGCCAGGATGGCCCGGTCCTGGGCCAGGACGAACCCCTCGGTCTGGGCGTAGGCCGGGTCGCTGGTGATCCACACCGTGATCCGGTGCATCTCCATCATCGCGACGGTGAGGAGCAGCAGGATCCGCTCAGACGGCTCGGTGCTGTCAACGGCCTGCTCCGGGACGCAGAAGGCACGCCCCAGAGGACTGGCTGCGCCGGCGAAGCGGCTGGCCACGGCCTGTAGGTACTCGTGTTTGTGCCGGAACAGGAGCCAGGGAGCGCACTCGTCGCCGGTGGCTTCCCGGGTCCAGAACACGGGGACGGCAGGCAGTTCGTCGAGACGCCGGGTGATGTACTGCGCGCACAGGCTGGAGCCGAGCCACGCGGCGCCAACCGGTGAGAGTTCCGGCATGTCCGATCTCGGCGGTGCCGAGTCACCGGTCTTGACGTAGTAGCCGAGCTCCTCTGCCCGGTCGGTCAACGGCAGGTCGTCGGCGAGCATGCCGTCGTCCAGGACGTACAGCGCCCGCGCGAGCGAGAAGGTGAGATCGTCCAGCTGGTAGGCGGCAGGGATGCGAGGAACCTGGCCGGTGGTGAGCTGACGGCGGGCGTGCGCGGCGTCCAGCAGATACAGGCCTGTCCCGCCCGCGGCGCCGAGGGAGGCGAGGACCACCCCACGGCGCGACGATCGGACGTAGGACTGCAGGTGCGGCAGGTCGGCTTCCTTGAGCTCGACCTGATCGCCGTCGGGCGCGGCTTCGTACAGCTGCAAGCCGATGGCCGTCCCGTCGAAGTGCCGGCCGCCGGAGAGCTCCCAGGTCCCGATGACGCCGGTGTTCGGCTCGCCCGGCACGTATCGGGAGGTGTTCCAGGTGTAGTCCAGGGCCCGCGTGGCAGCGGTGAGGGTGCTCGGGTCAAGCGGGCTGGGACGCACGATCTCCCGGTGGGGTACGGGCCGGGCCAGCTCGGCAGCGCTCTTGCCGAAGTACCACTCCAGGATCACCGCCGTGTCGCCCTTGGTGACGTGAGCGCCGGAGAGCCATCGCTGGTAGCTGGAACGCGATACGCGGACTTGGGCGAGCTTCGGGAGTCCTAAGCCCTGTGCTGCCTCGCTCGCCATGCGTCCCCACAGAACCTGAAACCGGGCCCACGTCGTGCAGTTCAACCCGGGGGTGGTCTCCAGGAGATGCTGCAGCAGGGTACGTGGTTGCGGCTGCGGCATTCCGGACTCCTTGACGGCCACGGAGTTGTTGAGGTGGGTCATGATGCCTCCGTGCCCGACATCGCGATCGGGCGGCTCTGGGCAGCGGTGAGCTGTGTCCAGGCCAGGGCGACGAGGTGTGCGTTGCTTCTGGCTCCGGCCACCTGCCGAAGCTGCGCGAGGTGGTCCTCCTGGGAGTCGCGCAGGTGCATCGGCACGCTGGCCGGGTGGGAGAGCTCTGCGACGGCTCGGATGAGGGCCAGGTCGTCGGAGGTGAAGTCGGGCGCGGCCATGGCGGTCTGCGGCGGTGGGAGATGTCCGCCGGCCAGGAGGGCGGCAGCTCGGCCAGCCGGGGTGGTTCCGCCGGCCCGGTAGCCGATCCCCTTCAGGTGCTCGCGCACGGTCGTCACGGACACCTTCAGTTCGGCGGCGATCTCCTGATTGGTATTCCCGGCGAGCAGGAGCCGGCCGGTGCGCAGCTGCGTCGGTGTGAGCGGCCGGGGGTTCAAAGGGAGCGCTGCTGTGTCCGGCGCCGGGGCCAGACGCCTCGCCGGTGAGATGGGGCGATTCACCGGGCGCAGCACGGGAAGGGAGGGGGCGGTCTCGGCAGCGATCAGGGCCTCGCGCAGCCGGGTCGCGGAGGTGGTGTCGGCCCCCGGGGTGACGACCCAGTGGACGTCCTTGCCTCCCGTGACCTCGCGCGGCGGTATGCCGATGACGGTGCCCCGACGCAGGACCCGGACCCCGGGCGCCCAGCGGCCCGGCTCGGCTTCCCCGAGCGGCAGGAGGACCCACCAAACGCGGGTGACGTCGTTGGCCAGGACCGGCCCCGAACCGCTGCCGAGGCGCCGGAGGACGGGCATGGCGATGTCGGCCGGCATGCGGACGGCGTCGAAGTACCTCCCGCACGGGACCGGGACGGTCCGGGACCGAGGAAGCCACGACCACTCCGGGTCGCCCTCGTCGGCCCACGTCCAGACGCCGTCGGCCGAGTCCGTCGGAACACGACCCGTACCGCGAGCGGGCTGCGTGGGTGACGCGGTCATGGGGACCTGCCTTTCTTCATGGGTGTCGATCAAGTGCGGGGGCCCCGCGTGGGAAGGTGACGCTTCCGCTCCGCGGAACGATCAGCAGGGCTGCTCGGGGTCTGGCGCGCGCCCCGCGGCGGGAAGGGGCTTCACGGCCCAGACGGTCCGGACGGTTGGAGGACGATCCCCGCCCGCCGGTTGAGCCGGAACATGTCCCGCACATGCCAGCCGTCATTGCCGAGGGACGAGATCTCCTCCTCGGTCATTGCGCACTCGTACGGAGGGAGCTGCCCGTCGTGCTGATCGGCGACGTCCGTGAGGATGTAGAGCCGGCCTCGCGGGGCCAGCCACCGCTGCACGTTCGGCAGCAGCCGGGATCGGTCGAAGAACGAGAAGGAGAGCCGACAGGAAACGATGTCGACGCTGCCCGGAAGTAGCAGGCCGGACGTCGCGTTGTTGTCGATGTCCCACAGCTCGTAGCGGGCGCGGCTCACTGCAGCGCAGGCCTGCTCCAGGGCGACCTGGGAGAAGTCCAAGCCGATCGCGTCCAGGCCCCAGGCCGCGAGCTGCCGTGTCCACTTCCCGGTGCCGCAGCCAAGATCGACCGCACTCATACCGCGGACCAGGGACAACCTGCTGTGGGCGGCCCGGCGTTCACCGTCGCCGATGAGCCGGGGTGTCACCCGCCCGGAGGCATAGAGGTGATTCCAGACCTCGGCCGTCAAGGACGGTACGGCCGTCCTGGTCATGCTGATCTCATGAGTCTGCTGGGGGAGCGCGGCGTACGGGCCGGATACAGCGATCGCGCAGACTGCACCGAGAAGGACGTCGTTTCCCGGGACTGCCCGCTCGCCGGAAGTCTGGGCCTGTGGCCTTCCGTCATCGGGAGTGTGGTTGGTGCCGCCAGGTGCCGCCGTGGCATTGGTCGCCGCGTGAGGCGACTGCTCTTCGGTAGCGAGGGGGTACGAGGCCGGTGCGATCGTTCCAGCGGGTGTGGCGGCGGCTTCGCCGGCGGTGATCACGACGACCAGCACCAGGCCGCCGATGACGGCTCCGACCCATAAGAGGGACAGGAGCGGCTCACGGTCCGAGGCAAGGCGCCGCCGAGCCCGAGGCCGGCGCTCGTACACCCACGCGGCGATGCCGACGGGCAGACGGAGTGTGGCGAGGTAGACGCCCGTGTGGACGGCGTGCCGCAGCCACCGCACCATCTTCACCGGCGGTCGGACGGGGACGGCGTCGTACGGCGCGTACGCCGGGGGGTTCAGGGCCTTCACGGGACGGCCACCTCCGCCGAGTCCTGCTCCACTGCGGTGGGCGCGGCCGCCAGCACCAGGAGCGCCGCGGTGTGCGAGAAGGCCTGCGGGAAGTTCCCGAGCTGCTGCTCGGCATGCGGGTCCCACTCCTCGGAGAGGAGTCCGACGTCGTTGCGGGCATGGAGCAGCGCGTCGGTGAGAATCTCAGCCTCGTCGGTCCGCCCGATGCGCCGGAGGCAGACGGTCTGCCAGCCCAGCCCGATCAGGAAGGTGCCCTCGTGGCCGGTCAGGCCGTCGACGCCCGGCCCGTCGTCGCTGGTGCGGTAGCGCAGCAGGTAGCCGCCCTTGATGGACAGATCCCGCTGGACCGCTTCGATGGTGCCGATGGCCCGCTTGTCGTCGGCGGGCAGGAAACCGGAGAGCAGGGCGTGCAGGACGGCGGCGTCCAGCTCGGTGGAGCCGTAGTACTGGGTGAAGGTGTTGCGCTGCGGGTCGTAGCCCTTCTCGCAGACATCCCGGTGGATCTCGTCGCGCAGCACGCGCCAGTGCTCCAGCGGCCCGTCCATGTGGCCCGCCTCGGTGAACCGGACGGCCCGGTCGAGGGCCGCCCAGGCCATGACCTTGGAGTGGACGAAGTGACGGCGCGGCCCGCGGATCTCCCAGATCCCCTCGTCCGGCTCCCGCCACAGCTTCTCCACGCACCGGACAAGCCCGGTGATGAGCGGTGCCACCGCCGGCGCCAGGTCCGGATAGTGCTGCTGCGCCTTGTACAGGGCGCAGACGACCTCGCCGAACACATCGAGCTGGAGCTGCCCCGCCGCGCCGTTGCCGATCCGTACCGGACGAGAACCGGCGTGGCCGGGCAGCCAGCCGAGTTCCTCCTCGGCCAGGTCCCTCTCACCACCGACCCCGTACATGATCTGCAGGTTGTCGAAGTCGTCACCGATGACGGTGGTGAGCCAGCCGATCCAGTCCTGCACCTCCTGCCGGTAGCCGAACTCGGCAAGAACTTCGGCGGCGAACGCGGAGTCGCGCAGCCAGCAGTACACGTAGGACCAGTTGCGGGTGCCGCCGATCTCCTCGGGCAGCGAAACGCTGGGGGCGGCCACCATGGCGCCGGTCGGCTCGTAGGTGAGCGCCTTGAGCACGATCAGCGAACGGATGACCTCGTCGCGGCGGGCGCCGGTGTGGGTGCAGTGCGAGGCCCAGGTGGTCCAGAAGTCCGTGGTCTGCCGCAGCAGGGCGGCGGGTGCGGGCAGCGGCGGCGGGGTGGTCTGGTCCGGCTGCCACGACAGAGTGAAGGCCACCTGCTCGCCCTCGGACACGGCGAACTCGGACAGCAGGTCATCGCCGCGCGCGCCGAGGTGGACGTCCGCGTCGAGCCAGAACCTGCCCTCGTCCAAGCGGGCACTCACCCGGCGCCCGCCGAAGACGAGTTGCGGCGTCGTGCGTCCGTAGCCCGTCCGCGCCCGCAGAACGGAGCGCATGGCGACCCGGCCGGCGACGCCCTGGACGATGCGGACCAGCTGCGCCGCGTCGCCAGTAGTGGGCATGAAGTCGAGCACCCTGACGGTGCCGGCCTCGGTGGTCCAGACGGACTCGAGGATGAGGGTGTCATCGAGATAGCGCCGCCGGTCCGCCGCGGGCGTAGCACCGTCCGGGCCGACGGGGCCGATGCGCCACAGCCCGTGCTTCTCGGTCCCCAGGATGCTGGTGAAGTGCGCCTTGGAGTCGAAGCGCGGCAGGCCCATCCAGGCGATGCTGCCGTCCCGGTCGACCAGGGCACCGGTGCGCATATTGCCCAGGTAGGCGTGGTCCTCGATCCGGCCCACACGGCGTTTCGACAGGGGCGCCTCGGCGGGCTGGCGGGGGGCGGGGATGAGGCTCACGCGGCTACCGCCCCGTTCGGCATGGCACGGTGCGGGGCGACGACCTGCCCGTCGGGGAGGAGCTCACCGGTGTCCTCGAAGAGCAGGACACCGTTGCACAGCAGGCTCCAGCCCTGCTCAGGGCGGTGCGCCCGCAGGCGCGCGGCCTCGCGGTCGGCGGCCTCGGCGCCGGGGCAGGGCGGCTCGTGGATACACATGACAGTTCCTTGGGTTACGGGGCGGTGATGATGGCGGCGTAGGCGTGCGAGTAGTCACCCGGGGGCAAGCGGTGGCTCTTCTCCGCCGAAGGGCCCATACCGGGCGGAAGTCTCCGATCCCGGCGCCACAGGCCGGTCGGCAGGACGCCGGGCGAGAGGACGGTCCACGCACCGAGCAGCGACTGGATCTGCTGCAGCGTCCTCGGCCGGTAGAGGATGCCGGCGTCCGCGTAGTGCCCGACGAGCGCCGCCATCATCCCGGGCGCCACGTCAGTGGTCGCGTGGGTCACCGAGATGGCGCTGCCGGCCGGGAGCCGCTCGCGCAGCGCATGCATCATCTCGGCAGCGTCAGCGTCGTCCATCCACGGCAGGAGGTCGTGTGCGAGGGCGGCGACGGGCCGGTCGAAGTCGAGGACCCGGCAGGCGTCCGAGGTGAGCAGCGCGGTCACGTCCCGTGCGTCGGCGTGCAGGTGCCGGGTGCCGGGCTCTTCGGCCAGGACGACGTTGGCATGACCCGCTACGCGGGGGTCGTTGTCCACGTAGACGACCCGGGGCTTGTCGTGGAACGCCCGCGCGACATCGTAGGTATGGACCGGCCAAGGGAATCTGCTCTCCCGTGACTGCGGCGTGGACGGCAGGCCGTACGAGGGCAGGCCGCACCCCAGCTCGATGAACTGCCCGATCCGCAGCTCGTGTGCGAGCACGGCCACTGCCCGGGGCCGGAACGCGCCGCTGATCTGCACCATCGCCCGCAGCGGCGGGGCGACGGCCAGGAGTCGCTGGGCGAACTCCCGGTCGACCTCGTAGTTGTCGGTCCCGCCCATGAGGTAGTCGGTGACCCGGGCGATGGCAGGACGCCGACGCCAGTCGTCGTCGCTGCCGTACGGGCCAGCAGGCCCCCCGGGCAGCGGACGGCACAGCCTCAGGTGTGGGGAACCGGCCTCGTGGTCGGGGTCATGCGGGGGCATCGGGCATCTCCTGTACCTGCGGGAAGCGGGAGAGGAAGTCGTTGATCGCCGTCTCGCTGTAGCCGTAGAACCGGCCGCGCGCCCTGTCGCCCTCTTGCGGAGGTTCGGCGCCCCAGATGACGTTGTGGCACACCTCGAGATCGCGGGACCAGCGGATCCGTGTCCGGGGAAAGCCCTGCCGGCGCCTGATGCGAAGCCAGATCTGCAGGGTGGTGCTCCAGGTCGCCGCCGGGTAGTAGCCGCCCCGGCGCTGGCCGCCGACCGGAACGAGAAGCAAGGGGGAGCCCCAGGTCTGGACGGCGATTCCCTCATCGGCCAGGGCGGGATCGTCCAGGATCGAACGGAACTGCTGGTAGTCACTGGCCCGGGCTGCGGGAAGAAGGCGCACAAGCACGCTGCTCACCCCGCTTCCTGGTTGCAGGGGACAGCGTTGAGGTAGAGGTCCGGGTCGGAAAGATCGACCGGGGTCATGCCACGAAGCTGCCGGACCAGATGACGGGCGAGCATGAAACGCGGATCAACGGTGCTCTCGGGCTGCTCCTCCTCGTCGGACGGGTCCAGTTCGCACATCGCCCCCTTGAAGACGTGGATGCCACCGGCAGGCGACGGACGGTAGACGGTGCCCTCGACGGCGACGAGCTCCGCCTCGCGGACGAAGAAGGCGCCGTACCCGAAACGGCGCATCCGCTTACAGCCGCGAGCGGCGTGCGGCGCGTGAAAGGCGCACACCGGGGGCTCGGTCGTTCTTATCTCCGGCCATCGGGGGTGGACCGGATCCTGGGCTGTGCCGGTGGCCTTGGGGACGAGCCACAGCACACCGGCATCGGTTCTGGTCGCCGGACCCATCCCGACCTGGCACAGCAGCCGGTGGGGACTCTGCATCGCGAGGCGCTGTTTGACCGGGTTGACGTCAGCGTAGAGGTAACGGCCGGTTTCCGGGCCGATGACCTGTGGCCACAGAAACCCTTCGGGGTCGCGGTCTGCCGGGCCAGCACCGTCGTAGGTGAGGCCGTCCCGGCTCATACGGAGCCTGGGGGCGTGGATCCGCTGGTCGGACCGCATCACGATCCCGGGCTCCGGCCGAGGTCGGGACACCGGGCAGCGGGAGGCTTCGGCGTTCAGCAGCATCGCGGTCATGGCGTGCGGCCTCCAGGCGAGGCAAGGCAGGCGCAGGCGGGGGCGGCCATGCCCGCACCCCTGCGCCCGGAGCGCCGGATCTCGGAGCCGTCGCTGTCGTCGTGACGCGGGGTACGGACACGCCGTATGAAGGCCTCCTCATCGAGGACGAGAAGCCGGGCCATGGGCACGTCAGGCGGCGCGACGCCGAGCAGGAGGGTGAGCAGGCGGGCGAGGATCACGAGGTGGCCCTCCGCTGCATGGCGTCGGCCGCGCGCACGAGCCGGTCGTAGGTCTCCTCACGACTGCACGCGGCGGCGACGGCCTCCCTCAGCCCGGCGCTTATGGCCCGGGCTGCGCCGGAGCCGGTCTTGTAGGTGGGGAAGAGGCCGATGCTCGTCACCAGGCGGTGCCCGTGGAGCGTCACCTCCGCGTACGAGCCGACCGTGTGGACGAAAAGGACCGGGCTCATCGGCAGGATGCGGACAACCAGGCCCCGGACGCCGGATTCCTCCCGGCTCACGAGGTCGGCCAGATGACGAAGCTGGCCGGCCACCGCCTCGGATTGGCTGCCTCCCCTGGTCAGCACGGTCTCGTCCAGCAGCACCGTGCGCCGCTGGCCCGCGGCCCACGGGACCCTGTGCACCCATGACGGCAGTCCGAGCACGGGCTCATCGGGGGTGGCACAGACGTCGGGGTCCAGCACGATCTGCTGGTACGCCGGAGTGCGCAGGCCGGCGGGGACCGCCATGCAGAACTGGGTTACGTCGTTTGCTGTCCGCATCACCGCGATGTAGCGGGCCGTCGCCTCGTGGTCGGCCACATCCGCCCAGAAGTCGTGCGGAGCCCGCCGGGCGAGGCCCTGCTCGTCGCGCTGGTCGCGGCTGTAGCTCTGCGGCGGCATGTGCAGCATCAGGAAGGCGGCGTGCTTCCCCACCACTCCGTAGCGCGTCAGCAGCGTCTGCAGCGCGTCCTTCCGGATGGGGGACTCAGCACGCTCCCACCGGCTGACGGCGGAGGTCGACCCCCCTACGGCGCGGGCCGCGTCCTCGAGCGTGGTGCCTCTCGCTTCACGCAGGCACCGCAGGTAGAGGCCCGTCACGATCCGGGCGGGCGCCTGCGGCACCTCAGTGGGTGATGCGGGAACGGCATGAAGCATGGAGGTGGGTCCTTGTGTCGTCGTTCGGATGAGTCAGGACAGGTCGCGCGGCGGGGACGGACTGTGGTGATCAGGGCGCTCGTGCGGTCGCGTCGAGGGCTTGTGGTCCGGCCGAGGCGGCCAAGGCCGGCCGGTTCGCGCTCCGAAGTGGATGAGGAGGCCCATGGCCGTCACGATGAGAACGGTGATGATCACACCGGGGGTGGTCACCACGGCGTCGGCCCGGATCCGGCATAGCTGATGGTGACCATCGCCAGGACGAAGACCGCGATGCGGACCTGAAGACGGCTCGGTCGCCATGTCCGTGATCGCTTTACCGACGGCGGTTCAGGCATGGCACGCCTGCCGTTGGTACGCGGTCGACGGCCGGGCCTGGGGCTGTGCGTGAAGACCGAAGAACCGGCGTCGGGCATCGGGGGTCAGGTCCTTGGGTACCGGCTCGCCCCATACGACGTCCGTCCCTATCGCTGCGACGCTGTGGAATCCGGGGCGTCCGTGAAGCTCGCGCGCGGCGAGTTCCGCGCAGCCGGCGAAGACCATGTCCATGCGACCGCCGCGGCGTCCCCTGCCGGCCGGGACCGCGAGGAGGGGGAGCCGGTACAGGGCCACCGCTACTGCGTCACGCAGAAGCTCGATGTGGACGAGCCGCGCGGCCCAGTACTCGAAGTCGCACGCCTCCTCGGGGGCAAGGATGTGGACTCCCAGGTCCTGCCGAGCGGGAGAAGTCAGGTACGTGGAGATCACGACGTCACCGCCTTCGGGCCGCTTGCGACCAGAGGCAGAGGCCGCCGCGGGTCGACGACCTTGCCGGACGGGAGGAGACATCCGGTGTCGTCGAAGACGAGGACACCGTTGCACAGCTCGCTGCACCCGATCTCGGAGTGGCGAACACGTACCTGCGCGGCCTGGAAGTCACGGTTCTCAACGGAGGGACATTCGGGCTGGTGACCGCACACCGCGCCGGCGTTGGTCAGCTCGGTGATGACCAGGTTCACGGCTTCGGCCAGCTGTCGCAGATGAACGCGAGCCTGAACGTGCCCCGTCGGCACGTCGATGTCCGCAAGCAGCCGGGCTGCCTTGAACGCTTCCTCGATGGCCGGACGTGGCGGCTCGGGCGTGGCATGACCGAGTTCCATGAGGTGACCGCGCAGACGGAGGACTACGTCGTCGATGTCTTGGTCGCTGTCGAGGATGGGTGCGTTCTCGTCGAGCACCAGGGCCAGGGTCTCCCTGACGGGAGCTGCAAAAGAGCGGGAGCTGCCAACTACCTCAGCGGACCTGCGGCGAATGGTGACTCGTGACAGACGGAGGTTCACGACGCGGCCTCCTCATCGGCAGCGTCCAGTTCCATCCACACCGTCTTGCCTTGGCCGGGCCCCGGCTTGGATCCCCAGCGCGTGGCGACCTCGTTGACGAGCACCAGGCCCCGGCCTCCCTCGCAGTCGTCGCTCGCAGAACGAGGGAGCGGTAGGTCGGGGGAAGGGTCCTGCACTTCGATCCGAACACGTCCACGCAGGCAGGACGCCTTAAGTGTGAACTCCCTTGCCGCCTGTCCGCGGCAACCGTGGGTCACCGCGTTCGCCATCAGCTCCTGGGCGCCAAGCGTGAGGTCGTCCGCGACCAAGGCCAGTCCGAAATTGCACATCAACCGGTGCAGCTGTCGACGGGCCTGGGGCACAGCGGCCGGGTCCGCAGAGACCACGACCACCTTCTCGAAGGGGCGCCACTCAAGCGACGTCGGCGAGATACGGCCGGGCGCCTGGGCCATGACCGCTTCGGCAACGTTAGGCCCCTGCAGACTGCGGGCGGCCAGGGTGGCGTTGGCCGGCTGGTAGAGGTCGACCGCGGAGTCGTGCACGTTCATCAGCTCCCCTTCTCAGCCCCATAGGGGCCAATTCCGGTCACCGTCCGAGCTCGTAGGCATGACGTGGCCGATTCCGTTGCAAGGCAGGAGGGTTGGAGGAATATCGTCTTCACGAGACAACCGCGTGCGAGGGCTGACGGGAATCCCGGCCAGCGCGCCGATGTGGTGCACGTGGTGCAAGATCGTTTCGGGGACAGGGGCGCACACGTATGGGGCGCACACGCAACACTCGACTGGAAGCCGTCGTCCAGGAATGGGGCCTGTCGCAGCGGCAACTGGCCGCTCGCTTCCGGGCTGTCGCCGCAGAGAACGGCGCGACCGAGCTCCTGCGCTATGACCATTCCCGCATCGCCCGCTGGATCGGTGGCGCCACACCCGAAGGCCGTGCAGCGCATATCTTGGCCGAGACGCTCTCCCGTGGCCTCGGCCGCACCATCACGCTGACCGACATCGGGCTGGCAACGGACGATGCCGCCGACCCACAGACGCCGACGTGGAGCGTCGACACCCTCGCGACGCTGGCGACCCTCGGGAGCACGGACATGGACATTGCACGGCGCCAGGTACTGGCACAGTCGGCCTACTCGGTCGCCGGCCTGGCCCTGCCCACCGAAGGCTGGTGGCAGGAATCTGCTGCCCGAGCCCGCACCCGCAAGCCCCTGTCGAAGCACACGGTGACGGCCGAGGACGTCACCAGCGTGCGCGAGATGACGGCCTTCCTGTCCCGGCGGGACCAGCAACGCGGCGGCCGGGGGGTGGGGCGCGCCGCCCTGGTGGCCTACCTGCGCACCGACGTCACCGAACTCCTTGGGGGACGCTTCTCCTCCGATGGTCTGCGCCGGGATATGACGTCGGCCGCTGCCGAGCTCGCCTACCTCGCGGGCTGGACGAGTTTCGACGCCGGGGAACACCCGATTGCGCTGCGGTGGCTGACTCTCGCAACCCAGTTGGCCGAGGAGGCCGGCGACGCGCCGCTCGCCGGGCACGTGCTGCGGGCGATGGCCCACCAGGCCGTGGACCTGCATCAGCCCAAGGAAGCCGTACGCCTGGCCGAGGGCTCTCTCTCCAGCCGGCGCTACGCCGAGGCCTGTTGGAGGGAGAAGGCCCTCCTCGGCGTCGTCCATGCCCGCGGACTGGCCGCCGCTGGCTACAAGAAGCAGGCCGCGGAGGCGCTCAACCGTGCAGAGTCCGATCTCTCGCGCGCCCCCCAGGACGGCGACGAGCCCGCTCGGGTGTGGTTCTTCGGCGAGGCGAGCCTCGCACATGAGACCGCCGCCGCGTTGCGGGACATGGGCGATCTGAAGGGTGCTGAGCAGCAGTTCAAGCGGAGCGTCCGCACGCGCCAAACGCCGTTCAAGCGGACCCACTCCGTCACCCTCGGGTACCTCGGTGAGGTACAGGTCCAGCAGGGGCAACTCGAGGCGGCCTGCGCCACGTGGCATCAGGCACTCGACACGATGACCGGCGTCCAGTCCGGGCGAGCCCGACAGACCGTGGTGCAGATGCGCCGCGCGCTGAGCCCCGTTCTCCGCCGAGGCGGAGGCCCGGCCGCCGACCTCGACGTACGAGCCCGTGCCGTCCTTGCAGACCGGTAGCCCGTACGGTAAGGAAGCCCGGAGCGGAACGCGCGTGCGTCGGCGCCCGAGGAGAAGGTCCAGGAGGGGAGCGGAAGCGTGTTCGACCAGTTCATCCAGGTGCCCGTGATCGCCACGGTCGTAGGGGGCCAGACCGGTCGCCTTGACGACTACAAAGGCGGAGTCGAGTCGATCATCCGTCTCGTCCCGAGCATCCCCGAAAGTGCCCTCCAGGGCATCGAGGAGTTCAGCCACCTGGAAGTGGTCTGGCACTTCAGCCTGGGATCGGACAGCGACATCGAGCTCGAGCCCCGGAGTCCCCGCGGCAATCCGGACTGGCCGGCCACCGGCGGCCTCGTTCACCGCAACCACAGGCGGCCGGCCCGGATCGGAATCTCCTACCCGCGCCTGCTGGGAGTGGAAGGACGGGACCTGCGCGTCACGGACCTGGACGCGGACGCCGGCACCCCTGTCGTCGACCTGGCGCCGGTCTTCCAGGAGATGCTGCCCCGCGGAACGGTGCACCAGCCGCCATGGCCCACCGACATGCTTCAGAACTACTGGAAGAACGCTAGCGAGCGCCCCTGAGCCGTTCTGTTCCCCAGGAAGTCGCCCCGATACAGCTGTACGCGGCGTCTGTGCTGGTGTCGTCGCCATCACGACCTCCTGGAGGACGGCAGAGCGGACCTGACCACTGCCACGGCACGACGCAGTGGCGTTTGCTCCGCGGGGGCGTGGAGGGTGAGAGCCTCCGCGAGGCATCGGGCGAGCGGCGCAGGGCTTGTCAGCAGCGGCGCTCCGCCGATCGCCTGCTCCTCGTCGGGCGGGACGAGCCACTGTGCGACTCCGGTCGCCAATCGGGGGGCGGGGGCGGGCACGAGGATGGCGTGGCCTAGGCCGAGGCAGGCCGGCCTGGGGAGCCCACTCGGCCACTGGGAGGCGGCCACCAGACTGCTCCAGCTCTCAACTGTGCCGCTCGGCACCAACACGGCGGCGGAGCGGAGGCTGGTGAACCTCACAGCGGGCCCAAGGGGCTGCTCGTACTGATCAAGGAGCCGGTAGGCAGCTTCGATCAGCTGCCGATCTGCCATGACGACGTCGAAGGTCACGCCGCACTTAAGACGGCGTGGAAGGTGAGGGTTCTCCTGCCACCAGTTGGCCGCCGTGTCCGGGCACGGGGTAGCCGTGGAGAACCACACGGACAGAGCCGTGCTCTCGGCGACCTCGCCGACCTCCATGAGCTCTCCCACGTATCGCGATGAAACACACGGTGTCTGCAACGTCACCTAGTGCAGCGAACGACTGGAGCGGTGAACAGGTCTTTTCCCCGGAACTCTGGCCGCCTCCTACACGCCCTTTGGCCGCCCTTTCACCTGCCCTTTCCCTCTGACCTGGGGATCTAGGTGACGAACCCTCACGCGAGGCTGTCGAAGTCGCTACCGTGAGGCCATCCAGACGGTGAGGAGGTGGCCATGCGTGAACTCAAGCGGTTACGCACCCGTGCAAACCGCACGCAAGAGGACGTCGTACGGGAACTCTCAGCCCTTGCCCGACGCCTTCGGGCAGAAGGGCGCTTGAGCAAGACGCCTACGTTCACGATCCGCCAGTACTCCAAGTGGGAGAACTCCGACCCTCCTCCCTGGCCGCATCCTGACAGCCGGACGGTATTGGCCGCCTACTGGAACTGCCCCGTCGAGGAACTGGGATTCCGCCCTCCAACGGATGAGGAGGCGGGTCCTGCGGTTCTCACGCCGGTGCCTTTGGTGAGCCAGGCCTCACCCGGTCCTCTCCTGGTCGCCGCCGGCTCCAGTCCTCTCACGGATGAGGCGCCGCCCCCATGGCTGGCCGAGACGACTACCGGTACCAACCGCAGCGGCGAGTGGCGAATCTCGCCGGAGGAGGTCGAGCTGCTGTCCGGCGCAGCCGACGACAATTACGCGATTGACCAGCAGTTCGGCGCGAATCGACTGTGGCGACCGACCAGGGCTCATCTGCTCTGGACACACCACATGATCGACCGGGGTATCTACGACGAGGCTCTGGGCCAGCGGCTGCACGCGCTCGCGGGGAAGCTGACGACGTCGCTCGGATGGTTCTGCTACGACGCAGGACTGCAGACCCAGGCCCGCCAGTACTTCTCCGAGGCGCTCAACGCGGCCAACTACACCAGCGACGACGTGCTGGCCAGCCGCACCCTGAGCAACATGGCCCGCCAGGCCGTCGACCTGAACAAGGGACGGGAAGCCGTGCGGTTCGCCAAGCTCGGACAGCGGCATGCCGAGCTCTGGAACGCGCCGAGCCGCGTCACCGCGCTGCTGGCTATCCGAGAGGCCCAGGGCCACGCACGCATCGGGGACGTCTTCAACGCCGAGGCTGCCATCAGGCGCGCCTGGCAGGAGTGGGAGCGCGGAGACCACGAGCTGGACCCGGACTGGGCGCACTTCCTCAACCTGGCCGAGCTGACATGTCTGGAGGGCATGTGCCGGCTCGACCTCGGACAGGTGGCCCGAGCTCAAGAGCTTCTCGCACGGTCTGAGACGCTTCAGGACGTCGCCCACTCCAGGAACCGCGGGATGTGCCTTGGCCGGCTCGCGGTCGCGGCTGTGCAGAACGGCGACATCGACCACGGCCTGGCCGCCGCGACGCAGGCACTCCAGCTCGTCGAAAGCGGGATGTCGTCCACACGGACGACTGCGCAGTTGACGATCGTTCATGACGGCTTGATTCCCCATCGACGCGCCCGCGGCGTGGGGGACCTACTCGAACAGATCCGAACTCACGTCGCGTGAGCAAGCAGAGGAGAGTGCAGACGGTGGACCCGGAGTTCCAGCGGCACGACGCGCAGTCAGCGAAGGCGATGCTCACCGAGCTGGTCGACGTCTACGCCACGGTGTACGACACGCCGCCCTACATCGGCGACCCCTTCTTCTCCGTCGACTCGTTCCGGAATCGACTCGAGGCCGCATTCGACACCGAAGGCTTCGAGACGGTGACAGCCCGGCTGGACGGCCGGATCGTCGGATACGTCCACGGCGCCACCCTGCCCCCCGACAAGCCCTGGTGGACGTCCCTCGGAACCCGGCGACCGACCCTGTTGCAGGAACTCGCCGACTCGGGCGGCATCTTCTGGCTGCGGGAGCTCATGGTGCTGCCTGCTCAGCAAAATCGCGGTCTCGGACGCCAGATCCACGACACCGTCATCTCCGGCCGGGAGGAGACCGTCACAGCCCTGACCTGCATCGTGGATAACCAGCCAGCTCACGATGCCTATCTCCGGTGGGGGTACACGGTCCTCGGCCAGATCAAGCACGCCCCCGAATCACCCGTCTACGACGCGATGTACCTGACCTCCCACTGAGACCGGAAAGCACATGACGCAAGCCATAGCCTCCTCGGTTCCTGAAAGCACTCAGCGCCAAAACCGACTCTCGCAACGCCCCGACGCGCTGTTCTGCTACGGAACGCTCCAGTTCGATGTCGTCCTCCGGGCCCTACTGGGTCGAGTTCCGCAGAAAACTCCGGCTTTCGTGCCGGGCTACCGCGCCGCCGCACTCGAAGGCCGCGTCTACCCGGGCCTTGTCGTCGGACCGCCCGCCAACCTCGCCTCCGGGGTGCTTTTGACCGACCTGAGCGACAAGGAGTGGCGCATCCTCGACGCGTTCGAGGACACCCGATACGAGCTGCGAGAGTTGCCGCTGGCCAACGGTGGGCGGGGTTGGGCGTACGTCTGGCCCGGAGGCGATGTACAGGCAAGTGACTGGGACGCCGCCGAGTTCGAAGCCCAGCACCTAGCTGCTTACGCGGCCCGCTGCGCGCGGCTTGCCCCTGGGCTGGCCTCAGGGCGGCCGAAGGGCGAGTAGACCGACGCATCCCCCAGATGTTCGGCTGCTGCCCAGTGAAGCGGATGGCTTCGGCCGACCGTCCCGCATGAGCGCCGGGAGCTGATCAAGGGCTCCAGCAGTGCAGCGTCCCTCCTCCACCCAGACGAGGACGGACGCTGCCGTGCTTCTGGCTTCCGCCGCGCCGATCTCGTGACGACTGCTTGGCTCGCCCACCAGCGTCGTCGACTGGCCTGTGCCGTCCGCCGAACCAGCGCTACGCCGAGAACGCGGGCGGCCGGGGCGGCTTGGGAAGACGACGGGCGAGCTGCCTGGCTGCTTCTAGAACCGTTCGATCACTGTGGTAGGGCCCGATGATCTGGATGGCGAGCGGCAGTCCGTCCGCGGTCTTTCCAGCGGGGAGCACGAGAGAGGGCAGGCCAACGGGACTGGTCAGGTTGAGCCAGCCGGTCTGGTCGTAGTACGAGCGCTTCTGTCCGTCGACGGTGATGTATCGCTGAGGTGGCGGCGTGCTCGTCTGGTCGAGAACGGCAGCGGTAGGCGTGGCCGGCGTGATGAGGATGTCGTGCTCCGAGAAGTAGTTCTCCCAGGTCGTGCGGAGCTTCTGGCGGGCCTCATCGGCGACGCACCAGTCTCTGTGTCGCATGGTCCGGGAGTGGAGGAACATGCCGCTCGGGTCACCGGCCGGGATCTTCTCGGCTGCCTCGACCTCCGCGGCGAAGGCGGCATCGGTCGTGGCCGCGGACGAGGTGGCGTACATGAGTCGCTGGAACAGCGTGTCGCTCTCGCGGAAGTCGACGGGCCGGGTGGTGTCGTCGATGTCTGCGCCGGCGTCTCGGACGAGTTCGGTGACGTGCTGGAGCAGCGCGCGGGTGTCGGCGTCGACGTGGCAGTACGGGTCGTCGGCCCAGATCCCGATGCGGTAGTCGCCCAGCCTGCGCTTGGCCGGAGCCGGCAGGTCGACCTTCCAGCCGGCTCGGTCGGCGGGGGCCGGGGCAGCGAGGACGTCCAGGAGCAGAGCGAGGTCGTCGACGGTGCGGGCGATCGGGCCGAGCGTGAGCATGTCGCTGCTGGTGGACCAGCCGGGAGGACGGGGGATGTGGCCGCGCGTGGGCACGATCGGGCTCGCGCCGCGGGAGGTACGCAGGGCGTAGACACCGCAGTAGGCGGCCGGGAGGCGCAGGGATCCGGCGAGGTCGGAGCCGACCTCCAGGCTTGTGAGCCCTGCGGCAACGGCGGCGGCGGGACCGCCGGAAGAGCCGCCCGCGGTCCGCTGGGCGTCGAAGGGGTTCGCGGTCTTCCCGAAGAGCGCGTTCGACGTCTGGATGTCCTGGCACATCGCCGGCACGTTGGTGTGGCCGATGATGATCGCGCCGGCTGCGCGCAGGAGGGCGACCGCGTCTGCGTCGCGGTCGGGAACGTGCTCCGACAGGTCGGGAGAGCCGCAGGTCGTGCGCATCCCCGCGACCTCGAGGGCGTCCTTGACGGTCATCGGCAGACCGTGGAGGGCTCCGAGTGGCTCGCCGGTCCGGCGGAGGTGCGTGTCGGCCCTGTCCGCGGCAGCGCGGGCGCCGTCGGCGTCCAGCGTGACGATGGCGTTGAGAGCCGGGTTCGCTCGCGTGATGTGAGCGAGGTGCTGTTCGAGCAGGCGGCGGCTGGTGATCCGGCCTTCGCGTAGTGCGGTGAGCTGCTCGCCGGCGGACGCCAGATGCAGCTGCGACGTCTGCCATGGGTGGCGGTGACGTGCGCTGGCTGGAGTGGCTATGGCGGTGACCGCGGCAAGAGCCGTCGCAGCGGTGAGCACGGTTCGGCGGAGGATCACGTACGAGCTCCTGATGTGGTGCTGGCGGGGTCGGTGACGGAGGTCTCCGCGCGTGGCGGGGTGAAGAAGCCGGCGACGCGTTCGAGGTGACGCAGCTCGTCTTCGTAGGACGGCAGGGGCAAATCCGAGTCCGCGTACTCGGCCGGGTCGCTGACCGGCGCGCCGGCGTGAAGGCGCGTGAGCGCGGCCTGGAGCTGGTCGGCGGTGACGGCCGCGATCAGGTCGGCATCCGCGAGCCCTTCCTGTCGGCGGAGGGCTTCGGACTCGGCGCGTACGGCGGGGTCCAGGTAGATGCGGAGCAGTTTCTGGCCGTGGCGGATCTCGGTGCTGCGGCGCTGCAGGGGGAAGTTGACGCTGCGGCCTTGGAGGAGGGCTTCCTGCTGCCGGTTCGGCTGGAGCAGACTGATGCCGGGGTGGGCCTCGGTGAGCGCGGTCCACAGGCCCCGCAGCCGGCGGTAGACGAGGTGGGTGTTGACCCATGCCCTGAGCGAGTCCGCGCGGAGGGCCAGCACGGGCAGGAAGTAGCCGATCTGGGTGAGGGTGGCGCCGATGTCGCCGCAGAGCCAGGCGTAGGGGTCGAGGCTCTTGACGCTGAAGCCGAAGATCCCTCCGAGGGCACCGGCGATACGGATGCCGCTGTAGCCGAGGGTGATGGTCGCGCCGACTGCTACGACCCTCAGGCCGGTGGCGATCGACCGGTTCGACGCGGAGCGGGCGTACTTCCAGCAAGACCGGACGAGGTACAACTCGGCTGCGGTGTATACGCCGATGTAGAGGAACAGGTAGGCCTGGAAGTACGGGTCGTGCGCGTAGTAGAGCGAGAAGTCGGTGGGGCGCTGCGCGGTGGGGGTGAGGAGGTTGAACAGCACGCCCATCGCGGCGATGACGAGTCCGGCGGCGAGGAGCAGGTGCCGGGTGCGCCGACGCGCGGCGTCGGCGGGCTTGGACCAGTACGCCAGGACGCTGGCCTGGAGGGCCAGGACCAGCACCACACAGCTCTGGGCGATCGGCACGGCGATGTTCGGGACGCCGAAGACACCGTCGATGCGCACCCACACCCACGTGAGCGAGATGGCGTAGCTGAGCGCGGAGAACCCGTAGGTGAAGCCCAGAGCGACCAGTGCCGGGTTGCGCCGGTGCTTGCTCATGTCACGAAGCAGGAGAAGGAACCCGGTGCCGGCGATACCCAGGCACAGCGGGTGAAGTATGTCTTTCAAGGTGCTCTGTTCCGGTCAGCGCAGCAGCGTGCGGGCGATGGGATCGTCGGCCTCCGGCGCGCGGGCTGCCGCGGCGCGGGACCTGCGGACGTGCTCCTGCAGGAGGGAGCCGATCATCTCGGCCTCGAACTCGTCCGGCTCGGTGAAGCGGGTGCGACCGAGGATCAGCTGGGCAGTGGCGGGATCGATGTCCGTGATGAGGCCACTGAGGCTGGAGAGGTCCAGGGACTCCTTGGAGTCCCGGTGCCTGAGCATGTGGGCGAACTCGTGGCCTGCGACGACCTCGGCGTACGCCGGGCTCACTCCCTCGTCGTAGAAGAGGTAGTCAGTGGTGGCCGTCGCCAGCCACGCGCCGCACGCCGCCACCGGCTCCAGGGAGTCGGGGTCCGACACGTCCGGAGTGAACGGCATGAGACGGATCTCTCGACCCGTGAGCTGCTCCATGAAGGGCACGAGGTCGAGAACACTGTCGACCGCCGGCAGTCCCAGGTCCTTGACGAAAGCACGGCTACGCTCTTCGATCTCCGCGGACTTGTCCGCAGGCCGACGCGCACGACGGCGATGCCACATGCGTGTTCCTCTCGAGATCCCCCTGGAGCCGAAGCGTAGTAGCAGGTCAGGAAAGATCGTCTTCCGGGGCGGGCGGCAGGCCCTCCTGCGCCCGTACGGCCTCGATCTTCTTCATCACCTCGTTGAGGCTCTGCGGGGAGAGCCCGATCGCACGAAGGGCGACCTGCTTCACACCCGCCTGACTCAGCTCACGCAACAGCTCGAACTGGCCAGTAACCCTACGGGTTGTCTCGTCCTCGACGAAGAAGGCGGCCTTGACGCCGAAGAACTTCGCGAACAGCGGGACCAGCTGCAGCCCTGGTGTCTTGGCGCCTTTGCGGAGCTGCCCGATGTAGGCGCCTGTGATGCTTGTCTCACCATACGAAGAGATTGTCCGGGCGACGTGCGCGTTGCTGTACTCCTCCGCCCCCGGCGGGCGCACGCGGTCGAACAGGTAGTTCAGGCGCTCGGCGAAGGAGGCCCCCGGGCCGGGAACGGGAACCGGCGGAGCCGCCTCCGGCGTCTCGCTCTCCAGCTTCTCGTTCACTCGGGCCACAGTCACTGCTCTCTCTCGAAGTGCCTAAACTATAGTTGACGCTGTGATGGCTGGGAGACTACGTTCACCTGGCGAGAAACGGGGGGTCTCCTATGGGGGCGGCACCCCTGCGATGAACGACCAGAGGTGTACCAGTGATGAGCATGCGGCGGGCCGGGCAAGTCCGGCCTCTCCTGGGCTCGCTGGGCACCATCCGATGCATGCCGGCGCACCAAGTCGATGCCGGTGCGGATATTACGCAGAGTACCCACGATCAAGGCAAGCATGCGGCGATACCTCTTTCTGCCGCGGCCTGTCGGTCGGCAGCCGCACGGCAGGAGGCGGGCCGGCGGCCGCGTACCGGCGGAGCGCCTTACCTGCCAGGAGTGGGTGCGACTCTCACCTCGCGCCGCAGCAGACGCCGCTGGCGAAGAGAACCGAACATGCCGCTGCCCCGTCTCCATCCAAACCCATTATGAGCTGGGCAAAGCTGCGACGTCCGCTCTGAGGTCCGGCCCGGCGTATCCCATTTGCGACTCACCTCCGTTTTCTGCATCGCCAGACACAGTGCCCCGAAGTGGGAGCCCGTCAGGTAAGTGGAATTCGTGGTTGCATTTGCGTGACCCGGTGGACATAGTGGGCGCGCTGCGCAACCGAATGCTTGCGCATGGTCGCCGCGTTTTGATCACGCTGAGCGACAGGGGGGCTCCGAAAGCACAGGGCGGCCACTACTTGCTGGTCGCGCGAGCGGTGCGGGGCGTGCCCTCGGACGTGGATCCGGGCAGGGCGAGGAGGACGGGATGATGAAATGGGTTCCACGACAGACGACCACCCAGTGCGTGGAGAGCCGCGGCTCGCGCGCAGAACCGGGCGGTAGAACGCGACAGCTCGCGAACGCTGTCATGCGGTGGCGCAGGAACCCTGCACGGCGAGACCTCATGAAGGAGTGCGAGAAGCTCCTCGCCGATCTGCCGGTGCCCACCCCCTTCAGCGTCGAGGCACTCGTCCGAAACATGGAGCACGCACTGCAGCGTCAGATTCGGCTCGTGCCGTTCGACGACCCAGACGGCGGGCTAGGCACAGCCTGCGGCCTTCGAGTCAAGACACCAGACTTCACGGTCGTGCTCTACCGCCGCCGAATCAGCCGCAACCAGACCGAGCACATCATCCTCCACGAACTGGCGCACGAGTGGTTGGACCACGGAAGCACCCTGACCGCGGAAGAGACCGAGCGATACGTCCCTGAACACATCCGGGAGGAAGTCCTTCGCCGGTTCCCCTCGGCTCTGGTCCAGGGACGCGTCAACTACGACAGCCCTGAGGAGCAGCAAGCCGAGCTGTCAGCTTCCCTGATCAAGCGGTTGGCGCGCCGTCAGCCGCCGACCGGCGACGACATGGTCAGCCTCCTGGAGTCCTCGCTTTCTCATCCCGTTGCTCCGCCGCGGCGTGGCTCCAAACACGAATAACGGACGGCATGCTCGACTTCTTCAGGTACCTGACCGCTGCAGTGATGACCCTCATTGCAGTGTGGCGATTCCCCGCCGTCCGGTACGGCGACGCGCACCGCCGCGCCCTCTGGGGCGGCTACGCCGGATTCTCCGTGGCCTTGTGGCTCTACACGCCGGCCGCGATGGATGCGGTGGACCGCATCCCCGTGATCGACCTAAACGCTCTCCTCAGGCACTTCGCCAGCACCGCGGCGATCATCGCGTCCTTGACGTACGTGGCGACCAGCTACGGCAAGAGCTCCGAGGCCGTGACGCCCCGGCACGTCACGGTGTCCCGCTGGATAGCCCGCGCTTCCTACAAAGCAGGCGCAATCGGCGTGACTCTGCTCACTTTCCTCTTTTTCTTCGTGGTAGACCGCCAGCGACAGAGCGAAGACTTCCTCATCGACCACGCAGGGGAATGGGGCGCCGCAGCGTACATGAGCGTCTTCTATTTCTTCCCGTTGGTCACCACGGCAGTCTGCGGCTACCAGTGGTCAAGGGGAGCGCGAGCCGCCGAGACGACCAGTATGCGCATCGGCCTCAGGCTCATGGGTATCTCCATGTGGATGGGGCTCCTCCACACGACGGCTCGAATCGTCATCGTGTGGACGGCGGTGCTCTTCCCGATGAGCCGTTCCACAGTGGAGACGCTCATCGATCTCACGGCAATGTGGATGAACTTGCTCTTCCTCATTGTGGCGGTGGGCGCGAGCATTCCCACGACCAGCGTTGTAGCCGCTCGCTGGAAGACATGGAAAACCCTCTACCGGCTCCACCCGCTCTGGTTCGACCTGGTGAAGGCCTTCCCTGGAACCAGCCTCTACCCGCCCGGGTCGCGCCTGGCCGAGCTGATCCACATGCGGGTCCCAAGCGACGTTCGCCTGGACCGATGGACCCAGGACATCGCCGACGCCTGCGAGAAGCTCCGGTACTACGCCCCGGAGGCGCTCTTGTGGACTGCGGAAGACGCAGCCGCCTCGCACCCCGATCCCGAGCCGGCGGCCGAGGCGTACTGGATCGCCGCAGCCCTCCGTGCTGCTGCCACCACGAAGGCCAGCCAGTACGCGACCGGTCCGCTTCAGGAGAAACCTTTCGTTGACACGAACAGCGAGGCGGCCTGGCTCATCCGGGTGAGCAAGGCGTACACGCTCATCGCCCCGGACGCCGCTCAGGAGCTTCTGCAGCAGTCCGCAGAACTGAGCCTTGAATCGGACGCGTGAAAAGCTGCAACCGGAAATGCGGGTTCCCGTAATTCTGTACCAGTTCCTTGAGCTGGGAAATTCGATTCCATTTGGAGGGTACCTGGCATAGGGAAGTCCAGGGTGCCATGCGGCATCACTGAATGTGGACGGGGTCACAAGCTCCGCAAAGTGGTGAATGGTACCGTGGGTCAGATGTGGGTGGCATCGTTTTCCGCCCTGTAGATACCGCCGACCCTGGCAAGCGAAGCGCAGGCGCTGCCGCCGCCACGCGTACGCCGGGGCCGGGAAGCTGTCCAGTACGGGCGGCGACCAGATTCTCAGCACTGGAGTTCCTGCATGTCTCAGCGCACCGGCCTCGTCCTCGACTTCGGAGGCGTGCTCACTACGCCGCTCCTGCCCGTGGTGATCGACTTCGAGCAGCGCGAAGGCCTTCCCGAGGGCGCCTGCATCGCCGCCCTGTACCTGGACGAGGAAGGCGTCCGGATCACCAGCGACCTCGAGCGCGGAGCCGTCACCCAGACGGAGTGGAATGAGATCGCCGGCAAGAAGCTGGGAGTCTCTCCCGACAACCTGATGGGCAGGATCTTCGGCGGCCTGCGCCCGGAGCCGCTGCTGATCAACGCGGCCGCCGCGGCAAGGCGAGCGGGGATCAAGGTGGGCATCCTGTCCAACAGTGTGGGGCTCGCTCCCTGGGACCTCTACGACGGCTACGACCTGGAGAAGCTCTACGACGTCGTCGTGATCTCCGAGCACCACCAGTTGCGCAAGCCCGACCCTGAGCTCTTCGAGATCACGCTCAAGCTCATGGAGATGCCCGCCGAGGAGTGCGTGTTCGTCGACGACACCGAGGCGTACGTCCAGGCGGCGGAGCAGCTCGGTTTCGCAGGGGTGTACAACAAGGACCCCAAGCAGACGGTGGCTGCCCTCTCGAACCTGCTGGGCGTGGACCTCACCGCCGCGCCGTAGTCGTCCCCCGGGCGGGCGCCGCCCGGTTCAGCCGCCCCCGGCCGTCGTCACCTCGTAGCGAGGTCACGACGGCCGGGGGTTTGTGTTTCTGGGGGCTGATCGAGCCTAGGCCGTGCGCCTCGGAGCCGTGTGCGACGTCCCCGGCAGGCCCTGCTGCGACGCCGCGTGGGCAGTTGGGCGGCGTGTCCGGACCCGCTGCCCGCGGGTCACTCCTCGCCGTGTGTGTCCGGCAGCTTGTTCTTCAGCTCTCCGACGACCTCGTTGATCTTGGCCATCATGCCGGCCGACAGGCCTGCCTGGTTGCCGCGGGCGGCCAGACCGAGGATCTGACCTTGCTGAATCGACCCGAGGAAGCGAATGGCTTCCAGGAACTCACCGGCCGCGGGACTCAGCTCCGCGTCGTCTTGGAAGAGAGCGACGTCGACCTGGAGGGCATGAGCCAGCCCGGCACGGACTGCGTCCGAAGCAGTCGTCGTGGCGCCGGAACGGAGTGAGGCGATGTCGGCGGCGGTTATGCCGGCCGTGCCGCTGTGCTCGTTGACGGCCCGTGCGATCTGCTCGTCGGACGGAGGCGTCCGGCCGACGTACCCGTGCTCCAGGAGATAGTTGATCTTCTCGCCGACCGTGCGAGGTGCGGACGGCCGCACATCTCGCAGCGACCGCACCCGGCGTATCCCGAAGGACACGTCCTGAGCGGCTAGCAGCTCCTCCGTCGTGACTCCGTAGGCGTCCGCGAGCGGGCCCACGTAGGCATCCTGGAGCCGGCGCCTGCCGGACTCCGCGTTGCTCAGCGGTACGCGACTGGCGTTGATGATCTCGGAGGCCTGCGCCACGCTGAGGCCGGCGTCGCAGCGAAGGAGCTGCAGGTCGACGGGTCCGTCATGAGGGAAGAGCACATCGAGGTCCTGGCCAAGTGCCTTGGCGATGCCAGGGAGTTTCTCCCCCTTGGGGAACTCCTCGCCGTTCTCCCAGCGCGCCACGGTCGGGCCGCGGACGCCAACTCGCGCGCCCAACTCCTTCTGGCTGAGCTCCTTACCCCGTCTGACAGCCCGAACTCGGCTGCCGTCGAACTGACGTGGCACATGAACTCCTGCGACTTGGCGGTCTAGACCCTGGGTGGCGACGACAGAACCATAACGGCAACCGGCTTGATCGATCCACACATCTACCGTACGTTTCTGTATCGCACCTGATGGTGGGGCTCTGCATCGCGCGTCGATCTTATGCCCTGGTTAGTCCATCGCTGAACTACCCGCCTCGAACGGGCGGGTCCACCGGACCCGGTCATGCAACGGCCTAGGAACCTGAATGGCCGGGTCCGGTTGGTAGTCCCCGAACGGAGATCTGGATGAGTGTTGCATCAAAGCGCCCCTCCCCGCAGGACCCCAGCCGAATTCGGCGTCATGTCGTGTTTGGCACGGCGGTGGCGCTGGGTGCGGGCATCCTGCTGGCGCCGCAGGCCGTCGCGGCGGACAAGTGGGGCCCGGGATACCTGATTCCGGACAGCACCGGCAAGCCGGACACCTCCCACATCGGCGCGTACAACGTGCCCGGAGTCGACGGCGTCGCGTACTGCGCAGACCCGGAACTCGCCGGCCCCGACGCCGCCGACGGATACAGCTCCGCCCAGACCGTCACCTCCTGGACCTCCAAGGCCACCGGCAAGACCGCTTCGGCCGAAGACCTCGCCCGGGCCGCATACGTGCTCGGCAAGTACGGCCAGACGAAGAACGACGAGCAGGCCGCCGCCGTCGACGCCGTCGTCTACACCTACCTCGAGGCCGGCTCCACCTACGCACTGCCCAACGGCAAGCGGGCCCTGGAGCGTCTGGGCTACCCCAACGTCTCCCCGGACGCGAAGAAGTGGGCCACCGGCTACCTCAACGAGGCCGCCATGTTCGCCGGCCCCTACAAGATCAACATCAAGCCGGCCGACGAGCAGCTCAAGGCCGGGGCGAAGACCTCTGTCACCCTCGACGTCACCTCCGCCACCGGCCACAAGGTGCCCGGCGTCAAGCTCGACCTCGACGTCTCCGGCGCGGCCGCCGGCGCCGCGAGCGTCACGACCAACGCCGAGGGCGTCGCCACCGTGAGCCTGACGCCCGCCGAAGGCGGCACGGTCGACTTCAAGGCACTGGCCAAGACGCTTCCCGCCTCGCAGCTGCGCTCGTTCACCCCGACCAACGCCAAGGCCCAGCGCCTGGTCCTGGCAGGCGGCTCCTCGAGCGCCCAGGCCGAGATCCACCTCACCACCCACAGCCCCAAGGGCGGGCTGATCGTCACCAAGACCGCCGCCGACACGAAGAAGCCGCTCGCCGGCGTCGAGTTCGCGGTCAAGGACAGCGCCGGCAAGACCGTCTCCACCGGCACGACCGACACCAACGGGACGTGGAAGGTCGACGACCTCACCCCCGGCACCTACACGGTCCACGAGGTGAAGGCGGTCGAGGGCTACCAGCTCGCCGCCGACCAGCAGGTCACCGTCACCGACGGCGCCAAGGCCGACGTCGCGGTCAAGGACATCAAGATCCCCGAGCAGCCGAAGCCGAAGCCGCGCCCGGTCACCATCCCCGTCCTGCCGCAGACCGGCGCCTGACCGCCACTGCGCACGCGTTCACCGCGGGCCTGACCGTCGTCGTCGCCGGGGTGGTGACCCCAGCCCCCAGCCGATCACCACCCCGGCCGGCCGCCCGGACCGCGCCGCCCTCACTCGCAGGAATCACCGATGCCTCGCACCACCAGCAACTCCGAGTCCACCGACAACGCCTCCTCCCGCGAGTCCGCCCCCCGCTCCAACCGGCACCGCCTCACGCTCACCGCGGTGGCTGCCACGGGCATCACCTTCGCCGCCCTCCTGGCCCTGCAGGCCGGTCACGACTCCGGTGGCAGCTCGCCGGCAGCCGTGAAGTCCTCCGCCGCGCCGGCGCCCACCGTGCACACGCCGGACCCGCTGACCACCTCCTCCGCTCCCACCGGCGACGTCGCGAAGCCGGCCGACAACACCAGCACCTCCCGCGACGCAGCCACCCGGACCCTGTCCGACTGGAGCGCCGGCAACCCGGCCGCCAGCGGCAAGCACGCGGTGGGCAGCAAGCCCCGAAGCGGCCCGGGTGGCCCCATCGGCGAGGTCCTGCGCATCCCCGCCCTGGGCAAGGACTGGGCCCAGCCGGTCTACGACGGGGTCGGAGACAAGCAGCTGCGGGCCGGCGTCGGACACTTCCCGACCACCGAGGAGCCAGGCCAGATCGGCAACTTCGCGATCGCCGGCCACCGCTCCGGCGTCGCCGACCCCGCCTTCCGCGACATCGACCGCATCACCACCGGCGCCGAGATCCAGGTGACCACCGCGCACCGCATCACCTACACGTACACCGTCACCCGCGTGCACACCGTCGCCCCGACGGACGTGAACGTGATCGCCCAGGTACCCGGCCGGCCCGACGCCACCCCCACCAAGGCCAAGCTCACCCTCGTCACCTGCTGGCCGGCCAACGGCCACTCCAAGCGAGTTGTCGTGGAGGCCGACCTCGTCTCCGCCAAGGGGGGTGCCTGATGTCCGAGGAGCACGAACCGCAGGAAGAGACCGAGAAGGTCACGATCCTGCCAGCACGGCCCTGGCCGGTCTACAACGTCGACCGCGCCCGCGCCGAGCTCATCGCCATCGAGATGCTCACCCGCGGCGCCAGCTACCTCCGAGTCCGCCACGCCACAGGACTGTCCCCCAAGAACGTCCGCCGGCTGCAGACCCTGGTCGCCGAGGAAGCCAAGAACCCGGCCAACCCGCGCATCGTGTGCCGCACCCCCGCCCGCGTCCAGGCCATGCGCGCCCGCGCCCAGGCCCTGCCCGGCCAGCCCCGCCGACGCCCCACACCCTCGGCAGAACCTCCCCGGCCCAACCAACCGGACGAGACGTCCGAGCCCGTCCAGATGACGCTCGCGCTCGACTGCTGACACCCGGCGCCTTCCCCGGCGTCACCCCGTTCCTTCAGGCCCGCCCGCCACGGGCCTACTTCGCGCACCCACAAACCCAGGAACTCCTGTGCCCACGACCCTTGCACCCCCGCGGCCGACGCCCTCGGCGTCCGCCGCGGAGCATGCCGTCGCCGGCCACCGCGTGCCCTCCAACGGGCAGTGGATGTCCACGACGGCCGGCCGGATCGCGCCGAGCGGAGAGGCGTGGCTCGAAGCCGTGTACTGGTTCTACAAGTACGGGCCCTACTCCTCCACGAGCTCCCACGGCCCGAAGAAGTTCGGCGACACCACCCTGCGCATGGCGAGGAAGATCGCCCACCTCACCGAATGCCGTCCCAGCGTCGGCAAGCTCGTCGAGTGGCTGAACCTCTCCAAGCGCACGGTGCAGTACCACCTCGGCATCCTTCGCGAGAGCGGCCTGCTCACCTACCGCTCCAAGGGCACCCGCGTCTGCGGCGTCGGCAGCCGGGCAAGCGAGTTCGAACGCACCATCCCCCAGATCTTCGACGACGCCGCAGGACTGCGTACCGGCCCCTCCGACACCCTCATCCGCTCCGTGCGCGGCTTTGCCCCGGAGCGCATCCCGCTGCTCAAGGAGCTCCACACCGCCGCCCGCAAGCCCCGCAGGCAGAAGCGGACAAAGAGGGCCAACCGCCCTGCGCGGCGGACGCCTTCCGGTACCTCGTCTTGCACCCCAATGGTGGGTAGTACTTCTAGCTCTTCTACTGCAGGTGATCTCTCCTCTCCCTCTGAGAGCAAGCTCGCCAGCGGGAAGCGCAAGTCCCCCACCCCGAAGAAGCCCACCCCCAAGCTCAACAAGACCGGGCGCCGCTACCAGCTCGCCGCCCAGCTCATCCAGCAGATCGGCTGGCTCGGGCGCGCCGCCACCCCGCGGATCGCCTGGATCTGCCGGCACGTCGCCGACGCCGGCTGGAGCGCGGACGAGGTCATCGCGGTCGTCGGTCTCGAAGCCCCCGCTCGCCGGGTCCACCGCCCCTCCGGCTTCCTCGCCAGCCGCCTCAAGGGCGCCCACCTGCTCTACGACACCCCCGCCAAGCGGGCCGCCCTCGTCGACCACTGGCGCGACACCCGGCGTGCAGAACGCGACCGGCACGCGGAGTGGTGGGCCGACGACTGCCGCATGCCCGCCAGCCGCGCCGTCGCCCGCGAGGTGGAAGCCGCCTTCGCCCAGCTGCAGCAGCCGACCGACCCGGCGCCGGCCGAACGTGAACTCGACCTCGACGACGACGGCCTGGTCGACCTCAAGCAGCTGACCCGCGACGAAGTCATCGAGCTGCGGGCCGCCGCGCTCAAGGACCCCGCCCTCGTACGCGCCACCGTCAACACCTGCGGCGAAACCTACGCCCGCCGCCTGTACACGTCCGCCCTGGTCGACCAGGTCCAGCGCGTCGCTCGACTCGGACGCACCGTCGTCCACGGATGGAGGCCAGCGTGACCACCGACAAGCCCACCGGCGTCGACCTCGCCCGGGTCGCCCTGGCCGCCGCGAAAAAGGCCGCCAAGGAGCGCGGCGCCCACACTTCGGCCAAGCGGACCGTCAAGCGTCGCCCTGCCACACGCGGAGACGGCCGCGAGCCCATGGGTCTCGGCAGCGCCCTGGCCCAGCTCGTCACCGAACGCGGCTGGGAGGCCCCCGCGGCCGGCGGATCGGTCATCGACCGGTGGCACACCATCGTCACCCCCGACATCGCCGACAACCTGCGCGCCGTCGCCTACGACCCCCACACCGGCCGCCTCGACCTGCTCCCCGCCACCCAGGCCTGGGCGACCCAGGCCCGCCTGATCAGCGCCCAGCTCATCCGGCAGGCCAACTCCGCGGTCGGCACGACGACGGTCCGCCAGATTCGCGTACTTCCGGCCGGCTCACGCCGCACCCCCGCCGCAGAAGTACCCGCCGAGCCGGCAGCGCCCATCGCGCGCGGAGAGATCCGCACCCGGGAGACGGCCTCGGACGGCTACCGCCAAGCGCAGGCAGCGATCTCCCCCGTCCTGGCCGAACCGACCGGCGGACCTGTCCGCACCCGGGACGACGGCTGCGACGGCTACCAGCAGGCCCGGGCCCTGATCAGGACCCTGCCCGCCACACCCGCCGAGCCGACACCCGTCCGCACGCGGGACGACGGCTGCGACGGCTACCGCAAGGCGCTCGCGAACATCGGCGCCCCCGTCCCCGACCTCGAACAGCCCAAGGCGCAGGCCCACACCCGGAAGTCAGCCGGATACCAGCTCGCCCGCCGCGCGCACCTGGAGGGCAAGAGCCGCAGCCGAGCCCGCACCACGTGACCAGCCCTGCCACAAGCACCCGTACGACCGGACCGAAAGCAGCCCATCCATGAAGTCACCCCTCGCCGAGCAGCCCTCCGCGGACACGACCGACACGGACCTGCTCGCGCGACAGACCGCCTCGACCATCACCGACCCCCAGCTCGAAGCCCTCTACGCCCAGCGCGACGCACTGCTGAGGCTGCTGGCCGTCTCCCTCATCGCCGGAGCAGAGGCATGAACACCACGACCGACGCGCCGACTCCGCTTCCCTGCTCCGGAGCCGATCCCGACATCTTCCACAACGAAGCCCGAACCGCCCGGGCCAGGAAGCTGTGCGCGGCCTGCCCCCTCACCAACCCTTGCCGTGAACAGGCCCGGATCGACCGGGAGTGGGGCACCTGGGGCGGCGAGACCAGCTCCGAACGCGCAGCCGCGGGATACCCGCCGGCCGGCTGGCGCGGCCGCGGGCACAAGGTCCGCCTCAAGCCCTGCGGAACCCTCGCCGCCTACCGCCGTCACCTGCGGGCCAAGCAGAAACCCTGTCCGCCCTGCACGGCCGCCGAGTACCGCCGCCGCGCCGAACGCGACTCCCGACCCCGCAGGCACAGAACCACAGCCACGACCAGGACAAGGAGCGCGGCATGACCGGACCGAGCAGCACCCCGCGAGGCGACCACGTGGCAACCCCCGGAGCCCGCTGGGAGACCGTGCTGACCTCGGCGGAGACCATCGTCGCTGACGACACCTGGGACGACGACCTGCCAACCGCGAACCGGGCCGCCCGCCGAGCCGCAGCACGCCCGCGCCGCGGACAGCGCAAAGCCCGCAAGTGACCCGCCAGTAGCGGCCGGCGGGCTCTATCCACAGGCACCGGGCACCAACCTTTCCCTGCCTCCGCCCGCCCCGGGCGCGCCCTCAACAGACAAGGAGCAGCGGATTGTTCACCCCGGGAACCATCACGCCCGCCCCGCCGGAACACACCCCGCCCGCCCCCCATCCCTTCACCACCCGCCGGGCACGCCTGGAAGACCTGGACCGTGTCAACGCACTGCACCGCCGCTGCTCACTCGAATCCCGCTACGCCCGGTACGCCACCGCGCGCCGCGAGCTGAAGGCCACCGAGTTCGCCCGGCTCGTACACCCCGCGGCCGGCACCAGCTGGCTCACCACCCCGCAGGACGACCCCGACACCGCCGTCGCCGTCACACACCTGCTGAAAACAAGAACCGCCGGCACATTCGAACTCGCGATCCTGATCGGCGACCCCTGGCAAGGCCGCGGCCTGGGAAGCGAGCTCACCGCCCACGCCCTCGCCGCCGCCGCAGACGACCCTGACTGCCGCACCGTCACCGCACTGTTCGGCGCCGGAAACCGGCGAGCCCTCGCCATCCTGCGCCGCCGCCGCATCCCCGTCCCCGCCGCCCGCGCCGGCCTCATCGACGTCGTCCTTCCCCCGCCCGAGAGGAGCTGACCATGCCCCCGCTGCCCACACCCCACTCCACGCTCCAGCGGCCCGACGGCGCCCGACTCGCCCTCTACATCGACGGCCCCAGCGATCCCGACCTCGTGCTCATCCTGGCCCACGGATGGCAAGCCGCCGCCTCCGTGTGGAACGAACACGTCCGCCACCTCCCCCGCGCGCGCACCCGCATCGTCCGCTACGACCAGCGCGGGCACGGCAACTCCACCGCAGGCCGAGCCCGGCCCTCGATCCCGCTGCTCGCCGACGACCTCAAGGCCGTCATCACCGCCACCGCCCCCGGGCGCCTGCCCGTTCTGCTGACCGGGCACTCCATGGGCGGCATGGCCTGCCTCGCCTTCGCAGCCCAGCACCCCCACCTCATCGGGGACAAGGTCACCGCCGCCCTCCTCGCCGCCACCACGAGCGGAGGACTGGACCTCTGGGGCCCCCAGTACCCGCCACTGAAGCGCCTGATCGGACTCTCACGCCACGCGATGGCGGCCCTCTGCATCCGCGCCCCGCTCCCAGCTCACCGCATCCGCGAACTCGTCCGGCCCCGCCCGTACGCGCAGCCGCCGATCGAGGAGGCCGCACGCTGGTTCAAGGCCCTCATGCGGCACGATGTCGCCGAACAACTGGACGCCCTCGGTCGGATCCCGGTCCACATCCTCGTCGGCGAGAACGACCAGACCATCCCTCCGATCCACGCACTACGCCTTGCTGCTCAGATTCCCACCGCCCGGCTCCACGTCATCCCCGGCGGCGGACACCGACTGCCCACCCAGCACCCTGACGAGTTCCTCGCCGCCCTCGAACGAGCCTGCGCCGACGCGCTCCCGCCCGCCGGCCGGTGGAACCGTCCGCTCAGCCGCCGTGATCGAGGACGGACACGGCCGAAGGACCACAGCCCGCGATGACCAACACGACTTGGCACGGCCGGGCCGACGCCGGCTGAGGCGCTCCACGGTGTGGCGCGACCGGCAGACCCGTGCAGCGCACGAGACCTCGCTCCCAGCTCACCGCGTCAAACCAGCCGCGCCGCCCGGGACAAGGTGACTGCTCTCGTGCCCACGACGCGTCAGCGGCTCCTCTACCCTGGCGGCCGGAGCGAGGAGGAATGACCGGACATGAAGCGTGCGCGAGCGGTCGAGCTGGTCGAGGCGATGCTTCGTCGACTCGACGACGATCATGACTGGCCGCTGAGCCTGGTGCAGCAGGTCTGGCTCTTCGGGAGCTTCGCCCGAGGCGCCGTCGAGCCACACGACGTCGATATCGCCATCCGATTCGAGCGCGACGAGCGGATGACCGAGGTCGTCGTGCGAACCTTGGTAGCCGGCCGGGGAGATCCGCACGCGCCCCTCCGCCGCGCACTCGCAGGCACCTCCCGCGGGTTGCAGTTCCAGTTCGATGACTACACGCGTGAGCAACTCGAGGCCGAGGGCACAACGATGCTGCCGCTGTGGCAGAGGGGCGACACACTCGCCCAGGCCCTCGCCGTGCTGCACGGCATCCCCGAGGACCCGAACGCCGGCCGAGCCGAGCGCCACGACATGATCGACGCCTTCGAGGGCATCGACCGCTACGTCCCTCGCCCCGTACGCGCGCAGCTGATCTCGTGGCAGCAGCAGGGAGCCATCGTCATCTCCCGCATCGCGCTGCCCGACGCTCCGGGAGAAACCGACCTGCTGGCGACCCCCGGTATGAAGTGGGCCTTCCGCCGGTGGCAGGACGACAGCCCGCTGCGGCGTGCCGCCCTGGCGGGCTTGACCTATCTGCAGGAGCGCGGCGCCGAACTCGACGACATCGACCTGGCCGGCCAGCGGCTGCCCACTGCGCGACGCCGCGCCGGCCACCGCAGCGAACCACGCTGGTGGATCAGCTGGAAGTGGCAGGGCTACTCGGGCATCCCGTACTGCGTCACCAGCGGGGACGGCTGGCTGGAGGTAGTCCAGCCCACCCGAACCCGCCCGCTGACCGCCCTGCTCATCCAGCCCGGGCCGAAGGCCCGCGACTTCCGCGGCTGAGGAACAGGCCCGCCAACTGAAACCGAAGGCCTCTGCGTGGCGACGGTGGACAGGCCAGGTCCGGAGAGTGCCTCACCAAGTCGTGCGCCGGGCTGAGCGTTCTCGGCCACGCACGACCGGAACTGTCGCTCTCCGGAAACCTCCTCGGGTGAAAGGACGGAACGCACCGTCGTGCCCCCGCCGACAACGGCAGGATGGGAGACACCCGCACCTCAACGGATGGGAGCCAGCCGGTGCCGTGGGACGACCTCAAGCTGACGGACCAGAGCCGCCGACGCCGATCGGTGGCCGACGCCCTCCGCGACTACTACGGAGGTGAGGGTGCAACCGTGGTGGCCGTCGACGCGAGCCTGGCGAAAGGGCGCGCCTACCTGGCGGTCCAGGACAAGGACGGCACGGTCCGGCCGCTGTACCTGTGGCTCGCCCCCGCAGAGGAGTTCGGAGGCGACGGCTCCGACGACCCGGAGATGGGGCCGTACATGATGCAGAAGGTTATCCCCGTCGGGGAGTCTCCCCGGCGCTGGCCGCGAGCGGTAGCGCAGGCTCTGACGACCTGGGCGCCGTGATCGAGGGGTGTGCGGGAGTTCGCCCGCCGGGGCCCGCGGCCGTGGACTCCCACACGGCTACCGGTGTGGCGCCCCAGTGTCGCAGACGCCGTACCGGCCGCTCGGCTCAGAGGCTGCGCAGCACCGCGACGACCTTGCCGAGGATGGCGGCGCCGTTGCCGTTGATGGGCTCGTAGCTCTTGTTGTCCGCCACCAGCCACGTGTCGGCACCGTCGCGCTTGAGGCGCTTCACCGTAGCCTCGCCGTCGAGCATGGCGGCCACGATGGCCCCTTGCTCCGCAGTCTGTTGTGCCCGCACGACGACCAGATCACCGTCGAGGATGCTGCCGTCACCTGACATGGAGTCCCCGACCACGGTGAGGACGAAGAGGTCGCCGGATCCCACCAGCTGGCGCGGGAGTGTCAGCACGTCGTCGACGTGCTGCTCGGCGGTGATCGGGGTGCCGGCGGCGATTCGGCCCACGAGCGGGGCTTCGACGGCCGCAGCCGGGCTCTGGGCCCTCTGCGCCAGCCCTTCGACGGTCTCGTCGTTCGAGTCGGGCTCCGGCTTCCGGGCCAGGGCGTAGGACCGCGGCCGGTGCGGGTCTCGCCGGAGGCATCCCTTTTTCTCCAGGACGGTCAGCTGGTGAGCTACCGACGACGTACTCGAAAGGCCCACCGCCTGTCCTATCTCGCGCATCGACGGCGGATAGCCGCGCTGATTCACCGACTCGGTGATGAAGTCGAGCACCCTTCGTTGCCGCTCAGTGAGCCCATCTGCGCCGGTTCGGATACCGGGCGGACGCCCGGTCCGCCGGCCGGTACTGGTGATGCCCTGCATGCGGCCCCCTCGTTCGCGTTTTCCGAGCAAACCGTATCCCGGCACACCAGAAAAGCGAACTGGTAATCGAACCCGGCGGATGGCCTTGAGGGCTGGCGCAAGACCGGGAGCGGGGGACGTTCGGGCTGGTTGCCGTCACGGCGGCGTGACGGATCTCTGACCCAAGACGCCCCACCGCGCACGCCTCCCGTGAGGTCGGCAGGTGCTTCCCCAGCGTCATTTCCAGTCCCGTTCCTCCTGTCTGAGTTGCGGCAGATTGTCCAGCAGGCTCGCGGGACGCCCTCGCTTCTTCTTGTCGTCCTCGGGGTCTGAAATCGGCGGAACTTATCCACAGGCGCATTCTCTTAGCTTTTCAGGAGCTCGCTTTCCATGACGTTCGCCGGGCACAGAAATCCGCCCCGTTCCCGAAATTGGAAGGCGTGCGCCAGAAATGCTGTCCACGGCTCAGGAGACGACGAATGCAGACCAAACTCGCACGGCGCGCAGGTATCGCGCTTGCAGCTGTCGCCATGGGCGCCACCGCCACCCTGGCGTCCGCGCCGACCGCGCTCGCCAGTACCCCCGCGCAGGCCCCGACCGCTCTCGCCGCGAAGAACACCTGCCCCACCTGGACCGTGTACGGCAAGGGCGTCAACTTCCGCAGCGGGCCGTCCACCGGCTACCGCGCGATCGGCCAGCTGTACACCGGCGACTCCGGCACCAAGGTGGCCAGCAGCGGTTCCTGGATCAAGATCCGGCTCGACCACAGGTCCAAGACGGGCCTGAGGGCGGGCACGACCGGCTGGGTCTACAAGACCTACATCCACCAGTGCGTCTACATGCAGCTCAACTGACCTACCCCACACCGGCGTACGGCTCCGCTCCGTCGCGCCCGTGATCTCCCGGCCGGGCGCCCCCCTGCCCGGCCGGGCCCGGCCGAGGACCGCCCTTCACGTCCCGAAGCGGCGCCCAGGTCAGCCCCCTCCGAAGCTGACCCGTCCCGGCCCCAGGGGGTGCCGCCCCAGCGCCTGGCGGCACCCCCGCCCCCTCGCTTCTGCTCGGCGCCGCCCGACAGCGCCGCACCCCAGCTGGAGTCTGTGTGTCCACCACTGCCACGCCAGCCGCCGGACCGGACAAGGCCGGGACCAGAGCCACACGCCGATGGCCGACGGCGATCTGGACGCTCATGGTCGGCACCTTCCTCGTCCGAGGACTCGGGTTCACCTACCCCTTCCTCCCGTACCATCTCGACCACCTGAGCCTGACCACCCGCACCGTCAGCACCGTCCTCGCCGCATTCGGTGCCGGCTGGCTCCTGGGCTCCATCCTGTGGGGCTGGCTCGCCGACAAAATCGGCCACCGCACGACGCTCATCACGGCCATGCTGCTCGCCACGGTCGCACTTCCCTTGCTCGCACAGGCGAGCGCCGTCCCCGCGCTGACAGCCGCCGCCTTCACCACCGGCATCGTCTACGACGCCGTCCGCCCCGTGTTCACCGCCGCGATCGCCGACACCTTCCCCGACGACGCCACCCGCGCCTCCGCGAACGCATGGCGGAACTTCTCCGTCAACGTCGGCGCGGCCGTCGCAGGCACGGCCGGAGGCATGCTCGCCGCGCCTCTCGGCATCCCCAACCTGATCCGCGTCAACGCCGCCGCCTGCGCCCTGCTCGCCCTCCTCGTGTGGCACTGCCTACCCCACCAGGAACGTCAGCTCCACAGCACCCGCGAAGCCCGGAGTAACTGCCGCACCGCGCTGTCCGACCGCGGACTGTGGCTCCTCATCCTGGCCAGCCTGTGCGCCCTCACCTGCGTCGCCAGCCTGTTCTCCTCCATGCCGATGCTCATGGCCCGAGACGGCCTCACGGCAGCCGACTACGGCTGGACCCAGACCGCGAACGCCGCAGCGGTCCTGCTGCTCTCGCCGCTCCTCAACCGGTGGCTCAAGCGCCAGGCCGAGACCGGCACTCCGATGACCGGCCTCTTCGCGGCGAGCTCCGTCACCTTGGGCACGAGCATGGGCGCCGCCGGATTCGCCTCCACCACCCTCGGCTACTCCGCGGCCGCCGCCTTCGCCGTCCCCGGCGAGATCGTCGTGTTCGTCGCCGCCGCCGACCTCCTCAACCGCCTGTCACCGCCTACCGCCCGCGGACTGTACGCAGGCATATGGGGCACCACGCTGGCCGGCGCGGTCATCATCGCCCCCGCCCTGGCCGGGTGGGCGCTCACCCATGGCGGCGACCAACTGGCCGCCGCCACCACCTTCACCGTCGGACTGCTCGGCGCCGCCCTGTCCTGGCCCCTCGCCACCCTCGTACGCCGTGCCCACCCCACCCCCGCCACCCACTGACCGGAAGCCGCTCGTCATGCCCCGCGCCCTGCCCGCCGCCGCTCCACGAGGTCTTCGCCCACCGTCCCCGCCCAACGAGAACGAGTCACCGGCCGGCCACACCACCACCGCACGCCTACGCCGCATGGGACAGGGCATCGCGCTGCCGATCGCCGCGATGCCCGCCGCGGGCCTCCTTCTACGTCTGGGCCAAGACGACCTTCTGGGGCGCTACGAGCGTCTTCGTACGGCGGCGTCGATCATCTCGGGGGCGGGCGCCGCGGTGCTCGACTACCTGCCCGCCCTCTTCGCCGTCGGCATCGCCCTGGGCCTGAACCGTGCCAAGGACGCCGCCGGCCCCGTACTCGCGGCCCTGATCTCCTACCTCGTCCTGGCCAAGGTGGTCCTGGTCCTCAACCCGCTGCCCGCCGACCAACTCGACGCCCCACCGGCCCGATGGCCCTACGGAGCGCTCGCCGGCATCAGCGCCGCCCTACTGGCCCTGGCCATCTGGAAGCGCATCGACGCGAGCCGCCGCCGCATCCCCCCGTTCGTCACCTACGCGATTGTCGCGGTCGCCGCCACTCTCGCCGGATCCCTGCTCGGACTCGCCTACCCCGCCGTCGAGCGAGCGCTCACCGCCTCCGCGACCGCCGTCTCGGACCACGCCGTCATCGGCGGCGGCGTCTTCGGCTTCCTCAACCGCCTCCTGGGCCCCATCGGCCTGCACCAACCACTCAACGCCGTCGTCTGGTACCTGACCGGCGACTGCGGCAACGGAGTGAAAGGCGACGTGCCCTGCTTCATCCAGGAACACTCACCGACCGCGGGCGTGTTCATGGGCGGCTTCTTCCCCGTCTACATGGCCGGCCTTCCGGCCGCCGCCCTGGCGATGTGGCGCAGCGCGCTCCCCGAGCACCGCCGCCGCGTCGGCGCCCTCCTGCTGCCCGCCGCCGCCCTCTGCTCTCTCACCGGCGTCACCGAGCCCATCGAGCTGACCTTCGCCTTCGCGGCCTTCCCGCTCTACCTCGTGCATGCCGTCCTGACCGGCCTCAGCCTCGCCCTGGTCAACCTGCTGGACATCCACGCCGGCTTCGTCTTCTCAGCCGGAGCGATCGACTACGTCCTCAACTTCTCGATCTCCCAGCGACCGCTCCTCCTGCTCCCCCTCGCCCTCGTCTACGGGGCCCTCTACTACGGCATCTTCCGATTCGCGATCACCCGCTTCAACCTCCCCACTCCCGGACGCACACCCACGCCACCAAGCGACAAGCCACCGGCGCAGAACCCCTGCGAAACCACCGCCGAGCCGCCGAACTCCGCTCCAACCCGCACCTGACCGCAACCACCGCCGAAGGAGCACCGAATGACCTTGACCTACTCAGGGGTGCAGGCCGCCCACCACGGCATCGGCAGCATCTACCCGATCATCGTTCTCGACCCCGTCCACCGATGGCGCCGCCCCAGCCACCCAGGCCTGCCTGAACAGCAGCCCGACCACGACCACGGAATGCTCGTACTGCGCTGGACAGGGACGCCGGACGAAGAAGCCCAGGCACCCGCCCTCCTCGAAGCCGCCGCCGCCCGCGCACCCGCCGCCCCGCCCAGGCACGCCGAACTCGCCGCGTTCCAGGCGTCACTTCCGCCCGGCCTGTACCTGACGGACATTCCCGCCCCCCACGTCATCGGCCCCTGGTCGCAACGACCGGGAGCCGCCCTGCCCCACCAAGCCGCGTAACCGCACAGCCCGCACAACCCGGAAGGCCTCTCTGTGTTCCGCCCCGCAGCCCCCCAGGTAGCCGTCATCACCCCGACCTGCCTGGACCCCGAGCGCCGCGCCTACCTCCTCGACCTCCACCAGAGCCTCGACGCCCAGACCGTCCCCTTCGAATGGCTCATCGCGCCCAACGGCCCCGCCGACCCCGACACGATTCCCGACCCGATCAAGCAGGACCCGCGCGTCACCATCTGCCCGCGCCCCAAGCCCGGCGCGGCCCCGGCCCGCAACATCGCCATGAACCAGATCAGCGCACCCTTCACCTGCTTCGTCGACGACGACGACCTCCTGCCACCCGACTCCCTCGAAGTCCGCTACCAGCACGCGGTCGCCGAGGACCTGGGCTGGGTGGCGGGATGGTCCGCCGACCTGCTGAGCGACGGGACCCTGCACACCTGGGTATGCCCGACCCCGGTCGGCCGCCACGAGGCAGGCGACGTCTGGACGTACTGGCCCTCCCCAGCCAAGAAGCCCCCGCTCGGCCACACCATGCTGCTCACCCGCACCGAGATCGCGCGCGCCAGCGGCGGGCACGGGGGGCTATGGAAGGGCGAGGACTACGTCTACGTCATGTCGGTAACCGGCCGCAGCGCCGGTGAACTGCTGCCGGTGGTGACTTACCACTACCGCGACCACGAGCACCAGATGACCGAAGCCGACACCTACCTGGACGACGATGAAAGGGGTGCCCGGATCTTCGCCTGGTTCCAGGGACGTGACGAGCGGGAACTGCGCCGGCGGGAAAGCGGCACGGACACGGCACTGCTGCCCAAGGCCAGCTGAACGGGGCTCCGCGGATCTGAGAAACAGCACAAGGCCCCCGCGCCGTCCGGCCGCGGGGGCCACTCGTCCATCGTGCGCCGGGCCCCTACTGCTCCGCACAGCGGGGGCTGGTGGCGGTGTCCTGCGGATCGAGGTCCGTCACGAGCACGCGGGTGACTTGGGTGACGAACTGAAGCGCCAGTAGCCGGGAGAACGAACTGGGAGATCCGGGCTCGTCCCGCTTCGGCTGACCGCCCTTGGTCATCGCGAAGACGAGAGGCAGATGCCGGCGGACATGGGCCGCGGGCGCGGCGCCCCGGACGGGATCCGGGGTGCGTGCTGTGCGCTCTTCGGACATGCGCAGTCTCCAGCTCTCGAACGGGAATCGGTCTGTGCAGATGCCGACCACTGTCGCACATACAGGGCAGCGCCGACCGCAGTTCGGTCCGACCGGACGGCACCGGCCGGAGCGGCTACCACCGCCCCGGCCGGTGCCCGCGGTGCAGCGCCCCACGAACCGTGACTCCGAACCGGGTGCGTAGGCGGCGCAGTTCCCACGCCGACAGCAGGGTGACGGACAGCGGCGGTCCGAACAGGAATAGGCACTGGACCGTCTGCGGCGCAGCGACGGGCGACCCACCGGCGAGCTGGAACCCGAACATCACCCAGACCAGCAGCGGAGAGAGGAGCGGGGGAGGACCTCGTGTACGTCGCCGGTGCGGAAGACGTAGTGGACGCACAGGAACGCCGACGCGAGGCCGAAGGGCACGGCGAAGAGCACCGCGGCCAGGGCCACGAGCAGGAAGATGAACCGGAAGGGGCCCAACTGCGAGGCTAGGCGGGCCCCGCCGCTGTTCTGCAGCAGGAGGAAGAGGACGAGCACGGTCACGAACAGGGCGCCGAAGCCCGTCACCGGCCCCGATAGCCGGCGCACGTACACGGCTCTGCCCGGCGGGCGCGCTGCGGCCACGGAGGCCATGAGCGCCAGCGGGCCGGCCGCGATGAGTACGCCGATGCTGATGAGGGTCTCGGCTAGCCTTCCCGGGCGAACGAGGACACCGACTGCTGCAGCGGGTACGCGTAGATCGTCCATGCCGTCGCCGCGACCCCGATGCCGGTCCGCATCATCTGGGCGGCCTCGATGGCCCCGTCGGTCAGCCAGCCGGGCCGGGCGGAAGACGCGGGACGCGAGGGCGAAGGGCAGCATCAGCAGCCGGGGGCGCCGTCCGTCGGATGGGTGTGACGTCGTGTAGGCCATGGGGAATCCCGTGGGGTTCAGGCCGGTACGGAGCCGGCAAGCAAGTGGAGCTGATTGCGAGGGGATCGAACCGATGCCGGAGCAGTCGGGTTCGGGGCCTGCCAGCAGCCCGCGGCCCGAGGGAGTCTCGCCACAACCAGATTGACGCAATTAAGTTGACGCACGCTGGCGTCAAAGTGTAGATTAAAAGGGTCGCGCGAGGGTCGTGCCCTCGCTCCCCGAACCCGGGAGTTCCATGCTTCACCTGCCTCTCGCCCAGGATCTCGACAAGGAGATCTACAGCCCGCACGAGTTCCACAACCGGGTACGCAAGGCACTGCTCATCACCGCGGAACTGCGGACCAGCCACTTCGCCGGTGTCATCACGCCACGCGAGCTCTCCGCCCTCACACAGGACCACATGGCGCTCGCGGCGCGCCAGATCAACGAGAACCCTCCGAGCGTCCGGCCCAGCGGCAGCCCGACCGCCGACCTGATCACCGCATTTCTGGACGTCATCCGGACGGCCCAGCCCTCCGTCGGCCGCAGCCGCAGTGCCCACCAGCCGCGATGGGTCGCGGAGTTCACCACGGACCTCCACCAGGCGATCCCGATCGCCTTCGACGCCTTCTGGAACAAGTTCAACGGCCGCCCGACGACCGACCTCATCGACGGTCTCAGCGTCCGCCAGATGACTTCCGCGGCACGCCGCATCAGGCCCGACGGACGCATGCCCACCCAGGTGAGCACCCGCGCAGAACTCCTCGTGCGGCACCTGCTGCGCGTCATCCACGACGCACAGCCCGACGCCCCCGAGTCCATGCCTGCGCCCGTCACTGCGGCTCAGCTCGGCCAGCCCCGGCAGGGCGACGTGACCAGCCTCCCGGAGGCTGTGGCGGCCGCGATCGCGGCGGCATCGGAGTCGAAGACCCCGACGATCGTCGTTCTCAGCTTCCCCCAGTAGGCGGCCGCGCCGCCCAGCTCCAACGGGATACCCACACCGGGGGTGCGTACAGCACCCCCGGTGCCCGGGAGCGCTGCCCGAAACCGGGTCGAGCCACAGCCCCTACCGCCGCGCGACGACATCTCCGGGCGGCGGTGCGCCAGCCCCCGCGCCCGGCGGCACCGCACCACGGACAACGTGCCCCCCGACCAGTCACTCGGGATGACCGCGCACGGCCCCGCCCAGGCCACCGAGGCGCACCGCCGCAGCACAACCGAAGGGACACCCGTGAGCACCACCGGCGCCGAAGCCGCCATCCGCACCGCCCTGCACGAGGCGCTGACTTCGTACTTCGCCACCGGGAACACCGCTGACGATCACGCCCTTGCCGTGTACTCGTGCTCGCTCGCCGCCCATGTGGTGCTTCGGCACGATCCTCACGCCGTGGCCCTCATCATCGGGGAAGGCGACTCCCCGAACTGGCGGAGCGCCCGCAGCGTCGTCGGCGCCAACGGCACCGTACGCCCCTTGACCGACGACGAGGACGACGACCTGGACGAGGACGACGCCGTCCTCAACCTGGTCGACGGCAACGCCGCGGCGTGGCGCCCGCTCTGCAGCCGGTTCGACAGCAGGAACGGCGAGTACCACCTGGACCTCGTCAAGGCCCGCGACGCCGGAACCGCCCAGCTCACGACCTAGACCGCCCCCGCGCCCGGCCTCCGCTGCCGCGCCCCCCTATGGCCCCTCGTTCTGCTCGAAGGAGCTCCGCTTTGCAGGCCAACCTGGAAACCAACGTCGCCGCACTGAACGCCGGCGACCACGTCCACGCCCACGGTACGGACAGCCGGGGTGTCGACACCGCGCGCGCCGGATACCTCCTTGCCGCACCCCGCCCCGAGACCGGACAGCGCCACAGTGGCCGTGAGGAGGGCTGGCTCGTCTACATCGGCAAGCGCGATGACGCCCCTGCCCTGTCCAACCGGCTGATGCTCTACCCGGACACGGGGCGCATCGCCCACACCCCTGAGCAGGATCTCAACCTGTGGCGCGCCACCACGCTGCGGGAGACCGGCGCGAGCGCGCGTACCAAGAACCTGCGGATCCGCTTCGGCGGCCCGGCTACGCGCAGCGCCGTCGAGCCGACACAGGACACCACCGTGTGCGTCACCTACAACACCGAAGGCTGGTACAGCCTGGACGCCACGGACGAGAGCGGCACGCAGGTCTACGAATGCCGCCTTAGCGCGAAGATCTGGTGGGCACCGCTGCCAGACGCTCCGGCGGGCCTGTTTCCCGACGCCCAGTGACCGGCGCAGGTCCGCCCCCCTCGGGCCTAGCCCGCACCAGGCCAACCAGTGGACGAACGCGACGGCAACCGACGCCGCCTGAGCAACACCAGGCCCGGCCACACGCCTTCCGCATATCCAGCCGACCTCGGGAGTCCCGATCACTCACCGCACCACCCTCGTCGACCGCGACGCCCGCTACCTCCAGGCGGCCCGGCGCGGTGCCCTGAGCGCCGTCACCGAGTACGGCGCCGTGCGCTACCTCGTCGACCGCTCCGGCGACATCCCCTCCTACCTCGGCGCGCCGCCGCCGGAACTGTTCACCGCGGAACTCCTCCGGTACCGCAGCGACGGCGTCAGCCTGGAACTCACCTCCGCCGGCAGTGACGCACTCGACTCGTACCTGGAGCACAAGTCCGCCCTGGACGCCCTCTCCTACACGCTGACCCGCAACCCGCTGCGCGAGGAGCTGCACCGCGCTGACGAGCCCATCCGGATCCTGCGGGAGAACGCCACCGGGCGGGAGATCGTCCCCGGTGCCACGCTGACGGGCCCGTCCGGTCACCCAGTCACCTACCTCGGCCCCACGATGTCCAGCGACGACCGCGGCGCCACCTGGAGGCCGACCTTCACGGCCCGCGTCAGCTACCCAGACCACGGAACCTGGCTCTACCCGCCCGCCGTGCTCGGCGCGGCCTACGACACGGAGCCGGTCGCTCCCGACGCCCAGGAGCTGCGATGACCGGCCGCTTCCTCGACGGGCCGCCTGCCGAGGACCTGCCCGAGGTCCCGACCGCGTCGGACTGGTGCCGCCGCTGGACGAACCGCAAACCGTCATGGAGGCACCGGAGCGACGGAGGCTTCGACGCCCGCACCTTCGAGGTCCACCCGCTGCCGGAGAGGCTGGCCAAGGACTTTGTCCTCGCGCACCACTACTCCGCCTCCTACCCGTCCGCTACCAGGAGGTTCGGCCTCTACCGGGTGGACGCGGGCGAGCCCCAGCTCTCCGGCGTGGCCGTCTTCGGCACCCCGGCCGGCGCGAGCGTCCTCACCCGGGCACTGCCCGAACTTCGCCCGAACGTCGAGGCGTTGGTGTGCTCCCGGTTCGTGCTGACCGACGCCTGCCCCGGCAATTCCGAGTCCTGGTTCCTGGCGAGATGCTTCTCCGAGCTGCGCGCGACCGGCGTGAAGGGAGTCGTCTCCTTCGCCGACCCCGTTCCCCGGCGCAGCACGGACGGCACCCTCACCGCAATAGGACATATGGGGCGAATCTATCAAGCTACGAACGCCGTCTACACGGGCCGCGGGGCGGCACGCACGCTCGTCCTGCTGCCCGACGGCACCATCCTCCACGACCGGGCCGCCCAGAAGATCCGCAAACAGGAACAAGGTCACCGGTACTGCGAGGAGAAGCTAATCCGGTTCGGTGCCACCGTCCCACGCGCCGGAGTGAACCCCGCCGAGTGGCTGCGGGACGCACTGGCCGACATCGGAGCCCGCAGGATCAGGCATCGCGGCCCGCATCGGTACGTATTTCGCCTTCCGGGTAATCGTCGCGAGCGCGAAGGCATCCGCCTGGGCCACCCGCCCCTGACCGCCTACCCCAAGGCCCCGGACCCGGCCGACTGAACACCGTCTCTCCCTCCTTGGCGCCGACTTCGCGCCGGCCGCGGCCCTGGTCCTGGATGAGCCCTACACCGACACCCGCGGCCCGACCCGACCACCACGCCCGAGCCGGCGCCCATCTGCCCAGCGGCCTCTCCCGCCCGGCCAGGACCGTCCTGATGCTGCGGGAGTGGGCGGACGAAGCCGCCTGGCTCCTCGGCGCCCCGCTGCTGGCCGCCGCCGTGGTCAGCGCCTGGTGGGCCGGACCCTGGTGGGCCGGACCCTGGTGGGCCGGGCTCGCCGTAGTCGGTGTCCTGCTGCACGGACCCGTCACGACCGCTCGGCTGCTCGTCCTGGCACCGGCCCTGTACCACCGCTTCACCCCGCCCGCCACAACCGGGCAACTCCCGCGCACTGCCGCAGCTCGGCCGATCGTGCTCGTCGCGGCCAGCCCTCTGCAGCCCTTCGTCCGGCTGGCCGGGCCCTGGCGGCTGATCTGGGCCAAGGCAACCGGACACCGCCTCGGCTTCGGTAAGACTGAACGCTGAACACCCAACGCCCGATCACCTGGGAGCTTCCTGTGGTTGAACCCGTTACCGCTACCGTCCGCAACGCGGCCAAGGCCGTCGTCCTCCACAACGGTCGTGTCCTGCTTCAGCGCGCCCACTGGGAGGGCCAGGACTGCTACTTTCTGCCCGGCGGAGGTCAGATTCCCGGAGAGGCCCTCGGTTCCGCGGTTCGCCGCGAGGTCCTCGAGGAGACTGGCCTGGACGTTACACCCGAGCGTCTGCTGTGGCTGCGCGAGTACATCGGCGCCAACCACGGCGGCGCGCCGGAAGACCACCGGGTCGAAGCGATCTTCCTGTGCCGGCCCGAGGGTGATCCGGACAAGCTCGGTGGCCATGCCGAAGACGACGTGCAGACCGGTCTGGAATGGGTTGAGCTGGAGAAGGTGCCCGGCCTCAACCTGCTGCCCCACGGTCTGCGCAACCTGATCGCCGACCTCGCGCTTGGCGAGTCCCCGACCCGCTACCTCGGCGACATCGCCTGACGCCGTGGGGAGGATCGACGGCCGCGTCCCCGACGGCGCCACCGAAATCACCACCGGTCAGGCCAACCGCGTCTGGTACATCGGCGGACGCGAGCCGTACGTCCTCAAGCACTACAGAGACCCGGCCCGCGCCGCCAACGAAGCCGCCGCACTCACTCTCCTCACCCACCACCGCGCTCCCGGCCCCCGACTGCTCGACGCACTCGGAGGGGCAGCCGGCCTGGACCGCGCAGAGCGCCGTCCAGGCCGAGCCCGTACCCGCCGAACGGTTTCTCGATGACCTCGCTGGCCCGCTCGCCGCAGTCCACGCCATCGCCGGAACTCACTTCGGGCGTCTCGCCGGAGCCACCCGGCACCCCACCTGGCGCGCCTACCTCCACGACCGCCTGCACCTCTACACGGCCACAGCACCCGAACTTGCTACGGCCGCAGCGGCTCTCCGCCGAGACCTCGACCGAGTGAACCTCGACACCGAGCCACGGCTGCTCCACCACGACCTCCAGCCCGGACACCTCGTCCGCACCACAGACGGTCTCCGGTTCTTGCTGGACTGGGAACTTGCCGCCTTCGGCGACCCCATCTCCGACCGCGCCCGCCTTGCCGCACGCCTCCGCCTGCCGGACCCGAGCCCCGTGCTCGCCCACGGGGCCGATTCAGCCACCCACCAGCGCCTGGACCTGTACTGGCGCCTCCACCTCCTCGCCGACGCGGCACTGGCCACAGACCCCGCAGTCCGTGCGCACGCCGTGTCCCTGCGATGACCGTCCTCGACAGGGAGTTGATCTAGGTGCTACCCAGCCAGCAGATGCACAGCCTCGGCCTCGCTGAATACGGCGCCTCCATCCTGAGTGAGGCTGCCCGTGCCTTCTCGTTCCCTGACGATCGGCAGACCGCGGACACCGTCATCGCTCAGCTTCTTGACGCTATGGAGCGCATCCGCCGCGCGCACGACTTCTCCGGCAAGGGCCTGGGCATGGCCGCCCCACACTGCGCAGGAGCAGGGCCCGCAGGGCCGGAACCGCGGCACCGAGTGGTCACCGGCCGGTAGCCGGCCCGCAGCTCCGGTGCAGGGCTCCGCGAATTGTGATGCCGAACCGGGTTCGGAGTCGGCGGAGCTCCCATAGGGACAGCAGGGTGACGGACAGCGGGGGACCGACCAGGAAGAGGAGCTGTACCTGCTCGGGTGCGGCTACCGGGGGTCCGTCGGCCAGCTGGAAGCCGAACATCACCCAGACCAGCAAGGGGGAGAGCAGCGGCGGGAGGATCTCGTGGACGTCGCCGGTGCGGAAGACGTAGTGCACACACAGCACCGCGGAGGCGAGCCCGAAGGGCACGGCGAAGAGTACCGCAGCCAGCGCCACGAGCAAGAACACGATCTGGAAGGGCCCGAACTGCGGGGCCAAGCGGGCCCCGCCACTGTTCTGCAGGAGAAGGAACAGGACGAGCACGGACGCGAACAGTGCGCCGAAGCCGACCAGCGGCCCCGACAGTCGGCGGACGTACACCGCGCGTCCGGGTGCCCGGGCGGCGGCGACGAAGAGAGCGAGGGCCATGGGGCCGGCGACGACGAGCACGCCTGTGCTGATGAGGATCTCGGTGAGCTCGTCCTTCGCGAACGAGGGCAGCGACTCCTGCATCGGGTACGCGTAGAGCACCCACGCGGTTGCTCCGAGGCCGATGCCGGTCCGGGCTATCTGCAAGCCCTCGATCGTTCTGTCGGCGATCCGGCCGGGGCGGGACGGGCGGAAGACCCGGGCGGCCAGGGCGAAGGGCAGCATGAGGCAGCCGGGGCGTGTGCGTGTGGACGTGGGGTGCGTCGTGTACTGCATGGGTGGATACCCCCGTGGGCTAACGCCGGCTGGCGAGCCGGCGGATGAGTGGGCGGCGAGCCGACAGGGGAGCGAAGCACGAACCCGTCGTCTCTTTTAACTTGATTAAAGAGGTCATCTTATCGTAAGATAGAAGGGTCACGCGAGGGGTGTTCCCTCGCCCCCCGAACCCGGGAGTTCCATGCTTCAGCTGCCCCTCGCCCAGGAGATCGACAAGGAGATCTACAGCCCGCACGAGTTCCACAACCGGGTGCGCAAGGCCCTGCTCACTGCCGTGGAACTCAGGAAGAGCCACTTCGGCGGCGTGATCACCGCGCGCGAGGTCAACACCCTCACCCACGAGCACATGGCGCTCGCGGCACGCCGGATCAACGAGCGGCCTCCGACCGTCAAGTCCAACGCCAGCCCGACCGCTCAGCTGATCACCGACTTCCTGCACGCCTTCCGTACGGCGCAGCCCTCCGGCCGGAGCCGCAGCGTCCACCAGCCGCCGTGGCTCGCCGGGTTCTCCGAGGACCTTCAGCAGGCGATTCCCATCGCCTTCGACGCGTTCTGGAACGAGTTCGACGGCCTGCCGACCACCGAGCTCATCGACGCACTCGACGCTCGGCAGATGACGGCCATCGCGCGCCGTGTCAGGCCCGGAGGCCGGATGGCCACCAGGGTGAGCACCCGGGCCGAGTTCCTCGTACGTCACCTCCTGTGCGTCATCCGTGACGCCCAGCCCGAGGCCACCGCCGTGACTTCGCCTTCCGCCGTCCCGGCTCAGAGCGTTCAGCCGAAGCCGACCGATGCCGCCACCCTGACCGAGGCGGTCACCGCGGCGATCTCCGCAGCGGCGCAGTCGAAGACCCCGACGATCGTGGTCCTCAACTTCCCGCAGTGACCACTCCGGAGGCTGCGCAGACCGCTCCTGCGCAGCCTCCGCCCCGCCCCCGCCGCGGGCCGCACCCCAGGAGCCACGATCCGCACCATCGCTCGCAACCACACCCGAGTCCTTGCCGATCTGCGCCAGGAACTGACCCTCTGCACCCGCCACAACGGCGCCCAGGACACCACTGGAACGCCCGCGGAAGGATACGAGGCATGGGCGGCGTACGACACGAACCGGCACGCCCTCGTCCGCGAACTCGACCCCCGCGCAGGAACGTACGAGATCCGCATCAACGGCCGTCTGCGCTACGAGTTGCGCCGCCCGGCCCCGCCCGGACGTATCGACGTCGTCGTCGACCGCGACCCGGACGCCGATACGGACGTCACCGTGTACCTCGACGGTGCGAAGGTCACCGGCAGCCGACTGGCCGTCCACGTCGTGGACCCGGGTGCAGGCGGCCCCGACCACGAATGGTTCAACTCCACCACCACGCACGCCGCGGACGTCCCCGAAGCGGTCGCCGACGAGATCGACAGCCTTGCCCAGGGCTACCACGACCGCCACGCGTGCCGGGACGCGCGCTGCAGGGCCCTCCCTCTCGCCGACGACCGGACCGCGGACAACCTGCTGTGACCCGACCGGACCGCCGCCGCTCGGACTACGGCACCTGCACCGCCTGCGGCGAGCCCATCGAGTACATGTGGCGCGGAGCAGTCCTGCGCCCTCACCTCAACCCCGATTGGTACCTGTGCCGGGGAGGAGAGCGGCTCCCGAAGAAAGCCGCCGACCCCGATGACTGACACCACCGACGTCGCCACCCGCACCAGAAGCCGCGACCGCTGAGCAGGACTCCCTCTCGTACTGCGCGACGGAGCCGCCCGCGTCAGCAGCGCCCGCAGACGCTCCGGCGGGCATGGCGCCATCGACCCGCCTGTTCAGGGCAGCCCGGTCTGGCGACTGGAAGACGTCCCGACAGCAAGCTCCCGCCACTGCTGTACGGCACAGGACATCGACTCCGTCCTGAGCGTCAAGCCCACAGCTCTGCGACCAGCGGACTCTGTCCACAGCCCGGCCCACGCACCATCGCCCTTTCCCCACCTGCATGATCTCCGAGGAGACCGAATGCCGACCCGACCCAAGCGCCGCTCCGGCGCCGGGGCGAGCGCCCAGGCCATGGCCGACAGCATCCGCGCGACCGAGCGCAGAAGGCAGCACCGCACCGCCGCATGGGCGATCCCTCTGATGGTCGCCCCCGTCGCACTTGCCGCCGGGTACTTCGCGGCCTGCGTGACCAACTGGCAGGCCGGCACTGCCGTCGCCCTGGTGACGGTCGTGCTCGCCCTGCGCCGCATCTACCGCACCAAGGGCAGCACGTGGGCTACCGGTGCCGCCGGCGAACGCCGCACGCGCTGGATCCTTGCTCCGCTCGTCTGGTTCGGGCTCGGCCGCTGGGCGGTCCTCCACGACCGCCAGATACCTCGATCCCGCGCCAACCTGGATCATCTCGTCCTGGGAAAGTGCGGTCCGGTCTACGTCGACACCAAGACCTGGAAGGCGAAGAACGCCAAGGTGCACATGCGCGGCGGAACACTCTGGTACGGCAGGCACCCACAGCAGAAAACCCTCGAGACGGTTCAGTGGGAAGCCAGCCGGGCCGCCGAAGTCCTCGGCCACCGCGTTCAGGCAGTCGTCGCAGTCCATCACGCCGCCGTACCCCCCGGCGGGCTGGTCAGCCACGGCGTGACCATCATCCAGTCCACTGAGCTCCGCCGCTTCCTGCGAGCTCTGCCCAAGGAGCCGGGCTGGGACCGAGCCCGCGTCCGGCAAGCCGCTCTCCTTGCCGAGCAGCATCTACGCCCCGCAGCGTGACCGAAGCCCCCCGACCGACGCACGAGGTACCCCCACCATGACCATCGCCATTGTCGACGGATACTCGACCGGAGCCGCTCTGGCCCGGCGGCTGCACAGCCTGGACCAGCCCTGCATCCACGTCCGAAGCCAGCCCCACGTCAGCGGGTACCTGCGCCGGTCGTTCGACCCGGACTCCTACATCACCGACCTTGGCCACGACCCCGACCTCCAGGCGGTCGCCCACCGTCTGCGCGAGCTCGGCGCCACGAGGATCACCGCCGGCGCCGAGTCCGGAGTCACTCTCGCCGAGCGGCTCTCCCTCCTCCTCGGGCTGCCCACCAACTCGGCCGAACACATAGCCGCCCGGCGGGACAAACACCTGATGGCTCAAGCTGTCGCCGCGGCGGGTCTGGCGACGCCCCAGGCCACCTTGGCCACGACGCCGGGAGAAGCCGCTGCCTGGTTCCAGGCGTCCGGACTGCCTGCGGCCGTCGTGAAACCCCTGTCGTCCGCCGGCACCGACAACGTCACGTTCTGCTCCACCGCCCTGCAGGTCGAAACCGCCAGCGCCGCCGTCCTGGCGGCCCGCACGGTCTTCGGTGAGCCCAACCGCGCCGTCCTCGTACAGGAACGCCTGAGGGGACCCGAGTTCTACATCAACACCGTCTCCTACGACGGCCACCACCGCGTCGCGGAGATCTGGCGCTACGTCAAGCAGGTCGGAGCCGACTCCACACCGCTCTACGACTACGAAGAGCCAGTCGAAGCCACCACCCAGATCGCCAAGACCCTGCGGCACTTCACCTTCGCCGTCCTCGACGCGCTCGGCATCCGTTCCACGCCCGCACACACCGAAGTCATGCTCACCTCCCGAGGACCCGTACTGATCGAGACCGGAGCCCGGCTGGGCGGCGCGACCCAACCCGACATCGTCGAGCGCTACTCCGGCGTTTCGCAGACCGCGCTGACAGCGGCAACCCTCCTTGACCCCCAACACCTCCTGGACTTCCAGGACACCCACACCACCTGGAGCGCGACGGTCCGCAACGTCGAGTTCGTCAACCACCGCCACGGACCGGCCGACGCCCGCGCTGCTCAGAGGATCGCCAGGCTCCCCAGCGCGGTCGCCGTCGTCTCCGCAGTCGAACCCGGCGAGCAGATCGCTCCGACAGCCGACCTGCTGACCTCTCCCGGCTACGCCTACCTGGCCGCCGACGAGCGGTCCGCCGTGGAACGGGACTACGCCCGCCTGCGACGCTGGGAGCGCCAGGGCCTGCACACCGTCTGAGCCCGCCCGGAGCGAGGCGGGCACGAAATTCAGTGGCAACCGCCTCGGACGCTCGCATATGATCAGCCAGTACGCCCTGGGTAGCAGTCACTGCCACGCACACTGTCCGGGGTAGAGCCCCCTGAGCCCCGGTGTTCGCCTCTGCTTCTCGCAGCACGCGACCCGGGGCACAGTACTTTCAGCGGCTGAGACGATTCCCTCGCGAACCTGGCACTGGGCAGGCACGTAGACCCGGTCCAGATCGCCGGCCGGGCGCGTGTGCCGGCAGCTACGCCCGACTGGCCATGGTGCACGTGGTGGTCGTCCCGACGAGCCGGACCGCGGCGCCCAGGCGCGCCGTTCGTACCGCTGTCAGGCCGCAGCGTTCCCGAGGCCTGACAGCGAGGTCACCGAAGCTCGTCCTCGTCGGCCAACTGAGCGACACGGAGCCCCAACTCGGTGCGGTAGCAGCGGAAGCGCGGCCCGAGCACACCCGAACTGCCGTCGTGGGGCTGGACCACTCCTTCGTCGTCGCGGTACTCGGCCAGCCCCACGGCAGCGAGGCCGTCCTTCGTGACCCAGTTGACCCGGGTGGTGAACGCCCCGTCTTCCGCGACCCGCTCCGTGAGGGTGCGCCACTGAGCTGCGGTGAGCGCCGCCCGCCGGCCCGCCAAGGTGATCCGCCAGGTGCCGTCCGCATGGGCAAGAGCCTCTGCGCTGGCGAGGCGGAACCCGTCGCGATCCTCGCGGTAGATGAAGCCCGCCTCGAGCATTGCCTTCAGCAGCCGCGCGGACACCGTCACGGGAAGATGCCCATGCGGATCGGCGGAGGCGGCCTTGAGATGCCTGGTCTCGGCGGCGGTGGCCTGTCTCGGGGCCTTTGACATGGAGTCCTCCTTCTACGTAGCTGACGGAGACGCAGCGGACGGTCCGCGCCGAAGGGCGCGTGACCGGCCGAACGCCTACGGTTGCGCCCGCGGCCAGGAAAGAAGAGCGCGGTACTGCGCATCACGGGCACGATGACGGCCCGCGCGCGAGGTGCGGCGCTCCTGCTGGAACCGCGACTGTGCGACTTCGGTATCGGTGGAGTCATGCAGGGCTGGCCCTGGAGACGGCCCTTGACGACAAGGCCGACGGGCCCGCCCAGGGGGATGGGCGGGCCCGTCGCAGGAAGCCGTCCGGTGGGCGTAGGGGGCACCGGACGGCGGGCTGGGGGTCAGCATGCGAAGCTCCGCAGAGCCTGCCCGCTTGACCCCTTTACATTATCTCACGGACACAGTATGCGGCAACTAAAAAGGGTCGGATGCCCGGTGGTGGAGGCGCGAAGTGTCGCTCGCGCCGTCGCCAGAAGCCGGAGGGTCGGGTGCGGGGTCCGGGGCGGGGGTTGCCTGGAAGCGAGAGGCGGAGGGCGTGAGGTCCGGCGCTGGGCACGCCTTCGTTGTGCGGCCTGAGTGTGGAGTCCTTGTCACCGGACAGTGAACGGCCTGCCGGGTGCGCGGGCGTTGATGTCAGTGGTGGCTGGCAGCATGGCGCGCATATGCGAACGCGAGCTCCGCAACCGGTGGGGCCATCACCGTTCCCGTCGGGGGCAGCGTGAGGTCGCCGCGGGGGCGAAGTCCAGGGCGGGCACCAAGGGTGCGTAACGCTACGGCGGAACCGTCGCGGTGGCCGCCGCGGCGCCTTCGCGGCCAGGTGCCTTTGCGTCGCGTTGTGGCCCCTCAGGCGCCGCTGCCATCAGCCTCACAGAACCAGGATTTCTCAGGGGAACACAGGGAAACTCTGGTAAGTTGGGGCCCGTGGACGAAGCTCTGGATGCGATCGAGGACCGGATCTCGCGACTTCGGGTCGAGATGCGCGCCGCCCGCGCAGCCGCCGATCTCGACCGGCTCGAAGAGCTCCGTACGCAGCTGACGAATGCGCAGAACGCCTGGGACGACCTCCTGGGCATGCCGGCGGACCGTCCGCTGACGGCATCTCTCAAGTCCGCCCGAGAGCAGGTCGTCCAGACTCTGAACCTGATCGGCGCCCCCGCGGCGCGGAAGGTGATCCGGACGGTGCACGAGGCGTTCTTCGGGACCGAGCTGCCGGATTCTCGTACGGCCACCCTTCGGCGAGACGAGGAGCGCAGTTACCTCAGCCGCGCTTCTTCCCGCACCTACGTGTGCCCGGCCCTGACCGCGGACGGCTTCCAGCCCGCTCGCTCGGTCCTTGTCTCGTCGGCCTGGCCGCTTGCTCAAAGGCTTCTGGGGCCGGACTCGGAACGTGTCAACTACCTGATCATGGCGTCGAATCTCGCCGATGCCGGCAAGGCCCACGACGTCCGGCCGGGAACAGCGGTCGACCGCCTGCTTCAGGAGGTCGCGCTCAACCTGCAGGGAGTCGAGCGCGGGCGCCGGATATCACCCGAGCGCATCTACGCCGCTGCTCAGGCCGAGCTGGAGCGGATCGCTCCCCGCGACCAAGCCACACGAGCCAGAGCGGCACAGGACGCGTCCCGACTTGCCGCCAGGCAGCAGCTGTTCGGCGTTCAGAGCGGCTCTCGATCTGCACCACGTCACGATCCGCGACAGCCTTCCGGAACCCGCCACGAGGGGAAGAGCAACGATGGCTGAGGCACGCCTTGCCGGCTGCGCCGGCTGCATCGGCAGTCCCCGTCCCGGCTACGTTGTCGCGTGGGTCCTCGAGAGCGACAAGATGGTCTCGAAGTGGAAGCGCTGCCCCGAGCAGTGCACCGCCGCCTCCCGCGCCGCGGCCGTGGAGCGACAGCAGAAGCGTCGCGCCGAGCAAGCTCAAAGCGCCCAGCCCACCGCGCCGCCCGCGCCCTCGCGTCCCGTGCCTGTACCGGAACGCCCCTCCGCCGTCACGTCTCGGCCCGCGTACCGCGGTCGCCCCGCACAGGCAGCCACACGCCCAGGGCGTCACCGCGCCCCCGCCCGTAGCGGCGGCGCCTCCGCCTCGGCCGTGAACGCCCCTCGCCGGTGGCCGGCGGTCGCCCTCGGCCACGACGCCCAGGGCTGGCACACGGACATCGCCCAGCTCCCGCCGCCTGCCGGAACGAAGCTCACGGACTGGTTCGCCTGGCTTGGCACCGGCCTGCCGCTGCGTATCGACCGCGTCCACGGGGCAGGCCGGACCGGTGACGGTATCGTCTGCCTGTCAGCCGCAGCGCTCAAGACCCTCGGCCTGCCCGCTTCGTACCCCGCTACCGAGAAGGCGCTCGCCGCCCTCACGAAGAAGCTGAACACGGCCGCCGCCAGCGTCGGCATGGAACTGTCCCAGGAACTCGGCCCCGTCTTCCATGCGTTCCGCCGTGCCGGAAGCGCCGGCGGCCCGAAGTCCTCGCTGCGTGTGGTCGTCACGCCATGGCTCGGGCAGGGCAGCGACAAGCAGCAGGTGACCGGCGCGATGCTGGCCCAGCTCGCGGCCGCCCCCACCGGAGAGCTCGACGCAGAGACCCTCGCGCGCCGCATCCGCAAGTACGTCGCCGACCTCGGGATCGCGCCCGGGGTCACCCCTGCCACCACCAGCAAGCTGCTCCTCGACGCAGTCCGCCCGCGTTCCGAGCCGTTCCAGGACGAGCAGGGGGAATGGAGCTCCCGGCTCCGCGACGGAGCTCTTCCCGGCGGCGACACAGTCGTACCGCCGGCCGCCGGCGCTCGCCACCCACTGACCCGAGAGCTCCAGCAGCGCGGCGAGGTCCTGTGCGAGGAGGAGGACTACAAGTACTGGTCCCGACCCCTCACCGCGGCCGAAGCCGCCATGCCGTACGCCGTCGCCTGCGACGTGTGCGCCTCGTATCTGTCGGTGACCATGTCACTTCGCCTGCCCGTGGGACCGCTGGAACACCACTCCGACCCGGTCTGGGAGACCAAGTCGGCTCCTGCCGGGCTGTGGTGGTGCGACTTCACCGGCATTGAGGTGGACTCCCTGCTGCCGCACCCTGCGACGTTCCACGGAGAGCACCCCGCCGGGCCCGGCTGGTACGCCACCCCGACCGTCGCCTACATGGTGACCGAGTACGGCTTCGACCCCGGGACCATCACCGAGGCGTATCTGTCGACCATGACGGTGCCGTTCCTCAAGGAGTGGACCAACCGGCTGCGTGAGGCGTACAAGGGCGCTTACGGAGCGCTCGGGCTCACGGACGGCCAGGAGGCAGAGGAGTTCCTTGCCGCCTACGCGGTGCACAAGGACATCGACCCCGGGGACACCGAACGCAGCGACGCCCTGGTGCTCGCCGGCCTCTACAAGGCCATCTACAAGGGCGGCGTCGGAAAGTGGGCCGACGGGGCCGCCTACCTCGACGAGGAGACCTGGCTGCAGCAGATCGTGTCCAACTGGTCATACCGGCCCGAAGTGCGTTACACCGTCATCTCCGCCGCCCGCATCGCCAACCACAGGCGCATGCGCAAGACCTACAAGAAGACCGGCCGGGCCCCGTTCGCGGTCAATGTCGACTCCTACCTCTACGCCACCCAGGAGCCGTCGCCGCTGGAGCTGCTGACACCCGCGGAGAACGGCAAGCCGGTACTCGGCGTTCTGCGCCTGGGAATCGGGCCTGGCCAGTTCAAGCACGAGGCGAGCATCCCCATGCAGGAAGTCATGGAGCTCCTGAACAGTGACGAGCACCCCTCCCGCCTCACCCACGACTACACCACCGACGGCATCGCCGTAGAAGGACAGCCGTGACCCCGAACCGAGAGCAAGACGCCAAGCAGGCCGAGCTGACCGAGATGTACTCCCGGGTCAACAAGCTCTTCTACACCTCCAAGCAGGCCCCCGCGCGCACCACCACTCAGACCGCGCACGCCCTCGAACGGATTTACGGCGGCCAGGCGGCGGCCATGGCCGCCGCCTACAACGTGTCCCCCCGCACCGTTCGGCGCTGGCTCGACGGAACACGCACCCCGAAGGGCGCGAACGCCGCTCGGCTCCTGCGGGACGCCACCGCCGCGCAGACGACCAAGCGCGGCCGCGAGCGCCGAGCTCGACAGGCAGAACACCACCGCGGTGACGTCCTGGTGCCGCGCGTCAACAACTTCACGGTCCGCGGCTCGGACGCGATTCGCTCCCGGGACATCTCCATCTCTCTCAGCGGACGGGACCTCGCCGCCCTCGCGCGAGCGGAGAGCGAGGCGGAGGTCGACGCCATCGTCCAGGCGGGGATCGCCTCGTACTTCAACGGCGGGGTCGCTGGAGGCTTCCACCCCGGAGACTTCGGGTACGACGCGGGCTCCGTCGTCTTCAACGTGCCCACGATGACCGGATCCAGCCAGACAAGCGAATGACGCACGGGCGGCCCCTGTCGGACGCTGGCATGCCGCCGGTGTCAGAGCGTGCAGGCACACTGGAAGCCATGGCGACATCGGCCGAGCCCGACCTCACGAGGATCCTTCCCGCCCTACCGGACCGCGACCAGGAGGACGGCGTGATCCGCTGGGGGAGATGGGAACCTGCCATCGAAGCCACGCACATAGACCCCTCCTGCCCCACGTGTGCCTTCCCCGGCCCTCTGTCGACCGCCTCCGGCCAGACCTGGTACACGCCCGAGCCGACCCTGGCCCGTGCCCGGAGATCCTCTTCCGGACAGGCGTCCCAGTGGGTGCGCGTCCAGCACAGGCCGTACTGGTGCAACACCCACTACGCGGTGCGGTGCCCGCAGTGCGACGAGATGCGGGTCTACCGGCGGGACGGCTGGGTCGAGATCCACTACCGGCCGCCCACCACGGAGCGTGCCGTGCCACCGACGGACGACAACGTCCTCTTCTAGCGGCCGGCCGGTCTCTCCCGGAAGGGCACCACGCCAGGGCTGAAGCCGTTCAGGGAAGGGCGACCAGGACCGCGCCCGCTCGTCTTTGTGCCTCAGAGCGACGGCGATCCGCCGACGAGCGTTGCCCGTGCTTCGAGGGCGCGGCTCAGGAGCGCGGCCTCGCCGGGGTCGACGATCAGAGGAGCACCGGACCGAGGAGGGGCCGCCGTGGGGATCGGGACCTGGCCGCGGCCAAGGCCTGAGGCCAGGGACACGATCTGATCCGAGCTCAGGGAGTGGCGGACGAGGATGTCGACGCCGCTGAGGGAGACGCGGAAGGTGAGCAGGGCGCCGAAGCGCACCTCGATGACGTTGCCGCTGAACATGACCTCGGCGAGTTCTGCGGTGGTGCGTTCGGTGTCGTGGAGATCGTCGGGCGCGGTCATGCAGCTCCAGCTCTGTGAGGCGGTTGGTGTCGGCGGGCGGGGTACGACGTCAGGTCGCGCGGTCGTCGGGGATGTACGGGCTGCGGAAGCGGGCGGGGACCTGTCCGGGCGGGGTGCCCGGACCGGGCGCATCGGCAGGGCCGTGGCTGGAGCGGCTCCAGTAGGACAGAGCGAGGGCCGTGACCGAGTCGTTGCGCTCTTCACGGGTGGCCCAGGCCTCGACGCTTACGTCGCCCTCCGTGTAGACCACGAGTGCATAGCAGATTTCGAACGGAGAGTCGTACAAGGCCACCGCCTCGTAGGGCCAGTTGCTCAGGTCCCATCCGTCGCTTCCCCAGTCACGGACGCCGGTCCATCCCCACGGCGCCAGGTGCGCCAGCCAGTCAGCGGCGTCACCGCCGTCGTGGAAGTCCTCCGGCAGGAAGGGGAGAAGCTCCAGGGGGACGGGGCCGGAGGTGAACGGGCGGTCGTCGGGGTACGAGGTGTCAGCCAAGGCGGTCTCTCTGCTCAGAGGGAGGGCCGATATCAGCCATGTATAAATGTACCAAACAGGTAGATCTAAAGCAAGTTATAAGGGTCATTGGGTGGCTGCGCCCACTTGTGACGCTAATAACTTGACGTGGAGGTTTGTTGTTGGTACATTCTTCGTGTCGGAAGCGAGGCTCTGGCCGTGCAACAGCAGGGTCCGCGGCCGTACCGCGCGGCAAGGTTCAACCCCTTCGCCGGCCCGACAGCGAAATCCCCGTGCAACGGAGATTCAACGGTTGGTAGTGTCCCGGCTGCGGGGCGGCTCCGATACGTGCTTCCTTCTCACTCTCTTTGGAAAAGACTCAGCGCGTTCACTTTCCGCCCCGCTTCCGAGAGCCTCACACCGTGCCCTGCACGAACAACAGGTGCCTTTGCTGCGCCCGTTGATCGCGATGAGATCGAACTTTCGGCAACGCCGAGCGGCTCTCAGGTGCTTACCCCTCCCCGGGACAGAGCCCCGTCCGCCTCGGCTCACGTAGACGAAGCCCTGGAGACCAGGGCCCTGGAGACCCGGAACCCGCCGGGACAGGGGGAGGACGGCAATGACGATCACGACCATCACCACCACCAGCGGAGTCCGTCGCAGCCTGGCCGCAACGCTCCTTTCCCGTCGTGGATCCGTCTACCTGAACCCCCAGGCCTCGCCGGCCTCCTCGCCCGCTGGCTCCCTCGCCGGCATCACCCTGCTGGAAGCCGACCTCATCGAGCGCGGCTTCCTGCTGTCGAACGAGCTTCGCCAGGTACTCGCTGGCTGCAGCGACACACGGCTCGCCACCATCGGCCGGGCCCTGACGGACGACATCGACGCAGCGCTCGGCGCGGACCGCGACCACACCCCTCTGTTCCGCAGCTTTCCGGCCAGCACTCCCACCGACACCCTCGCCCTCTACGTCGACCGGGTGCTGACTGTTCTCCTCCAGAGCCCCGAGCAGCCGTGCGTGCTGTGCGGCTCGACCGCCACCGTCCACCCGGTCGCCCCGTGCGCGCACCTGGTCTGCACGGCGTGCTTCGACGGTGCCGACCTCGCAGCCTGCCCGATCTGCCAGTGCCGCATCAACGCGAACGACCCCTTCCTGCGCCCGCAGCACCACCGGCCCATCGCCGGGACGCGCCGCGCCCTCCCCGACCGGCTGCGCGTCCTCACCCACGGCGGTGACCTCGCGGACCGCAAGGCCGACGCCGCAGCCGAACTCGCCGGCCTCCTCTCGCGTACCAGCGCGCTCAGCCCGCAGGACACCGACGACCTCGTCACCCTCCTCGACGAGGCGGGCGACCGCACCGACCTGACGTGGCTGCCCGAGACCATCCCCGCACGCGAGACCAAGGCCCGCGTTCTGGCCTGGCTCCTCAATGACCCCGACCAGTACCAGGCTGTCCTTCCGGCCGTGACCGCCCGCATCACCACGGCCACCGACATCCTGCGCCTGGAGGCAGTCCGCTCCGGCGGCGACGCCGGACTGGTCACCCCCACCCGCTTCACCGCCATCCCGCGGCCGCTGCGCCGCGCCCTCCTGCAGGCCCTCGAAGGCCTCGACGTGAACCTGGTCGCGGAGGACATGCGCCGCCACGCCCAGGCGTGGAAGCACCTGGCCGAGCGGCTGCACCCCTTCGAGTACGCCACCCGCTACCCGCAGACCGCCCTCGCCATCGCCGCCCTGCGCGAGACCAAGCTCACCGACGACGTCCTCTCCCACACCCTGCGGACGACGGCGCGCCGGGTCCCGGCCGCCAGCACCAACCGCCCGAAGGTCACCCTCGCACTCTGGTCCGCCCAGGTGGAGACGGCCTTCGCCGAGAGCGACGTTCCCCGTGCGCTGACCCTGCTCGCCCAGCGGCCCGGCGAACTGCTCCGCCGTCTGGACCACGTTCTGCGCACGGCCGCAGACGACCACACCCAGCGCGTCCTCGACGTCCTGGAACAGGCAGCCCCCCGCGTCGCACCGGCCGTACTCCTGTCGGCGCTCGGAGAGATCCGCACCCGGACCCGGAAGGGAACCGAGCGGGTCTTCTTCCCCAAGGGCGGCAACGCCAAGGCACACATCGTCGCGGACGAGCGCGACCCGCTCCCGGGCGCCGTCGTCGACCGCGCCGTCTCCATCCTGACCGGCGAGATTCTGCGCCGCGCGGGCCGGCTCACCCCGGCGGACACCGCCGTCATCGACGCCGGCCTGGACGGCATGATCGCACCGTTCGCCGAGCGGACCGCCTCGCGCGCCCTGGTCACCCTGCCGCGCGGCAGCGAACTGCCCCTGCCCGACGGACGCACCGTCCGCCTCTTCCTCCACTGGATGGAGAGCGCCGACTCCGGGCGCACCGACCTGGACCTGTCCACGGCGATGTTCAACGATGCCTGGCAGCACGTCGGCACCTGCGACTACACCCGGCTCCGCTTCGCCGGAGCAGCGGCCGTTCACTCCGGCGACCTGCAGAGCGCCCCCGCCCCGCAGGGCGCCAGCGAGTTCGTCGACCTCGACCTCGACCAGCTGGCCGCCGCAGGGGTTCGCTACCTCGTCGCTGCGGTCTTCTCCTACAACAACGTGCCCTTCGACGAACTCGCCGAAGCCTTCGCCGGATTCATGTCCCGCGACGAGGACGGCAACACCGGGGCGGTCTTCGACCCGCGCCAGGTCGAACAGCGCTTCGACCTGACCGGCCAGGCCCGCGCCAGCGTCCCCCTGCTGATCGACGTCCAGGGGCGCACCATGCGTTGGCTCGACATCGTCCGCGGCGTGACCGGCACGCACCACGCCGTCCACCGGCACGCGAACGACCTCGCCACCCTCGGGGAGGGCCTGACCAGTCTGTTCACCTCCGGCGCCCGTGTCGGACTCGGTGAACTCGCCACCTGGCAGGCAGCTGCACGGGCCACGAACGTCGTCCTCCGTCACCTCGACGGCTCCACCACCACCTACCAGCGCCACCCGGAGGAGACCACCACGGACTTCGCCGCACGCATCGGTACTGCGCACACCGACCGGCAGCTCGACCTGGACACCACCGACGTGGATCTCGCGTACCTGGTGCGCGGCGACCTGCCCCTGGCCGAGGGCGCGGAGGCATACGCCCTGTACCCGGCCGGGCTCGACGCCCGCCAGGTGCGCCTGCTCGGAGCCTCCGATCTTGTCTCCGCGCTCGTGCCGCAGTAGCGGTCAGCCGGCGAACGGCATGAGCCCTTGAGGGACGCCCGCTCCACGCGGGCCCCTCAAGGGCTTTGGTGTGCGAACGCCGTCCCTCACCGAGGCTCACGTCGGGCCGCGCGGACGGCCATCACGTACGCCGAAGCGGTGAACAGCGCGCGCCAGCCGGAAAGGCAGAGCCCCACAAGGCCAGCCACCTGCGCGAACAGAAGGAGCAGGCTCACGGTCGGCACGAGGACAACCGGCACGGCCCCGCCGGCGACCGCGGCAAGCACGATCGGGCCGCCCCGCAGGACGCCGACGTAGAAGACAAGGCACCCGGCGAGGCCGCCCCAAGCCGCCAACACGAGTCCAGGACGGCTGCAGTGTGCAGACTCGCCTGCTGACCATTCCTTCATGCCCTACCTGACGTCTGAGCGCCCCGGGCGGCCCGGCGCTTCTGAGACGTTGGCGGCAAGAAGGTCTGCCAGCGGGCGGTCAACTGCCGCTCCGCGTACCCGGAAGCCGCCGGGCCACCGCGCGCCCGACGCGACCCAACCCCATCCCGATGACGGCGATGACGAACACGCCGAACAGCCGCTCCGCGAGCAGGTACCTGCTCGCCAGCGGCTGCCACACCACAGGCAGCAACAAGAGCAGCACCCGCATCGGGGCCAAGCGGCCCCGCCCGACCAAGGGTTGCTCCGGCGGGCGTGTGAACAAGACGCCGCTGGGACTGGTGCATGTGATCGCCGCGCCCATTACCAGTGGCAGCAGGATGGTCAGCAACACGTCGAGCATGGCGACGATCACAGAGGGTCTCCTCGAAGTCGAGAGTTTTGCGGCCGGGGCCTCTTCTCCACCCCGACGCCATGACTCTCATCGCAGGCAGCTGTGGACAGCGTCCGAGGCTCCGGATTGCGGCAATGCCGGTGATGCCGAGCAGAGGGTACGGGTGAAGGAGCGAGCCTCGTCCTGCGCGTGTCGGAGGCGACGCCGCTGCACGTCCTGCCGATCGTGTGAAGGCCGGCGGCACCAGGGAGATCGCCCCGCGGCCCGGTCGCGGTCCAGTCGTAGCCTCCCCACGACGCCCGGCATCAAGGTCGTCACCGTGCGGCCAGCCTTCTCACGGGTAGCTCAGCGCCGACTCCTGCTCGGCCCGCCTATCTCCGGTGGCGGCGGGCCGCCCTGGCAGGTCCCCTCGGGCACAGCGACTGCGTCGGGCGACGTCCCCCCGACGAGCGCCTCGCCCCGCTCCATGGCGTCGGCGTGGCTGCGGACGATGTCCCGGACGCTGGACGCGTAGGGAGCGTCATTGAGCACCGAACAGACGCCGATGCGCGTGTTGTCCGGCGCGATGACCAGCCAGGACCCGTCTTCGCTGCCCTCCTTCGACACCAGGTAGACGGTTCCGCGGTGCACCGCGTCCCACATGCTCGGGCTGATCCGCGTCACTGTTACGCGACGCTTGCCCGTGCCCATGACAAACTCCTGCGGGCCGTACTGCGACATGACGAGACCGTCATCGCGGCGGTCCTCCTCCACTGCCTGCCGCTCCTCGGCCTCCTGCTGGCTCCGCGCCCACTCGGCCGCCCGCGCCTGCTCGGCCTGCGCCTCCCGCTCCGCCTGCTCGGCCGCGAGTCGTGTCCGCGTGGCCTGCATCTCCTTGGCCCACTGCTCGACCTGCCGCAACTGTGCGGCGCGGCGGCGCTTCTCCTCCACCCCGTTCGGCAGCGGAGCAAGGCGCCTGGCCCGGTCCCGCGCCGTCTGCTTGCTGGTGCGGCCGGTGTGGTGGATCCGCACCCGGGCCCAGTAGGCGGCCCGATGGTCCGCGTGCAGCAGATCAGGGGCGGCGGCGCACCAGCGGTGTGCGGTGACGCCGTCGGGAGTGACCGTGACAGGGCCGCGCCGGCCAGCACGGGGCACCGCGATGTAGGCGCCGGATACCAGCAGTTCGACCAGGGCGGCCCGCACCCGGCGGCCCTGGCCCTCACGGCGACGGACGATCCCGGACGTGTCCGCGTGCAGGTCTCCCGCGTACGCGGCGGCCAGGACGTCGGCCACTCCGGTGCACCAGCCCATTCGAGGCAGCCAGGTCCGGGCGCTGCTCTCGTCGAGCCACCTGTCCATGCCGCCGCTGTCCACCTCTGAGCCGGCGCGCCCGCCGCGGGCAGCGACAGCTGTATCGGCGGATCCCTGCTCAGGGTCGCCGCCGGGGTCCGGATCATCGGCGGTGTCAGCGGCCGACGCCTCCGCCGTGACGGGCACCGACGCGCGGACGGCCTGCTTCCCGACGGAACGCTTCGCCTCCGTGGCGGCGGACGCGGCATCGACACGGGCGAAGAACGCAGCCCGGCTCGCCCGAGCCGAGGCGACCAGGGCGGTTCGGTCGGCCCGCGCGGCCGCGGCCAGCGCGGCGGCCTCGTCCTGCGCCTTCTTGCCGCCGCCCCGCTCGCGCACAGCCGCGCGGGCTTCCCGCTGCGCACGGTCGTCCCCGTCGGCCGCGCCCTGGGCCATGAGCGCATCTGCCAGCGCCGTGGACGGCCACGGCGCCTCCTCACCGTTCTCCAGAGCCTCGGTGAGGATCTGCCCGCACAGCTCCGCCGCCCGGTCCTCCCACTGCCGCCAGTGCAGGGTGCACGTGCGGGGATCGCCCTTGGCCAAGTCACGGGCGAGGCCGATCACATCCCGCCCGGAGAACCGGCCGCCCTGGGCGTCGTCCAGGATCCTGCCGGAAAGGCAGCGGGCACACGCGACAAACCGGCCAAGCTCGCCCCCCTGGTCGGTAACCACGGCAACCCAGAAGCGGACGCCGGAGCGCTTCGCGCTGCACTTGCCGACGTAGGGCGCCGACATCACGCAGTACGCGTCGGCGCCGGCCTCCGCGTCATCGTCCGCGCACACGGAGAGCACGCGGAGGCGGGCGTTCGCCACGCTGCTCAGTGCGCGACTCCACACCTTCCACTCGGCGACGTACTGCCGATGATCGGGGCCCTTGCGCGCCCAGTCGTCACCCGTGCAGCCCTCACGGCCGTCGTCGGCGGTCAGGTACTCGAACCCCCACCGGCACGCGGCGATCAGGCCCACGGCGCCGAAGCGACGGATCAGAAAGACACCGGGCTCAAGCTCCACCCGCTCCGACCTGCACCCGAACGCTGGGGCCTGCGCCGTGTAGTGCCCGTACTTCGCCCACAGGGCGGCAAACCGGGCACGGGTGTCGGAGTCCTCGCGGATCCGGGCGAGCACCTTGGCCAGGGAACGGTCCTCGATGTTGGTGGACCACCAGTACGAGCCGTCAGCGTCGTGCCCGGCTTCCCACTGCCCCTCTTCCGGACGGCAGTAGGTGACGGGCCGGATCCGGAAGGCATGCCCGGCCGCCGTCGTCAGCACCCAACCGGTCGACGGCTCTCGCCCGTCGACGAACGACACGGCCGCGAGCGACTCGCCTTCTTCCAGCGCGGCTGAGAGCTCGGCGCCGGCGACGTCATCATCAGCCGCCCCCTCCGGCCGTCCGGCGTTGCTGCTGCGGGATACGGCCGCATGCTCCCGCTGCTCCTCGGCCGGCTCACGCTCCGGCGGCACGGCCGCCGAGCCCTCCTCTGCGGCCTCTGCGGGCAGCATGGCGTGCCGGACCTCCTCCGCCGTCGCGGCATTGTCGAACGCACACCCATACCGGTTCAGCGTCTCTTCACGGCCGGACTCGGCACGGGCGGCGGCGTCCTCCATGCGCGCGCACTCGGCCACGAAGTCCGACAAGACACCCGCCTTGCGGTAGGTCTCTGCCGACTCCGTGAAATGGGCGGCGTCTCGCTTCGCGCGGTTCACATCGTCGTACGCCTCTTCACAGGAGCGGACAGCCGACCACACCTCCTCAGCGAGCGCGTCCCCCTCCCGGACCCGGCCCCGGCACGCCTGCGCCCGCTCCACATCACCGGCGGCGAGCACCACAGCCGCATGCACACGGCCACGGGCCGTCGCCAGCCGTTCCACGGCCGCCGCCCACGCAGACGCCGTACGGCCGGACTCCGCGCGCTCCGCCCGGGCGGCGTCGCGGCCGGCCAGCCCAGCACGGTCGGCCTCCGCCCGCGCGTTCGCCCGCTCACCGGCGTAGTACGCATCCCAGTACAGGGCGTTGTGGAAGTCCCGCACGCCGTTGTACGCGGCCTGGGCGGTTTCGAGCGCCGCCCACTCGGCGGGAGCGTGCTCGGCGAGCCGGCTCGGCTCCCCGTAGCTGATGTGCGGGTACTTGGCCCAGTCGGCCAGGTGCTTACGGTCGTTGCTGGTACCGAATCCCTGGGGGTTCTTGCGGACCGCGGCGGCCGCCTTCCGCAGGGCCTCGGCGCTGCGCCCCTCGATTCGGTCGGCCACCGCCAGCGTGAACGCCAGCGCGGCGGCGTCGACGCGGTCACCGGCGATCAGCGAGGCGGAGGTATACCGCGAGGGGAAGTGGACCGACCGGTCCGAGTGCCTCGACTTCCCCCAGGCGTCGTACTGCGCCACGAACGACCGTGACGGGTCACCCTGCCCCGCGTGGAACACGCCGTCGTGGTCGGTGTTGCCGTCGAACCACTCACACCAGCGGCGCGAGGAGTCCTCGAACATCATGATCAGCCCGGCGTACCCGCGCGCCGACGGCTCACGGCCCTCCGCGGCCAACCGCTTGCGCCACTGGGCCTCCCGGGCGAGCAGCCGCTCCTGCGCCTCCTCGATGATCGGAGCGGCGAGCGCCTCCCGCTTCGCGCGCGCCGCGGCGTCCGTGATCGCCTCTCCAGCCTCCTTGACGTGCTGCCCGGCCAGCACGACCGCACGCCGCCACGACGCGCACCCCCGCGCGTCCTCGCCGTTCGTCTCAGCCAGCCACGCCCGTGCCGCCTTCACCGCGTCGGTGGCCGACCGCTCTGCCGTCCTGGCTTCCGCGTAGGCGGCAGACGCCAGCTCCACGGCCCGCGCGCCCGCGGGCGTGGAACCGTCGAGGGCGTTGAACGCGTCCCGCGCGTCACACAGGGCGGTGCTCACCTTGGCCGCGGCCCCGTCCATCTGCCGGACCCACTCAGCCGCGTCCCGGCCCCATACCGTGCGCCCCGTGGCCTCCTGCTCACGCGAGACGACGCGTACGGCCCTGATGGCCTCGCGTACGGCCTTGAACCCGCCGGTCGAGGCGGACGCCACGAACTTGCCCGTCGCCTCGTTCCACGCGCACACGTGCGCGGTCTCCTCCACCCCGGCGCGCACCATCACGAGCCCGGAGACCACCAGGGCGCGCACCCACAGACGGCCGGTCCAGCGCCGCTCGGCGCGCACGTCCCAGCCCTGCTGTTCCGCCTCACGCAACAGAACGCCCGCGTTGCGGGGCAGGCCCGCCAGCGCGGCAGCGGCCGCTTCGGCACCGACAGCGGCGCCGCAGCCGCCGCAGCGTCCCGCGCGTACTTCCTTGTGCTGGCACGCCGGGCACTCGGCTGCCGCCTTCTCCGTGGGGGTGAGCGCATCGCCGTGCTCGGGACCGGCGGCTTCCTGTCGGCCGTGGGGGGCGTCCGCCTGCTTACCGGCGCTCGTAGAGTCGGGGTCGGCGGCCGGGGCGCTGTACTGGAAGGCGGCCCCGGCCGCGGCGTCGGCGTTCGCACCCGGCTCGGACGGGGCACTGGCACCCTTACGGGCCTCGCGCAGGTGGGGGATGGGCAACACAGACTCCCTTGACGTGAGGGTGGCGCCGTTCAGCGCCCGGTGGGGCGGGCGACCCGGTGAAGGTGCCGCCCGCCGCGGGATTGAGTTCAGGCATGGCGCAGCGCGGAGACCAGCGCGGCGCTCAAGGCATCGGGGATCTCGGAGACCTGGGAGATGTCCACCCGGCGGGCACCAGGAAGGACGTTGGAGCCCGGATCGAGGCAGAACCAGAGAACGTGGACGCCTGCTCCGGCCAGACGCCGCACGAGCCGCTCGCCGCCGATGCGCTCGGCCGGCTCCCAGTGACCGTCGGACACGATGACGAGGACGCGCGCGCCGTCCTGGCGGGAGAGTCCCAGCGCGCCGTCCAGGGCGTTGGCGGCCTCGGTGAAGCGGTGGTTGGCGTCGTTCGCGTGAAACTCGGTGACCTTGGACGGCGGTCGTCCAGGGGCGACGATCGGGGTCACGGCCGTACCGAAGGCCACGGTCGCGGCCCTCCCGGCGACCTCGCGGGTGCCATGCGCGAACATCCAGGCCGTCGAAGCGACGATCGGCGTGTAGGCGCTCATCGACCCCGAGACGTCGACAGCCACGCCGACGGAGACCGGCGGCTCCTGCGCGTGGACGCGCTTCGTGGAGCGGAAGGGCCGCACGGTCACCGGCATTCCCAGGGTGCGCTGGGCCGCTCCGAGCATGGCGTCGCGACCGGACAGGCGGCCCGGCGGCAGCGCGGAGGGGACACGGACACGAGCGGGATCGCGGAACTGCGCCTCCGCAAGCGCGGTCCCCAGCCGACGGGCGGTCGCCCGCTCCTGCGAAGTCGGCTCCCGGCGGCCGCTGACAGGGTTCTGCGGACGTGCGCGGAGCGAGGACGGCGCAGGGGCAGACGTGAACACCCTGCGAGCAGCCTGCTGCGCTGCCCGACGAACTTCCTCCTCGGCCCGGCGCTCCCGCTGACGGCGAGCTGCTTCCTCCTCGGCCCGGCGCTCCTGCTCAGGGTCGGGCAACGCTCCCGTGGCGATCTGGGCCTGGACCGAGACGGCACCGGCCACGGCAACCACAGCCGCGCCGATGGTGTCGCTGGCCGCGTCAGCCGCCGGGAGCTCGGGACTGGGCTCGCCCGCCGCGCAGCCGACGCCGGGAAGGTCCTCATCTTCCTCCGCGCCGACGAGTTCGACCCACCGGCGGGCGACATCCAGCAGGCCGGCCTGGTCGCCGTCGTCGAGCTTCAGGGCCTTCCGCCACAGGGCGCGCAGCGCGGCGAGATCAGCGGCGCCGAGGACGCTCTTGACGGCCGCGTGTACCGGCCGGGCCTCGGCCGGGGTGAGCACACCAGCGTCGACCCGGCCCAGGATGAGGGCGGCACCAGCAGCCGCCCGCCACCGGTCGGACAGGGCCGAGGCGGTGCGCTGGGAGGGCAGCACGATGTTGCTCGCGCAGGCGCGCAGGAAGACCCGGTCGCCCGGACGTTCCTGGAGGTGCCGGGCTTCGATCCGGGGTTCCTCGAGCAGAACCGCCGCCCGGATCACCGCCCGGCCTGCTGCCGCGTCCCAGAGACCCCAGCGGGTGCTGCGCGCGTGAGCAGCCTCATGCGCCGACATGCCCACGATCACGGGGTGCCGCAGCCTGCCCGAGATGCTGAGCGGGTCGACCTGGTCCGGGTGGATGCCGTCCTTCAGAGCGACGGACCCGTTGATGGTGACCTTGATCAGCCGCGGGTCGAACCACGCTGCGTCCGCCGTGGGCTTGGTGTCCCACACCATGGTGAGCAGGACGTCGTCGCGGTCGGCGAGGGTGTTGATGATGGATCCGAGCCGCCGGGCGAGGGCATTGCGGGCGTCGAGGAGGTCCGCGTCGACCTCCTCGTGCGGAGCGGTCGAAGCCGCCGGTGCGTCGATCACCGGCGCCCCGCAGGAACCCGGGCGCCCAGGGACAGCGGAGTGGCCTCGTCGAACTTCTCCTTCATGGCCGCAGCGAACTCGCTGCGGTCCTGGGCAGGGCACTTGCGCAGCAGGCCTGCCACGGCGAAGTCCTGCCCGAACCGCCGACTCGTCTCGGCGAACGCCATGGCGTCGCGCAGCTGCGGGATCCAGCCCGCGTACGTGTCATCCTGCTTGCGGCTCTCCAGGTTCTTGGCCACGGTGATGAGATCCACCGGCACACCGAAGTCGGCGGCCAGGTCCCAGTCGGTGGTGACCTCGACGTGGTGGTGGAACCGGCTCAGGAGGGCGTCGCTCAGGTGCGCGCCGGGCACGTCGGGGTTGCAGGCGCCGATGACGAACCAGTTGGGGCCGACCTTGAGCGGGGGCAGCGACGGGTTCTGGGTGACGTGCAACTCGCCACGACCGTCCATGAGCGCGTACAGCACGGTCAGTTCACGGGGGTCGATCAGGGCGATCTCGTCGACCAGGAGCGGGACGTCGTTCTCGATGCTGCGGATGAGCGGTCCGGGGATCCACTCGAACGAATCCGTGGTCGGGTTCTGCACGAAGGTGCCGACGAAGTCCGCGACCTCGGTGCTGGCGGTGCCGACGATCGTCTCCAGGCCGCAGTGTCGGCCCGGGACGGCGTCCGGGACGAAGGCGGCCTCGCTCAGGGCGGTCTTGCCGGTGCCGGGCGGCCCGACGAGCAGGACGTGCTCACGGTGGCTGCGAGCGTCGCGCAGGAATGCGAGGTCTTCCACCCCGCCGAGCATCCGGGGCTGGTACAGCTGCCCGTTCGGGCGGATCTGGGGGCCGACCTGCGGAAGCGCAGAAGACAGGACGGCAGCCGGTGGAGCGGGCTTGCGTCGCGTGGCGCGCTGACGCTGGAGGTTCTCCAGCTCAGTCTGGCCGCGCTGGTACATCTGGTTCGTGAACGGAGTGGACAAGGGACTCCTGAGGTGAGAGCCGTGGGGCGGACGGCTGTGGTGGCTAGAAGTTCGAGCCCGGGATGGGGGACGCGTTGGGGAACTCGGTGCCCTTCTGGCGGGCGGTCTTGCCGAAGTGGCGCGCGATGTCGCGGGCGTTGTCCCTGGCGTGGTCGGGGTCCGTGAGCGAAGCGGGGACCTCGAAGGCCGTGAAATCGCGACTCGCCTCGTAGCCCTTCTTCTCCTTCTCGCGGGACTTCTTGACCACCGCGATCAGCGCGTCCTCGGCGGTGATGTGCGAAGTCAGCAGACCGATCTGGCCGGCCCCGCCACGGCTTCCGTGAAGGCCGAGCGCGAGCGGCTCCGGTCCGGCGAGGACGATGAGGCGGTAGAACTTGTCGCTGCCGCCGCGGTCGTCGTGCAGCTCCCAGCCGAAGCCGGGGACATGGTCACTGGAAGGCAACTGATCCCTTTCATGGGTAAAGGTATTAGCGACATCGAGGTGGCGCAGACGCCGCCTGGGTGCGACCGGGGAGGGGCGACATCCCCACCCCGTCGATACAAAGTTTACCTACAAATGGAGCGTGAGGCAATGTAATAGAGTCAATCGGGGTGTGCTCGCCCGAGAGTCCCGGTGGCCACCGCCCGTACACTCGGCACCTGTTCCTGCAACCGGGGGAGAGGCACCACCGTGACCGCACCACAGACCGTCGAGGCCGGCACCACCGACGCCCCGATCTACGCATGCCTCGTCGACGAACTCGGCGACGTCCCGGCAGAGGTACGTCGCGCGGCCGAGGAGGCGCTGCGTGAGGCGGACCGGGCCCTCGACTTCGGACTGATCACCCTCGGCGCATCCTGACCGAACCCCGCCATGGCCGGGCCCGCGCAGCCGTCCCCTCCGGCCTGCCTGCTGTTCCGCCATTCGCCGGCGACCTCATGCCGCCACGCCGCCGCCAGGCCGACCGCAGGAGGCCGGCCGCTCACACTGCGGGGAACGCCCGGACAGGCAGATGTCTTCGATGAGGCGCATCTGCGCGGACGCCTTCTCGTCCCACTCGCACCGGCGTTCCTCAAAGACCCTGGCCAGATCCCTGCCGACGGGGGTGAAGGGAGAGCCGGGATGCCCCGGTCACCGGTTCCCGGCTACCGGGTCGAAGCTCATGTTCCGGTAGCCCAGCCAGGCATCACGGTGATGCGGACACATCTCCGCCGGCGCACGGACCGAGTAGCGCTGGGTCTGGGGGGAACAGGTTGTTGGCGGCCATGTGGCGGCCGCGGCGCCACTCCGCGGCCGTCCAGCTCCACCACCGGCGCTGAATCTCCTCAGGAACAGCCTCATCCAGGTATCGGGCCGGAGCACTCGCCGAGGGCGGGGACGTCGTCAACTGGTCTCCCTCAGGGGGCGAATGGCGAACGGGGGTACGCGGTGCGCCTGCGCCGTCGCGGTTCGCTGAGCGCGGGGGCCGGTCAGAACGAGGCGGCCTGCGGCGTTGAGCTTGAGGTACGGCCGCATGATCTCCGGGATGGGAGCAGTGTCCGGGATTCCGCGAGCGGCGGCCCCCCACTCCCCGGTGGTCAGGAACTCCTTGCCGATGTACTCGGTATACGCGGGCGGGATCGCCTCGGTGAGCTCCTCGTGAACGTCCGTCCAGTGAATGTCCATGGCCTGCTGCATCTCGCGGACGGTGCCCTTGCCGCCGCCCCTGCCGTACGCCGCGATGTACGGGCCGTCGCGCCACACGCCGTGCCGCAGGCCGCGGACGTAGCCGCGGTGGGGCTGGTGGGGACGCGTATTGCCCTTCCAGTAGTCGATCTCGAAGTACCGGTGACGCAGAACGCCGAGCCCGAACATCTCACCGCACAGGACCAGGTCCCGCCGCAGCTCGGAGCCCTGGACGTTCTCGATGACGGACGGCACGCCGTACCAGGCGAACAGCGCGCGCGTGGCCGGGATGAGGTCGACGTACTCGCGTCCCCGATTCGTGCCCTTGGTCAGCGTGCACGAGTGCTGACAAGGCGGCGACGCGTGGACCAGGTCGAACTCCTGAACATGAGCGTGGGCGAAGTCCAGGGCATCGGCCTGGTGGAACTCGAAGGGGTAGCTGGGCCGCGGACGGACGTCGACGCCCACCACGTCGAAGCCGGCCCGGTAGTAACCCATCCCAGCGCCGCCGCCGCAGCAGTACAGATCCAGCACACGCGGCCTACGCCCGGGAAAGGACGGCCGCGGGGGCAGCGTCAGGCGCCGCTGCGGCCGGCACTCCCCAATGGCGCAGCAGGGCAGGCCCAGCTGCCCGGGCCGCCACCGCACCGGCGGAGCGGGCAGAACCGCCACAGGCCCCGTCACTCCGCCTCCGGAGCACCAGGCAGACGCCCGGAGAGCAAGGCCAGCGCATCAAGCACTTCGGCGGCATGCCGTACCTCGCCGGCCGTGTTGTCCTCCGTCCGGGTCGCGGCTACGCGGAGGGAGGTGCTGAAGAAGGGGATAACCTTCCGCAGAGAGATCAGCGGCGTCCCGTGCACATCGCACTCGGCTTCAAGGCCCCCCACGTCCGGAACCCGGGCCACGTAGGCTCCGTTGGCCGGGTATGAAGGGTCCTGCCACAGGACGAACGCCGCTGACGGCGCCCCTGCGGTGAGTTCCGAAGCCAGCTCACGGGCGGAGCCGGCCGGCACCTCGGCGGTGCCGTACACGCATCCGAGCTCCAGGCTCTCGGGTGAGGAGCCGAGGCCGTAGTCGGTCGTCACGTGCCGGGCGCGGAACACGTTGAGCACCGTCGTGATCTCGGAGTCATCGACGGCGTACACGATGACCTGCATCTGGGAACTGCCGGACACGGGAATCTCCTTGAAAGCGGGGAAACTGAAATGGGCACCGCCGCGAGGCGTGATGCCGGAGCCGGGCGGTGCTTGGCAGCAGGCCCCCGGGGGCACACCGTGGAGACGGCCTCCGGCCCGTCCCGGCCGCTGCGCCATTGACAGCGGCCAGGACGGGCGGTGGTCAGCGGCCGGCGAGGCGCCGCATGGTGCGGGCGTAGTCCTCGGCGCGCGCCTTGGCGATCACTGAGCGGTCGGTGGAGCGCAGAACGATGCCCTCCGGGCGCCCGCCCGCGCCGTCGTCCAGGGCGACGCGCGTGCCCGGCAGGCGGGTGGCGAGGAACTCCTGCATTGCGGCCAGGCCGGTGGGAAGCTGATCCGCCGCGACGGTGCCCACACGCGGCGTCAGCTCGACGCCGTTGTCCGCGGCCATGAGGGCGAGTTCGTTCTCGTTGAGGAACTGCTGGCCGCCGTGTTCGCGCCACGAACTGATCGCGTGCGCCGGCAGCTCCAGAACGGAGGAGTCCACCGCGGCGACGTCGAAGAGGCGGAAGCCCACCTGACGGCTGCCGGTGTACTGCTCGCTGGCCTTGGTGATCTTGTCGCCGTAGACCTCGAAGAAGTAGACACGCAGTCCCGCTGCGGGGGCCGCGAGCCGGTCAGCCAGCGAGCACAGTGCCGGAACGATTCCGTGGACCGGATTCACGATGCGGTCGCCCTTGGCGTGGAGAAGGTCCTCCCGGCTGCCGATCGCGTAGTCCCCGTCGGGGAAAACGACGATCCGCGCGTTCGTGCCGTCGACCTTCTCGGTGAGGACGACGTCGCCGCTGAAGGCCTGCACCTTGTCGAGCAGGATGCCGCGGTCGATCTCGTGGTACGTGGGGATGGGCGGGTACTTCGTCGCCGAGTTGAGAGCGGCGAGGTCGAGCGCGTCGAGGTCGGTCAAGAAGTCCTCCTTGGAATGCCGGCCCGGCATCGGGGGCAGGGCGCACCCTGCATCACAAGTACAAGGACAGGCTATATAGGGCAAGCTAAAAGAGTCAAATGGTGGCGGGTTGACGCTTTGCACTTTACTTATGATGCCGCTCATAGTAAATTAGAGCATGAAGTCCGGAAGTCGACCCAGGAAGGAACCGCAGATGAAGCCCCGTCTGAGCTACACCAGCAACCGCACACGCGCCGTCGCCGTGCAGAACCTGCGCCGCTCCGGAGCCAGCGGGGCTCACGCGAGCGGCCCGAAGCGCCAGCGCGACCGCCGCGGATCGAAGAAGGCGGCCATCCGCTTCTCGGCAGCCGCCGGATGACCAGGAAGGCATCGCCTGCCCCGCGCCGTCCAGCAGGGAAGGATGCGTCGCCCGACGTACCGCTTGCCGTGATCGTTACGAGGGCGGACGGCCACAGCGTCCGCATCGGCCCCATCCGCAGACCGGAGGATGCCGCAACCATCCACACCTCGCTGACCCGCCCGACCACTGATCCGGAACAGGCCGCGGCGACCATAGAAATCGCCCCGTTCACTCCTGACGCACCCCACCTGCCGTTGCTGCCCGCCACGGCCGAGACGGTGCTCAGGCTCATGGACGACGACGCACAGGGGGCCATGGCGCCCTTCCCCAACGTCTGGCATCGCCTCGTCGCCCAACACGGGCTCAGCGTCGCCGACACGGTGTGGAAGGAGGCGCTCGGACGCCGCCCCAGTGTCTCTTCCCTCCAGCCTGTGACCGGCGCGCAGCGGCGCGGATCCCTCGCTCAGGCCGACCACCGCTTCGACCGCGCCGTTCGGGAACTGCTTCTGGAGAACGCTGGCCCCGGAGGCATGTCGCCGGGTGCGCTGGATCGCACCCTGACCGGCATCCGGCGCCTGGCCCACGAATGGGCGCGGTCGCGCCACCCCGTCCGGGACAGCTGAGCTAGCTACCGACCCCGCCGATCCACCCCCTCGAACTCCCGAACCGCAAGGAGAATCCTCTGAAGACCGGACTTATTCACGAACTCCATCAGGCCGCCTTCTACCTGCGGCCAGACCCGCATGCCCCCGGTGAGTCAGTACCTGTTCTGGCCCTCGGCGGGCTCCGGATCGCCGCCTACTTCACCGCAGACGGCGCCCTGTCCATCGACATCGACGGCAGCGAAGCCGTACCCGTCCTCCGCCGGAGCAGCGACGGCGCGTTGGTCGTCAACCTCCGTCAGATCTCCATCCCCGAACAGGGCCGACTGCTGCTGAGCAGCGACGGCGACCTGGCCGGGACGATCTGAGCCGCAGACAGACCAACGCCCCGCACCGCGTCCGACTCCACCCCCGCACAAGAGATGCGGCCGGCCCGCCTCACCAGACGCGCCGGCCGCACCACAGGCCTTGGAGGGTTCTTGCTCAAGCCGTTCCTTTTCCTCGACGTTGACGGCCCCCTCAACGTGTTCGAAGCCGCCCTGCCCGGTCCTGACGGCTACCAGTCCCACTACCTGAGGCCACAGTCCTGGCTCGCCCAGTACCCGCACCTCCTGGAAGACGACGTCCCCGACCTTCTGGTCCGGCTGCACCCCGAGCACGGCGCCGAACTTCTCGACCTTCCCTTCGAGCACGTCTGGGCGACCACGTGGGAAGAGGACGCGAACCGGTACATCGGTCCACGCATCGGGCTGCCACCGCTGCCCGTCGTCAACTGGACCGAGCCCAACGCCTTCTCCCTGGACGGCACCTATTTCAAGACGGCCGACGTCGTACGCTTCGCCGGCGGGCGCCCGTTCGCCTGGGTCGACGACCAGCTTCACGACGCGGACCGCGACTACGTACGGCGTCACCACCCCGGACCCGCTCTGCTCTACGACGTCGACCCCAGCGTCGGACTCACCATCGAGGACTTCGAAGCCCTCGCCCAGTGGGCAGGTGAACTCGTGACACCCACTGCACCGTGACCTCTGCCGGCCGTCACGACAGCAAGCGGCGCACCGCGCCCGCTACCCGCGGTTGTTCACGAAGCTCACCAGCCCGGCAGCGGTGAACCCAAGGCCCCGACCCCGGCGGAACTCCTCCAGTCTTGCGCCATCCGTGTACTGGCCCGCCGGCATCCCCGGCGGGGTGCGTACTCCGAGCTGGATCCCGTAGAGGCAGAGCACGAACCCGGTCGACAGCGCGGACGAGATCCAAGCGGGGTTGAAAGGGACCGCGATCCGCGAGAACACCCCTCCGTCAGGACTCCGCAGCTCCAGCCTCTCGTCGGCCAGCCTGTGCAACGCCCACCCGTCCGCCGGACGCAGCACGGCGAACCCGAGACCGAACCGCTCCATCCCCAGTTGGATCGCAGCCTCCGCCTGCTGCTCTCGTGGCGGCTCACCAGGCGCCTTTATCATCAAGGCGCGTGCCGGCTCGAACAGAGCCGCTGGCAGCTGCCCGGACTCGCCCGGGTCAACCGTCACTGCTCCGGACTCGGGGTCGATCCCGCTGGCGACCTGGCCTAGCTGCAGCGCGGGGTCATCCCAGAACGTCACCCGACCGTGGTCATCCACCGTGTCGGCCACCGCGGCAACATGGGACGCCAAACACGCCTCATCGACTGGCCGGCCGTCGGCCTGGAACCGACTGCGCCGCTGCTTCTTCAGCTTGTACCTGCCCACGTGGGTCCTCCGATCGCGTCGTGTGCCCCGAGACGCCGGTCGACGGTGCGAAGCACGTCAACACGGATCGGGGCCGTCCACGCATGCTCGAACGGAGCTCCTGTGGACAGAATCTGCGCTGGGAGGGCCTGACTCTGGTTTGCGAGCGCCCGACGCAGCCAGGAGACGAGGTCGGCTCACCGGAGGCGATACCGATCACAGTCGCCAGGACGCCCGCCTGCCCGCGCGCCAGGCGATCTAGTGTGTGCTCATGTCACGCAAAGGAACTGCAGCTCTCGTCGTCCTTCTCGGTATCGCCGCCCTCACCTCCTGCTCGTCCGACGGCTCGCGCGAGGAAGCGGACAAGCCCATCACGAAGCAACTCGGGCAGAGCGAGATAGCGCAGGCCCTTCCGGGCGCCGGAGAAGTGCTCTCGGGGTGGGAGCCGTACAAGGGCAAGAGGATCACCTCGGACGGCACGTACTGCACATCCTCAGACAGTACGACCGCCTCCAAGGGGTGGGTCCGCGGAGGCTCCGCGTGGTTCACCTACAACGGCTCCACCAACAACATGATGGACATCGGCATCTGCCTGTACGACTCGCCGGAGAACTCCACATCCGCCTACGCGGCGTGGCGGGGCAAGGAGTCGGACAAGGAGGAGGCGCTGAAGAAGAAGGTGGGGGAGGAGTCGGTCCTCGTCGTCAATCCGGGCCTGAGCAAGGACTCGATCTACGCCTTCGCACGCTCGGGCAACGTCAACGTCCGCGTGAAGATCGACGGGACGGGAGGCGACACCACGGGGGTCCAAGACGTCCTGGCGGCCACGATCAAGAGGCTGCAGCAGGTGCAGGACGGCGAACGTGCCACGGCTACTGCCGCGGAGCAGGCCGAGAAGTAGGCCGTCCGACCAGCTCCAAACCGGGAAGCGCCTCCTGGCCGCGTTGCTCGTCCCCAGGGGCGTGGGAGACGGAGCGAGCCTGGCGGCCCGCCTCAACAGCCAGATCCGCGCCCGCAGCAGCCTCACCGTCCTTCGGGCACGGGCAGCGGCACCACCACACACACGGCTCACCTCCGGGGCGAACTACGAGGGTGGCGACAGACTGCCCGCGATGGTTGTGCACCGTCTCGGCGTTGTCACAGGCATCGGGGCGGCCCTTCCGCCGATGCAGGCAGTTGTCGCAGCGTCCGCCGAGGCAGTTCCAGCAGGTGCCCCGCTCGCAGAAGGACCACCGCCAGAATCCCCAGGCGTACCCGTCGTCGATCCGGTGGAGGAAGGAGGGCCACACCTCCGTACGGACCCAGGCGCCCTCGGCTTCACTCATCGGCGAAGGGTTGGGCACCGGGTCGACGAGACCGAGGTGCAGCATGCGGTGCAGATACAAGGTCTGCGCGCGGGCAACGACTTCACGCTCGGCGGCAGTGAGGCGCCGCTGAGGACGCCGGAGCACAGTCACCGCTCCTCCAGCGCATCGGACATGACCCGGGCCGCGTTATCCATGTCGGCCGGGGTCTGCGGAGTGCCTCCTCCGTTGACCAGCAGGTAGATGTTCGCCTCGTCCGTGACCGTGGGCACCTTGGCCATCGCGATGGAGAGGTGCGCCCTGTTGGAGAACTTCAACTGGGCCGGCCTGCTCAGCCCCGAGTAGCGAACGTATGGGCCGTCCGCGGTCTCCTCAGTCTTCACCACGTCGGCCGCCGGGAACCACGAAGCCGGGACGGCGAGTTCACCGTCGTACCACAGGTACGCCGTCGTCACACGCTGCTTGCCGTCGATGCAGGCGTACATCGGCTCACCGCGGTCCGCGGGGTCGTAGCCGTTGGCTACCTTCCATTCCGGTGTGGTGCGGTCGTTGAAGATGACCACACCCGTCGGGGTTCCCGTGATCCATGACCGGATGAGCGCGACACGCTGGTCCTCCGCCCAGACGTCCCCGCGCTGATAGGCGGGCGCGAGGTCGAGTCCGAAGGTGTGGCGGAAGCCGCCGGCGATCTCGCGAGGGGAACGATCGGAGCTGCGCAGGTTGCGATGCTCGAGCGGGCTGGTGGTCTGGCGGCTCAAGGGGACTCCTGGGGACTGTCGTGACGCTTCTGCGGTCGCGGTGCCTGGTGTGCAGCCCCGGGAGGAGCAATAAGAGGGCGGGGAGACACATGGATCGTGGGCACTAATGTACCTACATGGGCATGTAGAGGCAAGCAAAAAGAGGTGGCAGGGTTCGCCTCCTTCGTGTGCCTCCGTGAATGCCTCCATCGATGGAGGCATTCACGGGTACAGTGGATCCATGCCGAAAATCTCCGTGGATCTCAGTGCCGAGGAGCTGGCCCGGGTGAACGCGCACGCCCAGAAACTGGGCATGTCCACTCGCTCCCTGGCCAAGCATCTTCTGGTCACAGAGGCAGACCGGGCGCGCTTCCTCGATGCCGCGCGTACCGCTTTGCCCACCGCTCTGGAGGCCGTGAAGGACGCGCCCGAGGGTATGCGGTGAGCCCGATCGTCTACGTCGACCCTGGCTGGCTGCTCGCCATCCAGGAGGAGGTCGCCCCCCGGAACATCGCCATCGCTGACTGGGGAGCGCTGCACTGGACCGGCAGCGCGCACCGGTATGAACAGATCGCCGGGCAGCCGTACTACGAGGACGCTGCGTCCCGAGCGGCCACCTTCCTTCATCACGCTCTGGTCATGCGCCCCTTCGAGGACTACAACCTCGTCGTCGGGTACGCGGCCGCCGATGCCTACCTCCAGATGTCCGGGCACACGGTCACGGCTAAACCGGACGCCCTGTGGAGCCTGGCGGGAGCAGTCCGTGCCGGGGAGGAGGACCTCCGCGGGGTCGCCCGCGCCCTCCGCGCCTGGATCTCCTGAGCCCGCAGCCTGCTCCTGTCGCAGTTGAGGCCACGCAGCAACTGCCGGAAGTGCGGCGAGAGGCGAATGTTGCCCCTTGCCGACGGCGCGGAGGGTGGCCCATTCACCTTCGGGATGGGCCGCAGGGGCCACAGGCAAGCCGTCGACATCGCCGGCGCGGAACAGCGGCACGCGGACGGTCCCGGCCCGCGGGGTGCCGAACCGTACCTCGACAGCGTCGGCCGGCGTGATCCACTTCAGTCGAACCAAGTGGTCGAAAACCGCCGGACGGACAGCCGCTGCGCGGCGTGGGCGGGGCCCAGCGGGGGTGCGGGTGGCCACCAGCTGGGCGAGATCCTCGCACGAGCAGACGAGGTCCACCGGGTCGGGTGGGCAGGGCCCGACCGGGGTGCCGCACCGGCGGCAGCGGGCTACCCGACCGCGATCGGCTGGATGCGATGGAAGCAGGAGCGCGTCGTGCCCAGCTCGTCGTCGCTCAGGCCGCACGTACGGCACAGGCGCCGGGTGTCGCCGTCGCCGAGTGGGGGTGCAATCTCGGCGAGCAGGGTTCCGCACCGGGCAAAGCGCGCGCTGTCGATGGCGTAGGACGGGTCTTCCAGGTGGACGATGACGCGCCGGTCGTCGTTCGCCCGGTACCAGACGGCCGTCATGCCGAGCGCCTCGCCAGGGAGGCGCTGCTCGTGGTGTCAGGGAGCACGAGCTCCTGCCACTGCTCACCGTCCCACACCTGCCAGACCTCGGGAGCGGGCTGGTGCCCGGAGAGTTCCCGGGCCAGCTGACCCATGTACGGGTAGTCGCCCCTGGCAAGCCAGACAGCGGGGACCTTGGCCTCGATGATGTGCTCGGTGTACCCGTCGGCGTCGAGCCCGCGCAGCAGGCTCGACCGCTTGCGCGCGTTCCGCTTGGCCGTACGTGCCAGGTCGTACTCGTCGATGAGGTGGTCGTACACCTCCTCTTCGCCGATCGGTTCGCCCTTCCAGCGGCAGGCGCGCGTGAATTCGGCCATTCCCTGGCGTCCGGTGCGGTCTGCCGGGGCGAACCAAGTGCCGCCGCCGCAGCCGTCATTCTCGATCACTCCCACGAGAGCGCGGCCCTGGCGCACGTTCGCGCTGAACGCGACGCCACAGCTCATGGTCACCTGCTGGAGGCTGGTGATCCGGTAGCGGGTGTGCGGCACTTCGAGACCGGTCAGCGGCAGAGTGGTCAGGTTGGTCACGCAGTCTCCTTCTGGTGGGTGCAATTCGTGAGGTAGGGCCGGGACTGCCCGTGAGGGTTAGAGGTTGTGCTGCAGGCGGTAGTTGCTGACGACCGCGATGGCGGCGTCCCGCTTGGCTTCCTCGTCGGTCTTGCCGGCCTTGACGGACTCGGCGTACGTCCTGGCCGAGCGGACGATGGCGGAATAGTTGCCGTCGAGCCGGTTCCTGACCGCAGTGAGGTCATGCCCGTCGATGCTCTGCTCGGCGATGTTGTGGATGGCCGCAACGAGGATCTCCCCGACGACGCGGGCGGAGGCGAGGCTCTCGACGTTCGTGATCATTAACGGGGCCTTTCGGTCGGAGGCGGCACGCATCCGTGGGCGGTACGTGCGGCGTCGGGATGGGGGCGCCCGGCCTTTGGCAGCGGTGCCGGGCGGCTGATCAGGGCTCTGGCTGCGCCGTTGTTCGACCGCGCAGGCGACGTGTCCTGATCAGGACGGAGCGGCAGAAAGGGTCCGAAGGACCGGCAGGACGCCCGACCGGTCGACGGTCTGGGGCAGGACGAGCGTGCTCTGGCCCGCGGAGATTGCCTTGGACACGATCTCGGACAGCAGGTCCGGGGCGATGGGGGCGGAAACCTCAGCGATGAGGCCACATCCCTGATCCGGGACGATGAGGACCCAGTGCCCCCGCGCGATCACCCGCTGGACGAAGTCGAGGGCCTGCCACAGCACCTGACCCGGCGGGCAGGTCAGATTCTCCACGACCTCGTCCTCGTAGACCCGGTGGATGGTGACCCGGAATGGCAACTGCTCCATCACGCTCTCCTCGTCATCTTCCGGGTGGGGGTCCCGCTCACTCTGTATCCGCTAATGTACCCAATAGGCGACTAATGAGTCAACCATAAGGGTCGCCCGATGGAGAGTGGTGACACTGTTAACTTGACGCGTATTGCCCGTAGAGATACTTTAGGGTTCTTGCTCGGCGGCTGGACGTCGATCTGGAGATGTCGGAGATGAACACCGAGCCGGATACGTAGCACGCGGCACGTGACCGCGTGTTCTGCAACCACGGCCAGATGATCTGCATCGCCGGATGCGACACCGTCTTCGCCGACGAGGATGACTGGTACGCCCGACTCGACGACCTGAGGCCCACCCTCGTGCCGTGGCCCGGCCGTTCCCCTGCTGGCGAGAGGCCCGCTCGCGCGGTCTTCGGTGGTGGCATCTGATCAAACAGTCCTCGCTCTGCCGCCTGACTCCCGCATGCCCAAGCGTTCCCTGAATGGAGGCATTGTGCCCATCTACCTCGACAACCCCCACGAGTACAGCCCGCGCGGGCCGGACGGCCAGGGGTGGAACAGGCTCTCGCTCAACGCCCACTTCGACACCCCCGCCCACTGCGGACTCCGGCCGATCCGGTTCGCCTCCCTCTTCGAGGCCCGCACCGGCCGTCAGCGCTGGGGCGGCTACGAGCGGTGCATGGGCGCGAAGCTCGCTTCACGGCCCGCCGTGGAGGCCTCGCCGGACACGCCGCGGGTGCAGTGCGGAACCTGCCCGGTCTACCAGAACGCCCGCGAGCACCCGCCGTTGCCGAACTGGCCCGACCAGTCTGTGCTGCTGCTCGGCCGTGTGAGGGACTGGCCGCGGACCCCTGGGATGTGGATCGCCGACCCGGCTGCCGGTCGCAGCAGCGTGCACCTGCACACCTGGCAGGGCCAGGACACCGGCGTCGCCGTCGACTGGCCGGACCTCGCCGTCGCCGCCGAGATCCGCATGACCTGGCAGTTCCACGACCAGGACGGCGATGCCTTCTGGATCGTCCGGCTCAACCCGGGCGCCGAGCAGACGGCCGTCCACACGAAGAACTACCGGGACCATACCCGGCACGTGCTGTACGCGCCCGGGGCCCGACGCCTTGCGGGGCTGAAGTGCCACGGCGCGTGCGCGCACGAGGACTGGCACCTGCACCACCTCGCCGCCGACCTGGCCGACCTTGACACTGCAACGCCCATCAGCGGGCCCGCCGCGGCGCCCGACCTGCCCGAGCGACTGCCCGGGGTGCCGTCCTTCTCGCTGTCCCGCGACGGCGGCACCGCCACGATCACGCACACGGCCAGCCGCGACTTCGACGCCTCGACCATGACCGTCAACGCCGAGGTGCCGACCTCCCCCGCCATCACCGCCGTGCTGCTCGCGCACATCGCCCGCGTCGCCGCCTGGTAGAGCGCACGGCCGTCGCGATCACGCGACGGCCGGCCGACGGAGACGTGATCGCGGGGCCCTAGCCGCGTAGCGAGCCGGGGCGGTCGGCGGCCGCGGTGCCGAGGCGATTCGCTGCACCAGGGCGTCAGTTCAGGCTGATGCCGCGGTGGCCGCAGGAAACGGATGTGCGCCTCGCTCTCCGTGTTCTCCAGGGCTTGCTGCAGTTTGCCCAGCAGCTCGCACCGGTGCGCTCGCTCAGGTCGCCCTCGAGCATGCTTTCGCCAGCGAGAACGACGAATGCGCCGGCCGTCGTCGCCGAGGTGCCGCTCGCCTTCCCGATGTACGACGGCGGGGTGCTCCTGTGGCGGGAGCAGTCCAACCGGCCGCTGTTGCGCAGGCTGCACGGGCTGGCGCGGGTGGCGCACTGGGAGAGGCGATGGAACTGCGCAGAGATGACCCTGATGCGGCTTCTCTACCTCGACCCCGTCGACGAACAGCAGGCCGGCGTCCTGCTGAGGGAGGTCCGCGCCGCCGCGGGCATCGCTCAGCCTGACAAGACCGCCTGAAGCGGACTTGGCCAGGGCGAGGGACCTGGAGCGTGACGAGCAGACGTGTGCCTCCTTCATCTCCCGGTCCATGACGTCGCTGTGCATGGTCCCTACTCCATGGGCGGGGTGCAGGTACGGCGGTCAGGCGGCTGCGGCGGGCAGGTCCTCGTACGGGCTTCCGGGGACCAGGGCGCGCAGTTCGCGCTCGCGGGCCCGATGGCGGCGTGCGTTGCGCTCCTCGATGGCGAGCTGCTTCTTGACCTCGCTCAGCTGACGTCGTGCGTCTGCGCGCAGATGTGGGACGTTTGCCTGGGCGGCGGCCAGGCGCAGAGCCGCCAGATCCGGGCGGCGCAGGTAGTGCAGGGCCAGTGTGCGGACGACGGCTGCCGTGCGGCGCTCGGTGGCGTACGGTGCCGATCCCCGTGACGGGGCCCGGGCGCCGATCGTGTCCGGGGCGGTGGGGGTGATGTCGCCGCTCGTGTTGTGGTCCCACTGGCCGGACAGGCGCACCCCGTTGACCACGGGGGCATGCGCCCGCTCGTCCTCGTAGTACCGGTCGCTGGCGTGCCCGTAGGCGACCCAGATGCCCTGCGGGATCGGCTCCGGCCGGTACCGGTTCGGGCCGACGGTGAACCGCCCGGTCACCCGGGCTCCGGTGACCTCGTAGACGACGCTGCCCGCGACTCCGGCGTTCACGGCGACCTCGCGGACCGTGATCTGCCCGAGCGGCCCCCGGCGGGGATCTTCGATCGGCAGCTCCACCGGCTCAGCCTGCGGCGCCTGCACGGGACGTGGCCGACGCCGCAGAATGCCGGCCAGCACGCAGAGCCGGTGGCGAACAGCCTGGCGTTCCTGTTCGAGCTCGACGGCCTGGGCCTCCGCCGCGGCGGCGAGGTTGCCCTCGTGCTCGGCGTACTCCTCCGCCTTCTCACGCGCCGCCGTCACCATCAGGTCGCGCCGGCAGGGCAGGCTACGCCAGTGCGTGACGATGGCCAGGATCACGGCCTCGACGCGGCGCCGCGTGCCACGGGTGAGCTCCCGGTGAATGCCGTTGCTCAGCCCGACGGCGTAGCGGCCCAGGAACCATCCGGTCGGCAGGTCATCCGGATGCAGGTGCCCAGTCCAGCCATGGACACGGACACCGTGAACCACCGGCTCGTCTGGCCGGTGCTCACGATAGAAGCTGCCGAGCGGCTCAAGACCGTCACCGAACTGCACCGCGACGGTGGTCGGCAGAACCGGACCATTGGCGATGTGGTCCGGCACCACCACGAAGGTTCCGTGCACGTGCGGAGCACGGACGACGTAGCGGACGCGGCCGCGCTCCAGGACGGTCACGCGCGCATCGGCGGAGCCGATGCCGGGCAGCGGCAGCTTCACGCGCTCGGGGAGATGGTGGACAGGCAAGGAACTCCTCTGTACGGAAGGCTTCGGTTTGTGGCGGCGCCGGATCGCTGAAGGGGGAGGTGATCGCCCTCTCGGGGCGCAGCGTTCCCGCCGGAGGACGGCAGGACGGCGGGGGCGATGCTCGACGGCTACGGGGACTTGCGCTTCCGCCAGACCTTGAGCGCGACCCGGGGCCGTGTGACCGCCAGGGCTGCGAAGAGGGCCCACTCGCGCACGCGGCTGCCGAGCCAGCGCCCGTGGTCGCGCGGCAGAAGCAGGTCCTCCACCCACCCTCCGAAGTGCCCCCACGGCCGGAGCCGACCCGCGGCGTAGCCAAGGGCGAACAGGGCGAGAGCGGCGAAGACGATCACGCTGCGCCCTCCACGTAGGGATGCTCACTGATCAGCGCGCGGATCCTGCGCACCGAAGGGGCGTCATGCCACTGCGGACGGTCGGGCGTGCGGGCAAGCCCCGCCCCGGCCCGTCGGGCCGAGCCCGGGACACAGCTCCAGGTCAGCTCGAATCGCCACTGGGTCCCACGCGCGGGCGGATCGCACAGGTGCGTGTCCCGGCCGATGACGATCTTCAGGAGCATCTCGTCCGCTCCTCGCGGCGTCCATGCCCGCGCCGAGCGCCATCCGTGGCTTTCAGCGTGCGCGAGCAGCTCCTGGACGGCCTTGGGTATTTCCCAGCCTCCCGGCGTGATCGCGGCCAGCCGCCGCTCCGCCTGGGCCAGATCCGTCTGAGTCCGCCGTGCGGTCGCCTTCCACTGGTCGCGTTCGGTCTGCGCGACCTCCGCGTTCCATTCCGCGGTGCGCAGCCGTCGCATCAGCTCCAGCGGGGACAGATCGCGGTACTTGGCGAAAGCGCGGACCTCATCCGCGGTCTGCGGCCTGTCGTGGAACTCCACGCGGTCGACGGTGCCGTCAGGGTGCAGGACCCTCTTCACTCCGGAGAGTGGGTACGACGTGCTGATGGGCGAACTCCCTTACTGAGCAGCAGGGCCAGCCTGCTGGATGAGACGGCTGGCGAACGCCTTCGACCGGGTCGGCCGACGACGACGTCCAGCGGGCCGCCGGGTCGGGACGTGGGGCGGGGGCGGCAGGGATCGAACCTGCGCTGCCGGCTTTGGAGACCGTCGCTCTACCTCTGAGCTACACCCCCTGGGGTCGGCGATCGCGCCCTGGGGGACCAGGACCATCGCCTCTGGGCGCCGGTGGACCGCGCCACGGTGGTAGGTGGGTTGTGGGTGCTCCTGCAGGGATCCGAACCCCGATCTCCGGGTCCGCCCCCACCCTCAACGACCCTTCTAATCTACACAGACACCTGTCGTGAGGCAAGAAAAAAGAGTCATCGAGGGTGGGGGAAGTCTCCCGGGCCGCGAGGTCGGCTGTCCTGTCGCCAGGCATTGCCTGGTTAGCCGATGTCCTACACGCAGCACGGTCGGGAGTTAGCCGACACCGTCGACGACCTTGCGGACCTCGTCCAGAGGAATACCGGAAGGCCCCCGCTTGCAGGCGCGTACGCCGCGGCCCCGGCGCCAGTCCTCCCTGGCGTCGGGGCCGCGGCACGTCTGTACTAAGCGGCGACCCTGTCCACGAGGAACCGCAGCCGCTCATCCACCGTGTCCCAGGCATCGCCGGTGAGGTCGTCCAGCGCGGCGGCGGCCGTGAGGATGAGTTCGGCGAGGCGTGCCGCCACGTCCTCCCACGTGTGCGTCACCTCGGCCGCCTCACCGCGCGGGCCAGTGCCCAGCGCCCCATACACGGCGGTGGCGATCGTGCCCATGTCGCCACTGATCGCGAGGACCTGGAGGAGCCGGATGTCTCCGGCCGCCGTGATTTCCTCCTCCACGCGGCCTTGGAGCTGGTGTTCCACGACGGCCGCGCCGTTCCCGCTCACGGTGTCCAGGGCGACCGCGGCCGTCACGATGACGTCCGCGAGCTCCTTCGCCACGTCGCCCCAGCTGTGTGACGCCCCCTTCCTGGGGTTGGCGCCGAGCGCCCCGTGCAGAGCCTCCGCAACCTCGCCCAGCTCCTCCGAAATCTTGAGCACGCGCAGGAGCCTGGCGTCCTCCACCGACGTCGGGGCCGCGTCCGTGTCGAGCCACTTCCGCAGCCGCGCCACATAGTCCCAGGTGTCAACCTTCATGCCGTCCTCCTCGGGCGGTCCTGCAGCAGGGTCAGAAGAGTGCCGGCGCCGTGAGCTCCGCGGCGGCCGGGTCGGTCACGTCCAGGGGCGCCGTGGCGGTGAGCGCCAGGGCGACCGTGAGGGCGGAGTGGTCGGTGAGCCGGTCCTCGTCGGTCCGCGGCTCGTGCACGTACCGGCAGCCCGTCACGTGGCGCGTGAGGGGCCCGGAGGCGTGGGCGTGGTCGTAGCGGTAGCCGTCGCCGGTACGCCCCACCCAGGAGTACTCCAGGGCGTCCGGCGCCAGGAGGCGGAAGGCATCCGCGTACCCGGCCGCGGCGAGCCCGGTGTAGAACCCGTACTCCCATGCCTGGAACGTGCGGTACTTCGGAACGTGGTTGGGCTCCAGGATGTTGAAGTCCCCGAGGACCAGGCGGTGGCCGGCCTTCCCGGTGGGGAGCGCGGCGGCCAGGCCCTCCAGGAACGTTCGCTTCCTGGTGACCTTCGCCTCCGTCTGGTCCCGGGAGGGCACATACACCCCGACGACCTCCAGCGGCCCCGTGGTGGTCTCCACGGTCACGGCGGCCACCCGGTGCGGGAGGTAGTTCACCGGTAGCCGGAGCGGGCTCGTGGCGAGGCGGGAGACGATCATCACGCCCCGCTCCCGGGTGCCGTGCGGCGGCCTCGGGAAGGTCACCGAGTAGCCGGCCCTCTCGAACCGCTCGGCCAGGAACTCACACCCCGCGCTCCGCGCCGTCTCCGTGAGGACGAGTACCGGCTCCGGCCGGCTCGCCAGGTACCGGAGCTGTCGCTCCGCGCGGGACAGGGACGGGTTGTTGAGGTTGAACGTGAGCACGTCCAGCGTCATGGTTCGGCGGGTCCTTCCGGAGTCGGGTGATCGCGGCGACGATCGTGCGGGCGACCTCTTCGGCCGGCGTCTGGGTGGCGTTCACGTCCAGGACGCGATGTCCCTTGCTGCGAAGGAACTTAGCGGCCTCCGCGAAGTAGGCGCACTCCACGCGGCTGGAGCCCTGGGCGCGTTCGTACCGGGAGTGCGCGCCCCGCGCGGTGAGCCGGGCCTCGATCACGTCCGGGTGGCCGGTCACCATCACGGTCAGGTCCGGCTGGAGGACCCGCTCGTTGAGGAGCCACACGAACTCCCGGTCCACGCCGTCCATGCACTGGAGCGCGAGGCTACTGGCGATGTACCGGTCACAGACCACGACCTCCCCGCGCTCCAGCGCCGGCCGGATCTCCTCGCCGTGCTTGAAGCGGTCCGCGGCGATCAGGCACGCCATGGCCTCGCCCTGGTACTCGTCCGTGCCGTGTCGCGCGAGGTTGCCCAGGGCGGTGTCCGTGGGCTCCCGGGTCGGCAGCACGGGCACACCCTCCGCGCGAAGGAGCCGGGCGACGAGAGCCGTGACGGTGGACTTCCCGACCCCGCCCGGGCCCTCGACGGCGACCAGGAGGCCGCGGTCGCCGGTCACGAGACACCGACCAGGGGAAGGACGCGGGTCTGGCGCGGGACCACCGGGCACTGTTCCGTGTCCACCGCGCCGATCCGTTCGCCAGCGGCCACCACGGCGGCCGGGCAGCCCTTCCCGCACGAGGGCGAGAGAGAGCAGGAGCCGCACGTCTCGTTCCCGCCGAGGTCCCACCGGTCGGAGAACTTGCCGTACGCGTCCAGGCGGGCCGCGATGTCGTCGTGCTCCCACATGTTGCCCACGAGGAAGTCCGTGTCAGGGTGCTGGGAGACGTTCGTCCGGGCCGCGAAAACCAGGTACGGGCAGATCGCCACGCCGCCGTCCGTGAACACGTAGATGATGTTCCCGGCCTCGCAGCCCGCGAGCGGTTTCCCCTCCGTGTTCGGGAAGCGGATGTTCACCATCTCGACGTCCTCGCCGGCCACCTCGGCCGTCATGGCGGCGATGTCCCGCATTCGGTCGTCCGGCGTACGGAGCTTGCCCTGCGCCCTCTTCGACGCGCCCCGCCCCATCGAGCCAAGCGGGTTCATGAGGACGTACGTGGCGCCGTGCTCCCGGGCGAACTCCACCAGCTCCCGGTACTCCCGGTCCTGGGCCAGGTTGTTCGGCGTGCACAGGAGGCCCTGGAGGATGCCGGCGCGGGCGAACCGCTTGATGGTGTCCACCGTCTCGGCGAAGCACCCTTCGAGCTTGCGGAACGTGTCGTGCGACTCCGGTGAGAAGCCATCCAGGCTGACGTTCATGTGGACGTCCAGCTCCGCCAGGGCGGCCACCGTCTCGTCGGAGCACATCGTGCCGTTGGTGCACACGCCCACCGACATCCCGGCGGCCCGGAACAGGGCGACGATCTCCAGGAGGTCCGGGTGCATCATCGGCTCCCCGCCGGTGATGGTCACCTTCGTGACGCGGGCGGCGGCGAGCTGCGGGACCAGCTTGTCCCGGACGTCGTTCACCGGCATGTAGTTGCCGCGCAGCGTGGCGACCACGAAGCAGTGGTCACACTTCGCGTTGCACGGCTCGCAGATCTGCACCAACGCCTTCCGGTCGGGGGCATCCACGGTCGTACGGAAGTAGCAGGAGGCGGCCTGGCCGCCGTTCAGGATGGGGCGCGCGCTCAATGCGGTCTCCCTCATGGGTGGGTAGTCCCGGCCCGTCCTGGGCCAGGTGGTGGGCCGTCCTGCCCGTCACAGCAGGAGCGGCACCGCCCTCGGGTGCGCCCGGCGTGAGCCGGTACCGGGCGCGCGGGGAAGGTCCCCGGCCGGGGCGGAAGTCCCAGGTGTTTTGTCGGGCGCCGTACTCGGCCATCCGGGCCTCCAGGCGCCGGATGCAGTTCTCGTACGCGTAGAAGGGGCTGGCAGCGTGGTCCTCGCCGTGGACAGGGCCGAGCCCTGAACCACACCAGTCGGCGTCCGGCTGGCCCGGGAGTCTCACCGCAAGATCCCGTAGGCGAGGGCGCACATGATGCTGACCAGCGCGACCAGGTACGCAGCCACCTGTCGGTGCTGCGCCGCCCGCACCTTCCGGCGGTCCGGGTCGTCAGGGTGCATCACCGGCCGGCCTCCGCCCCGGCGAGCCCGGCCCGGGCCGCCTCCGCGCGGAGGTCGATCGGGCGGACGTCGTTGAGTTCCGTGACGGCCTGGCCGGCCAGGAGAAGGGCGAGGCGCGGATCACCGTGGCCGATCTGCGCTCGGGCGTCCACGGGGACGACGGCTCCGCCGCTCCAGGCGTGGAGGATGCCGTACAGCCCCCAGGGGACGGGCCTGGCGACCCGGGCCGCCTCGTACCCGTCGAGGAGGTGCCGGCAGTGCCGTACGGACTCCCACCCGCACGCCAGGTGCACGGGCGGGTGGAGCGTCCGCTCGCCCTCCTCGATCGGGCCGCGGAACCCGGTCTCCTCCCCGGCGCCGGTCAGGAAGAGGTGTCCGCCCTCGGTCGCCGCCTCCTCCACGGTGGAGAGCCCGCAGACCTGGCAGATGCGACGGGTCATCATGCGCCGTTGCCGGGCCGGGTGGAGGTGCGAGAAGCGAGGCTCGCCCTTCCCCGGCGCGATCGTCCAGGCGCGCCACAGCGCGCCCTGGTGCGTGCACGCACGGGTCAGAACCGGATCGGCGTAGGCGAGCCTGCTGTTCCGGAGGTAGACGGCCGGGGTGATGTCGTGTTCCGCCGACCACCGTGCGACCCGCGGGACGCGGAGACCGCGGTAGACGGGGAGGGTGTCGAGACTCATCGGATCGAATCCAGGGGGTAAGGGCCCTCCGCCCGGGGCCACGACGGGCCACGGGGGAACTCGCCAGGTCTTCCCGGGCGAAGGCGGATCGAGGGGGTGGGGCCGGCCGCCGTCAGTCGTGGATGGGGCTTGGCGGCCGGGGCGTGATCCGGTCGGCGTCGGTCGTCACGCCGCTCCCTGGGGCGCGGGGAGCCCCTGGTCCTGGCCGTGTCCCGCCAACGTCGGGCACGGTCGAGACGTCTATACGGCGCGGAGCAGCCAGGCCGCCGGGATGGTACGGCGCCAGGCGGTCACGCCGGTCCACAGTCCCCCGGCCTCCGCCATGTCGGCCAGGTACTCGTGGACCGCGACCAGGCCGCCGCCGAGCTCGCGCCGGGACAGGCCCACGGCCACGTTCACCCGGCCCTGGCGCTGCGCGGTCGCGTACCAGGTCGGCGGGTAGGGCACATTCAGCGTGGCGTCCCAATGCCCGTAGTCGAGGGACGCGATGCCGCGGACCAGGAGGAGGCCGAGGCCGAGCCGGTACGGCTCACCCGGCCGTCCCAGACCGAGGCCGCGGGCGATGCCGAGGAGCCCGGGCCGGTAGCGCTCCACGCTCTCGGCCAGCCGCGGCCGGGCTGGGGTGAGCAGGACGTGGCACTCCGGGCCGAGGAGCCCAGGCTCCACCCACGCCGCGACGGAGACGCGGTCCATGAACTCCGGCCCCGGCGGGGCGTAGCGCGCCGAGAGAACGGTCACCGGTCGGCCTCCGCCTTCTTCACGGCCGACTGGTGGCCCATGAGGACCAGGAGGGCCACGTCGTCCGGCGCGCACAGGGTGCCCGGCCCGTCCATGGGGACGACCCAGTACGCCGGATAGCGGGGGTCGAACTCGGTGAGGTCCGTGGCCGGCACGCCCAGGAAAGCATCCGAGTCCAGGCACTCCGCGACCGTGAGCCGCCAGGAGCGCGCGGCGCTCGCCGGGGTGAGGGCGTAGTACTGCTGGCCCCCGACGTCGTAGAAGATCGGGCCGCCGTCCAGGATCTCGGCGAGGAACCTGCGGACCGCCTCCGGCTCCTCGGCGCCGGCCGCCGTGTAGACCAGGTACCCCGGGATGCGTACGGCGGAGAACAGGGAGCCGCACCGCAGGAGGGCGACACGGTAGGTGTCCCACTCCGTCCAGGCCTTCGCCCGGTCGCTCGACGCCAGGACGAGCCACATGGAGGCGGCCCGCTCCCGGTCGCTTCGCGAGTGCACCAGCACTCCGGGCCCGGCCGCTACCGGCTGCAGAACCGCTCTCCGAGTAACTTCCGCGTCTTCAACGGGCCGTTGGCCACACCCTTGCACGGCGACTCCTCACAGTCGTCCACGCCCCAGAGCGGCACACCACTGCCCCGGGCCTCGACGTTCAGAGTGGAATCCCTGCGAAAGCCGCGCGTCCCACCGCCGGGTATACCCATGATGGGTAGGCACGCCGAAGAGCACAGCATGCAGCCTTACCGGGCAGGAAGAGACCGCCATGAGCTTTCAGTCTCCGGCAGCGCTCCCGCGTGACCTCTTGGGCGACGCCGCCATGCGACACGCGCTGCTCACCCACGACTTCGGCACGGTGTTCCGACTCGCACGCGAGCGAGCCGGAATCAGTTACTCCCGGATCGCCACCGAGTGCGGTATCAAGCCGGAACGGGTCGGCACGCTGGCACGCGGTCAGGGCCGCATCAGCAGCTTCGGCAAGATCGTTCAGATCGCGGACGCCTTACAGGTGCCCGGTCGCATGGTCGGCCTCGCTCCCCGACCATGGGAGACGGACAGAGCTGCCGCTCCACAGGACTCGACTGGCCCCAACTTGCACCGCCGCACCGTTCTCCAGGCGGCCACCGCGACCGGCCTTGCCGCCGCGCTGCCTGCCCTCCACCACGCCGCGCCACCGGCCCGCATCACGAACTCCTACGTAGACCGCCTCCGGGAGCGCACCGCCCGCCTCCGCCGCCTGGATGACATCCTCGGCGGCGGCGACACCTACCGCGTGTACCTCGCGGAGGTCCAGCGCACGAAAGCCGTCCTCCACCGCGGCTCCTTCGCCGGCGAGGACGCACGCCGCCGCCTCACCGCACTTCTGGCCGAGCAGGCGCAGCAGGCCGGATGGGCCGCCTTCGACGGCGGCCGGGAGAAGGAGGCGGCCTCCCTCTACGAGGAGAGCCGCGCGTACGCCCAGGAGGCCGGGGACTCCGACCTGTACGGCAACAGCCTGGCCTTCCTGGCATACGGCACCCTCGCCCACGACCGTCGGACAGCGGTGGCCTTCGCCCAGGACTCCTGCGCCACCATCACGGACAGGACGCCGGCCAGCGTCCGGGCCCTGCTCTACGAACGGCTCGCGTGGGCCTGCGCGGTAGACGGCCAGCCAGCCGGCACGGAGGCCGCGCTCAACTCCGCCCAGGAAGCCCTGGAGAGCGCCCAGGACGGCGAGCCGCAGCCGGACTGGTCGGTCTGGGTGGACCGTACGGAGCTGGGCATCATGACGGGCCGCTGCTGGACGGAGCTCCGCCGCCCGCTCCGCGCCGTCCCCGCCCTCACGGACGCCCTCGGCCGGTACCCGGACGAGTACGCCCGCGACAAAGCGCTCTACCTCTCGTGGCTCGCGGAGGCCTACCTCACCGCAGGAGAGGTGGAGGAGGCCGCTGTGACCACGGACCGAGCGCTGGACCTCGCCACCGGCGTCGCGTCCATCCGCCCCATGCAGCGCATCGCGCCCGTCCTGGAGAGCCTGCGCCCCCACAGGCAACTCCCTGCCGTACGAGAGGTCCTCGAGCGCGCCAGCTCCTAGTCCGTCTGCGGGCCCACGGAGCCTTCAATCCACTCCAGGGCCCGCGCGGAGCCGGCGACAATCGGCGTCGCAATCAACTCGGGGTTGTCCCAGGGGTGCTCGGCCAGGAGGTGGATCTCCAGCGCCGGGTACTGCTCGCGGGTGGTTGTCAGGAGGACCTTGTACTCCTCGCCGGTGCCGTACTCCCCGAGGTGCCAGAACACCGACGTAACGGGGCCGATGACCTGGGCCCCCGCGGCGAGCCGAGCCTTGACCGCGGAGCCAGCCAGGGCCACGGCCTCCTCCTTGGTAGGCGTGGCAGTCGATACCTGCACGTATTCGCTCATGGATCGGAGCCTAGTTACGTAGCCAAGGCCGCCACTAGATCACTTACGGGCAACGCCGTCTCGGGGTGCACGGTTCTCAGCCCCGGCAGGGCGGCGCAGGAGGCGTGAAACACGAGAGACTCGTGACGCTTTTTCTTTACTTTAACACCCCTTGTGGGTAAAATAGAGATTAAGTTCCTGAAGTGCCACCCGGTAGGAGGCGTAGTGAAGCAGGAAGATGAGTACGTGACCTTGACCGTCGTGGTGAAGCGGGGCGGTGCCGAGGGGGACCCCTGTGACGTCCTGCTGTCCGAACACGCCGATGTCCTCTTCGTTGGACACCAGGACGGCGTCACGACTACGGCCCTCGCGCTGGGTGCGGACCCGAGCGGCTGGTGCTGAGCGATCGCCGCGAGCCCTCGCCAGGCATCCCCTTGCGGGACGGCCTCTGTCGAACGTCAGGGTCGGGATCCCGAAGGCGGCATCCAGCCGGCTGGCGTTCGAGGGCATTCTCGACTTCGCGCGAGCTTCCTTCCGTCGAGTCGGGGAGGGCGAGTCCTGGCGTTGTGACACTTTTAAGTTGACGCACTAGATTGTCGTGGGGTAATCTGTAAGCGTCCTTGGGGGTGGTGAGGTTTCCCTAGCTGATCCGGTTCCGAGGCACGCCGCGTGACGGTTTCTGGGGAGTTGCCGCTGCGTGGTCCCGGCTGCCGGCCGGGGAAGGTGAGGGGCAAGCCCATCAAGGGCCCTACCCGATCCGGTCCCCGGTGCGGCAGCGGGGGTTCCACGCCCTCGTGGAGTAGTCCGGTTCATCTCGCCCCGTTCTCAGCGGGGAGACCGCGGGTTCGAATCCCGCCGAGGGTACGCACACGCACATCACGATCACGCAGGCTCTTGTCGTCCATGGGTAGGGCACCGGGTTGTCAGTCCGGGTAACGGGGTTCGAGTCCCCGCAGGAGCGCTCACCGCTCGCCTTCACCCCCCTGAGGGGGAGCGGTGCCCCGGCCCCCGGGGGCGGGACGGGTCGCGTACGGATTCCCCACGCCGTACGCCGGCGCCCGCTTCCCGGCCCTGGCAGGCCGGACCCCACAAGCACCGTCCGCCGGCCCGGCCCGGAAAACCTCCGCCTTCCCGGCGGTGCGCCCTGGCTCCCGACCCGGCGGGCGGTGCTTCCCTGCTGCCCGTTGGCTGTCGCTCATCCCCGCCGCGCCTTCCGGAGCCGACTCCCTTGATCCAGACCACGAAGACGCCGTGCTGCGCCAGACCCCGACGGACTATGACCAGGAGGCTCGAGTGAAAAGGGACCCCTTCGCGCCGGAGGCCCGGCAGGCGACGACATTCGCGCCCCGGACACGGCTGTGGCCGCCGGACGGCTACCGCGCCCCGGACCCAGGGGAGTTCACCGCCCTGCGCACCACCGCGGACCGGTTCGCGCAGCACGGTATGACCCGCGCTGCCCGCGAGCGCATGGACGACGCAACGCTCACCCGCAGCCTCCAGCTCATCGAGCTCATGGGCGACACCAGCCGCGCCGTCTACGAGTACGCTCACGCGCTGCGCCGCGAGATGACCCGCCGCGGCCTGGTTCATCGATCGATCGCAATCCTGCGGTGCGAGTCGTGCTCGCACAGCACCGAGCGGCTCTTCGAGGCCACGCAGAAGACCCACCCCGACATGATCAACAGGTCGTCGGAGCCGGTCGACTCGGCCTGGTTCTGCGCCCGCTGCTGGTCCGGTGACAGCACTGAAACCGAGGGTGCCGATGAAGGGGAAGCAGGCACCTGACGACGTGCCCTGCCACCGATGAGCTGGTACCTCCGTCCAGAGCCGGCTGGTTCCTCCAGTCCGCCAGGCCACCGTCGAAGCCGCGAACCGGCCTGGAGAGCTGACGCACCACCCGCCCCCTCCGGGCGCGGCGGCTTCGGCGGTCCCGGCTCCTGTCGCCCATAGGTAAGACACCGGTCTTTCAAGCCAACTGTGTCGCCTTGGTGGCCCCTGCCCGCGGCCCTATGCCGTCGTTCGAGGGACGTTGGGGCGCGGGATTCTGTCCACAGGACGTCAGAGTGAGGCTGCGGCACATGATGTCGTCGCTGTTCCTCGCCCCACAGCCGGGTCGCTGTCGCCGCCGTGCACCTATGTCCGGTTCCGCCGACGGGGGCTCGCGGTGAGTGCTCTGTCGGCCCTTCTAGTAGTCGCCGGAATCTGGATAGCGGTGAGTTTCCTTCTCGGATCCCTTCTCGCACGCATCGGATACTGCCTCAAGACCCCCCGGAGCAACCGCTACCGGCGGTGACGAGTGCCGCTGATCGTCCTCGGCTGGCTCCACGCCGTCCTCGTTCGCCCTCGGGGCGCCGCGCCCCCCTGCCACCATCCCTCCAGCGCCCTCGCGCCCGCCGCTCTAGCGGCCGGCCTGCGCCCGGCCCGGCAGGTGGACACGCATGTACGGACACATTCAGGTACTGAAAACTTTACAAATATGACCCCGCTGAGTACATTAGTGAGCAAGTTGGAGGTGTCGGCTTGACGCTCGGAGGGGTGGGATGAGGAAGAACAAGGAAATCATCAAGGTCGAGAACCCGTCATGCGATCACGGTAAGTGGTGGAGGTGCGCCACCTACTTGGAGAAGATGCCGAACGGTAGCTGGATGGCCAAGTGCTCGGATAACGCGTGCGTATCCATCGCCGGTGAGTCGGTGTGGCGGGCCGGAGGAAACTCCGCCCCCTTCACGTATGCCGAGCTGGAGGCAATGGCCCAGGCCCACTGCCTGAAGAAGCATTCGAACTGACTCCAGTCCTGGCCATCCGCGGCCGAGCATCGCACTTCACACAGTGCGTCTACGCGTACTGGAGTTACTCATGATCTCCACAGCCGGCGTCGCGTCCATCTTCGGACTCAACAAGCCCGCCACCACCGCGGCCGAGCAGACCGCCGCCTACGCGGCGTTCCTGTCTGACGCGCTCGCCGCCCATGACAGTCGCCCACATTGAGAGGATGCACCCTGTGATCGCACCGTCGAAGGAGTGGCGCGAGTCGCTCAGTGAGTGGGACCTGCTGAGCATCGCGCGTACCGCGATGGAGCTCTACGACAACTACGGTGACGTCGACGACGTCCTGAGTTCGTCCCAGGTCGAGACCCTGGAGCGTGTGCGGGTCTTGCTCGACGCCGACGAGTAGGGCTGGGACAGTATGGCTGGTGCCTCCCGGCGCGCGGCCGGGAATCTGGTCTCGCGTACGACTTCGGCCCGGCACCATTATGAGCCCAGCGGACTGCCGAGCTGCTCCGCCCCGCTTCGATAGGGCGGGTGTACGGCATGGGAACGAGCCGGTCAGAGACTTCCGGAGCAGGCCGGTACACCCTCCGCGGACATGCAGCAGCGGGTGCGGTCGCTCCGGACCGCGGGCTCAGATGCCGGCCCACCCTGCCCGCCTGCGCTGGCCCGGCGGCGCCGTCCGGCTGTGCGCGGCCCGAGTGCTTGCGGTACTCGGCCGCGGGCTGCCGCTGTTCGGTCCGGCGCTCGCCCTGCCGGTGCTGGGGATCGACAACTTGGTCCGCGTGGCCTTGTCAGTGTGCCGCACGGTGCCGTTCCGCACCCGCCACGCCTGGCGACCACGCGGCGGGTTCCGGCCGTGTCGCTGGGCCGCGGTGCTCGGTCCTGCGTCCTGGGGCCGCGCCGCCGCTCTGCGGTGGGGGAAGAGGCAGCCCGTCCGAGCGACGTGCGAGGGGCGCGGACGGGCTCCAGTGTGGATTGTTCCTGAGGGCTGTTGCCGGCGACTGCCGACACGCCCGCCGGGGCCCGCGGGTGTTCACCGTCGTCAGGGGGCGACGCTGCTGTACGCCACGGTCTGCGTGGTTGCTTCGGTTCCTGGCCCGCTTCCGCGCCGGCTCTCCGGCTGTCCGCCGCTCGGGCGCCGAGTGGCGTGTGGTGTCCCCCGTCGGCCTGCTCGTTCGCGGGCCAGTGGGCGGTTAGGGGGCGGTCTTGCGCAGGTACGCGGTGAGGCATTCCGCCTGTTCCCGGGTGAGTACCGCGGCCGTCGGCTGCAGCAGAGCGTCGGCCGGGTCCATGTCGGCGGGGAGCTCGGGCAAGCCGGTGGCGAAGAAGCCCTCGTGCCGGGCAGCCGCGGGCAGCCTGGACGGCCTGGTGAAGACGATCTCCGGGGCTGCGCCGGGCCACGGACCGTAGGTGTGCAGCGGCGAGATCGCGTGGTGGGTGAAGAACCTGCGGCCACCCTTGGGGTGGGTGTCGACCCTGCTGGGCATCGGTCGGACGCCCCGGACGCGCCCGGGCTTCACGGGGAGGCAGCTGGTGGTCTCCTGGTCGAGGAAGTCCTCGACGATCTCCAGGAGCAGGTCGCGGTCGGTGATGGTCCCGCCGATCAGCAGCGCGCCCCCGTCACGTGGCGGGAAGTTCTCGCCGACCGGCTCGACGGCGCCACGGGTCCAGATCCGCAGCGCGCCGTCGTCGGCGTAGGCCAGAACGAAGTCGGCACTTCTGCCCCAGGTAGGGACGATGTGGTGATGAGCGGTACGAAGCACGAGGGCCTCCCTTGGCCGTGGACGGGCGCGTCCAGGGGCCCGGGCGCGCGAGACCAGCCCGCGGGAACGGGCTGCATCCCCCTTGCGCGCGGAGACCACTGGAGGCCTCCCAACGGCCTCGTGGGCGAGCCTATCCGGGTCAGCGGACAGCCACCCGGCGATTCCCGGAAACGGGCGGCAGACGTGCGCCGCACGGGGTCATGCAAGGCGGGGCGGAGGCCTGGTCATCCGGTAGAGCCGTCGCGCTGTGGGCGGTCTGACCGAGGGTGCGGCGAGAGCTTCCTGGCCGTGTTCTCGCACGTCACCAGGAGGTGGCACGCTTACTCCGGACGAAACGAGGAGGACAGGTGGCGCACGACCCAGACCAGGACCGGCGGACAGCGGGCGGCTTTCTCGCCGGGGCCGGGATGTGCGTGATGCTTGCCGCCGCCACCCACCGCGCTGCGTTCGTGTTGCTCGCCGCGGGGATGCTGGTCTCGTCGCTGATGTTCTTCCGGCGCGTGCTCCTGCCCCGCCCGTTCTACTACTGGCCCGCCTGGGCGACCGGTGCCGCCGTCGCCCTCCTCCTGGCCTGGGCATTTCCCGGAGCGACCCGCCTGGTCCTGGTGCCTTTGGCTGCAGCCGAGGCCGTCGTCGCCCTGGTCCTTGCGTTCCTTTGGCGCCGGCGCCGATACGGCCGGGGCGACTGGATCGCATGGCTGCCCATGGAGCGCATCCTCCTGCGCCGGGAGTGGACTCGTCGGGAAGTGATCCGGTGGGCCGAGGACGACTACCGCGAGCCGTGCGCGATCGGCCGCGCCGACGACTTTCCTGACATCGCCGCCAAGACGCCGCTCTACCCCGACCGCGAGCGGCCTCTCTACCGCGCCCGGCCCCTCGACGGACAGGCGTAGACGCACAGAACCGGCCGGCCTGTGGGGCCGGGGGCTTCTGTAGGTGGGGCAGGGGATCGGGACCGCGCCCCGGTGCCGTCCGATTCTGTGTCCATGAACACCGGCTCCGGCCCCGCGGCAGTCCGCCGCTCGGGCTCGGCTGTCGTCCCTCTTGCTGGCCTACCCGTAGTGGTCGGCGTGACCATCTGTCGATCCGCTCGGGAACGGCGCGGCCTTCGAGGGAAGTGCTCAGCGACGTGATGGCGGCGATGACCCGCCTCGCCTAGTGATGCCGTTCTGGTACGGGGTCGTGAAGTCCCCGGTGGAGCGCTGCTGCTGGGCGGCAACGCGTGAGTCGGCCCAGCGTCAACAGCCCTCCGCGGAGCGCTCCGTGCTGGTGGAGCGCCTTGACCGCGTAGGTGGAACAACTCGGTGTGTAGGGGCAGCAGGCGGGGCGGCGGGGGCTGACCGCGACGCGGTAGCGGCGCACCGCCCCGTACATCAGGGCGGCAGCGCGTCCCTGCGGGCGCGGTGCCGCGGGGTCGTCACCCGGGGCGACGGTGGGGGCGCGGAGGAAGGTGAGCAGTGCGGTGAGCGCGGCGGCCGGGCCGCAGATGGCGCAGTACGAGGCGCAGTCGTCGACACACCCCACGCAGCAGTTCTCGTCCTTGTCCCGGCGCTTACGGTCCCGCCTCTTCTTGGGCACGTACATCCTTTCGCATCGTGGCTCTCGCATCGTATGTGGCGCCCGCGACCGTGGCGTCACGCTTCTGTGCTGCTGTGGGGTCGTCGTCGCACCGCCCGCCGGGCCTGCGCCCGCTTCGCGGCTCGCGCCGCGAAGCGGGCGGGTGCCGTCGCCTTCGGCCTGCGTACCGCCGTCAGGCCGAAGGAAGACCGGGCGGAGTGCCGCCGCTCAGGCCAGTCCGCCGCCAGGGGCCGCGGTGCGGATACGTACCGCCGCTGCCTGGCAGGTTCGATGCGCATCGTCCGACGGCCCCGTCGGGTGGGCGCGGACCTCCCCGAAATGAGTGCAATAAAGTTGACTAAACTTACTCCAATGAGTACATCAGTGAATACGACCCGCCGGGAAGAGGAGCGGCATGACCAACATCACCGAGTACCGCAACCTGATCATCGCGCACGCCGAGCTGCGTGCCCTGCGGATCCGCCTCTGTGCCACCGGCACTCCGGCCGACGCCGACCTTGAGACCCGCGCCTCGGGTCTCATGGCCATGGCCATGCAGGAGGCTGACGCGGCGTCGGCTCTCACCCCGCGCGAGATCGAGATCCTCGCCCAGGGCCTGCGGTACTCGATCGGCGAACTGATGTCCATGCCCAAGGAGAGCCACGCCGAGAAGATGGCGCGTTACCGTGCCGCCGCACTCAACCTTCGCCGCATGATCGACGAGGGTGAGTAGGTTTCGGTCATCACGGCCCGCCCGCTCGGCGTTCGCCGGCGCCGATTTTCCGTGTCGGCTTCCGCCTGATCCGGTCCCGCGTCTCCGGGCCTGTCGCGTGCCTGCAGGGCCCTGGCCCCGCGCTGGCGTCCCCGGGCCGCGGCCGTTGCCCCGCCCTCCGCCGCCACCGTTCCGGCCGCTGCCCTGCCTCGGGCCGCCCGTGCCGTCCTGTCCGCCGCTGCCTCTCGCCCTGGTCGCCGGGCCGTCGGCCCGCCTCCGCTTCGGCGGCCGGGCTCACGCCGCCGCGCCGCCCGCTGGGCTCTGGTCGCCGCTGCCGTCCTCGTTGAGGACCCGTCCTGCGTCGTCCGGAAGCGTCCAGAAACGTCCAACCGTGGCCGATGAAGGCCGCTGCGCCCCGCCACTGGGCGCTGCTGGTAGGCGAGCTGTTCGCCGTTGCTCGGTGTTGTCCGGGAGAATCCGGCGCCGCCTGCGTCCGCTGTTTCCGTGTTGCGTCGTGGTCTCGACGCAGGACCCGCAGCGTCGTCGAGTACCGCCTCCCGGGCCGGGGGAACTCGCCGTAGTCGCCGCCTGGTTGGTGTCCCCTGTCAGCCGCCTGCGGGGACGGTGTCGGGGTGCGTCGTCGTGTTGGTCGGTGTCCACTGCGGGTCTTCGCGGTTCTGCAGCCCGGTATCCGTGGTCGTCGCTTGGTCGGAAATGTTGAGTTGCCGGGTTTGTGCTTGCTGTATGAGGGCCCGGTAGCTAGTCAGGGCCTGCTCGTATTCGGTGAAGGCCTGCGTCAGGCGCTGTTTCGCGGCGGTGAGTGCCAGGACCAGCTCGGCGTCGTCGCGGGCCGGCGTGCCGGTAGGGGCCGACGGTGAGAGGCGGTTCCCACGGTCCGGCCGTGCGGCTTTGGTGGTCCGAACGAAGGCGCCTCTTCCCTTGACCGTGTAGACGAGTCCCTCTTCCTTCAGGCGCCGGGTCGCGTTCTGGGCGGTGGAGTTCGCGATACGGAAACGTTCCTGGAGCTCCCGGGCCGAGGGAAAACGGCCGCCCGGGACAAGACGGCCCGCCTGGATCTCGGACCGGAGTATCTCGGCGACCTGCACGTAGGGTGGCCGGGGATCGTCAGCGATCACGCCGTGCCCACGGAGACGTTCGCGAGCGGGCGCCGCCGTCCCGCCGCCGCGGTGCTGGACCTCCCGCGCGTCTGTCGCCCCCTCGCCCTTGGATTCCCCGGGGTGTTCGCGTACGTAGCTGCCCCGCCCGAGAACGGAGTAGACCAGCCCTTCCCGTTTCAGTACCCGCAGGGCGTTTTGCACCGTCGAGCTTGAGACCCCGAAGTCGCGCTGCAGGATACGGGCCGAGGGAATCCGGGCCCCGGGCGGCAGCTCGCCGCTGAAGATGGCCGTGCGCAGCACCTCGGCAGCCTGCTGGAAGGGAGGGCGCGAGTCGGTTTCCAAGGGGAGAGGCATGGCTTCACGCTACCCACACCACGCCGGGCACCCGCCGCCGCGCCACCCTGGTCGCGCCGACGGGGCAACTCCTGGAGGCGTCGGCGGGTTCGCGATCGCAGGGAGGGGCGGTGACGGTCATCTCAATGAGGCAGTCGGTGAGGGTGCCCGCCAGGCCGGGGCATGGCGGGGGTTAGCGGCGTATACGCCGCCGCGTCCGGGAGTGCTCCCCGGCGAGGGTGCGTTCGCGAGTCGTGACCGTGTACTTGCGTTCGCGCAGGTCGAAGACCACCCAGGGGCTGTTGCCGTGATCACTGGAGGCGTACGGCTGATGCTGCCAGTTGTTACAGGAGCCGTAGCGGTCGTGGAAGCTGGGGTGGAGGCCGGCGGCGGCGAGGGCGTTCAGGGCGTCCGCGAGGTCCTGCCAGAGGGCGGCGGTGTCGGGCTTCGGGGTGGTGTCCATCGGAATGGCGCTCCGGTTCTGTGCGCAGGGTGGTGCCGGGGCCCGCCATGGCCCGGCCCGGTCGAGCGGCTGGAGCGCAGCGGGCGCCGTGCTGGAGGCGGTCAGGAAGCGACGGACATCGCGCGGCGCCAGATGCGCTCCTCGCGACGTCGGGTCTGGCGGCGGTACTTGGGGCCCTTCTCGCCCTCGTCGCCGTACCGGTGGGGAAGCACCTTGCTGCCCACCGTCCCGGTCCGAGCATGGCGGTACTTGCGCCTCTTGATGCGGCCACTGCCCGGTACGGGTGCGGACCTCATGCTGTCTCCTTGTCGGGTGGCGCGACGGGGTCCCATTGGCGGGATGGCGTGGTGCGGGGCGTCGTGCAGGGGCGGCCGACGCCGAGTTTCAGGGCGGCTCTACTGGTGCTGCACCGTCCCGCTGGTCATCCGGATGACGCCTTGGCACACCGAGGCCGAGCAGGTGTCTGCCTCTCCATCATGACTCTTAAAATTATACATTACGTGGATGCATGAAGCAAACTTTAAGAGTCAACTTGGCTGGGCGGCTGAACGCCGATGCCTGCCACGGGCCTGTCGGCCGGGAGGTTCTCCGGCGCTAGCTGTGCCCGCCGGTCCCGGCTATCTGGTGTACGGGATGGCGTTGTCGCCGGTGCCGTCGAACAGCCGCTGGAACAGGTCCATGCGGCCCGCGGCGTGTTTGGCCGTCCCGTAGGTCTCCAGGGCGGTGCCGAGCAGGCGCATCACGTTGTCGTCGACGAGGGCGTCGGTGAAGACGGGCCCGGGCGGGAAGAGCCGGTCGGCGTCCTCGTCTTCCTTGCGCAGCCGGGCGAGGTTGGCGTCCTGGACACGGGCGCCGGCCGCTTCCCACGCCAGCTCGGTGGCTTCGCGTCCGGGGGAGGGGGCGTACCGGTCGGGGCTGCTGCTCACCGGTTCACCGTAACGCCCGGCTCGGACGTCCCGGTCCCGCCTCAGTCCCAGGTCGTCCTCTTGCCGCCCGTCGGCCTTCGTGCCCGCTTCCGGCGGCCGACGTCCGGCCGTGCCGTTCACCGCTCCCTGTGGTCGCTGCGCTGTCCCGTCCCGAGCGTTCATCGGCGCTCATGCCTGCCTCGTCTCGCTGCCGTCGGCCCCGCTGTTGCCGCCGGCCGCCGGCCGCCGCTCCCGCGCGGCCGCCCCGCCCCGAGCCCGCCCGCCGCTGCTCGGCGTTCACTGCCTGCCCGCGTCTCGCCGCCGGCCGTCCGGCCCCGGCCCCCGAGCCGCCGCTGCGCCGTCCGTCGCCGTCCTCGCTCGCTCGGCCGCGCCGCTGTCCGGGCCCCGCCGCGGCCGTGCCGCCGCGCTGCCCCGCGCCCTGAGCCTGCGCCGACCCGCCCGCCGCGTCCTGGTAGCGACAGCACAGTGGCGGCCTGCCGCCCGGCGCGCTCGCCATGGTGCGGCTGCCCCTGGTCCGGCGCAGACGCGCGAGAACGACGCCTGTTTCTGGCCGTGCACCTGCTCACCCGCCCAACTCCCGCCCCGGTGCGACGGTCCGCGTACACGCCCGGATCACTGCGTTCGACTCGCCGCTCGAAGGTCCGCTGCCGTGTTGGACGACGAGGCCCTGGTCGCCCCCGGGGCCACCCTGCCCACTTATTGACGCGTAATAGTTGACTCATCCGCTCGCTATGAGTTAAGATATAAGAGTCAACGGGGGCGATCGACCCCGTACGACGCCGACAGTCAGGAGCGGCCGCTTCGGGCTGTACGGCAGGTCCGTAGCTCAGTTCGGGTAGAGCGGCCCCCATGCCGGGGGAGGGTCAGGGGTTCAAGTCCCCTCGGACCGCGAAGTGCTGATGTGCGCCCCTCCAGAGGCGACGTCCCCGTTGAGAGGGCGCACCGGCACAGCAGAACGAACCCGCCCAGCAGATCACTGGACCGGGTTGAAGGAGGGAGGACGCTTCCTCTGGAACGGTAGCTCAATTGGCAGAGCAACCCTGCGGGGTTGGATACGGGTTCAAGTCCCGTCCGTTCACGATGTGTCAGCGGGGCTGGTGAGGCTCCCCCAGCCGAGCCGGGCCTGTTGACACACCGCACACGGTCCCTGGGGAGGGGCCGCGTACGGCCCGGCCGTCGGCCGGGGAAGGTGATGAGCAAGCCCTTCGCGGGCCCTACCTGATCCGGTCCCCGGCCCGACGGCGGGAAACCACGCCCCTGTGGAGTAGTCGGTCATCTCGCCCCCCTCTCAAGGGGGAGACCGCGGGTTCGAATCCCGCCGGGGGTACAACGCGCCGGTGCGGCCTTGGGAAAGGGCTCCCTCCGGCGCGGCAAGCGGACCCGTCCGGCCTGATATCACCGGCGCGGGTCGAAGGAGGGGTAGCTCCCCTCTGGAGCTCTGGTGTTGGCAGCACGCCCCCGGGTGGGGGAAGAGCGGGATCACGCCCCGCAAGCTCACGGCGTCGTATCGGACCTGCCCGGCCCCACCCGGGCAGGTCCGTGCGGCCCAGAACGGCACCGGACGGACCCGCTTCGCCGTCCACGCCCGGAACGTTCCGACAGGCTCAAAGGCCCGGAGAACCTCCGCCTTTCCGGCGGTGCGCCCGGCGCTGGCCTGTGACGTTCCCGGGCCAGGAGCGAGGCCAAGCGGACGTCTGTTCCGCGCCGCCCCCTCCTCGGAACGGAGCGGGCGGCAGCCGCCGTTCCCTGCTGGCGCGCCGCTCATGGTGCCCAGAGGTGATGGCCCCCGGGGAACGGGGGCGCGATCGCCACCACTCCCGGCCTTGCCGGGGCGGGACGAGTCCCGTACGGATTCCCCCATGCCGTGCGCCGACTCGCTTTCCGCCCCGGCGGGCCGGCCGTCCGCCCGGCGGCCGGACCCACGGCCGTGCACCGTCTCGTTTCCCGTCGCCCATTCCACCCGCGGACTGCCCCTTCACGGCAGCCGGCGGCACAGCCCGAAAGGAGTTCCACATGGGCGCCTACGACTTCATCACCTCCGGTACCGGCGGGGACGCCGAACAGGCGTTCGCGGCCGCCAGAGCGGAAGCATGCCGGGAGTTCGGGAACCGCGGCTACACCGGGACGATCGCCGAGAAGGACGACTTCGTCCTGGTCATGGACCGCCCCCTGTCTCCGGACGCCGCCGAGGAGTACGCGGTGCACCTTCTGAACACTGACGACGAGCGGATCCGCGACAAGCGGGGGCCGGCCGGGGCGATCCCGGTGGACGACGGCACCTGGCTGTTCGTGGGCTACGCCGCCTCCTGACCGCCCGCCCGCCGCCGCAGGTCAACCGCCACGACATGCCCCCGCCCGAGACGACCATGTGCATAGTGACCGAGAGGAAGCAGGACATGAAGCAGACGGCTGACAGCCCCGGAGCGCCCGCGTCGTTCACGCCCTCGCTGCGTGCGGAGCGGTACGACGAGGTGGTCACCTACGACGACGCAGGGACGGCCAAGCCGCCGCAGCGGACCTACGAGAAGGTATGGCAGGGCGGTTGCGGCCCGGACTTCACCATCGAGGACGGAGAGAGCAGCCACCGCGTCCGGCCCGTCCGGCTGCGTATCCGCTGGTTCCAGGACGGCGCCGCCGCGCCCCGCTGGAACAGCATCGAGGTGACCGGCCACGAGCTCCTGCCCGACGAGAGCCTGGGCCGTCTTCCCATCCGGGAGATCTGGACCAGCTACCACGCCGAGCTGGGGCAGGTGCCCGACTGGTTCCTCCAGTTCGTCAGCGCCAACCCCCCTGAGCTGCGGACCGTCCCGCAGAGCTAACGCCCAACCCGCCGCTCGCCCGCGGCGGTCCCGGCTCCTGTCGTCCATGGGTAAGACACCGGTCTTTCAAGCCGGGAAACGGGGTTCGAGTCCCCGCAGGAGCACCCACCACCCGCCCGTTCCGCCGCCCCCTCAGGAGCACTCCCTGTGGCCCGTTACCGCTGCCGGCCGAACGTCATGCTCGCCGCGCCGATCGTCACCCTGCCCACCGCAATCGCCCACCACGTGTGCGCCGAGCTTGCCGGCCGGCCCGATCCGGCCTGGCGCCTGCTGGGCCGTCTCGTGGCCGCCCAGCTCTTCCCCGGCAGCCTCCGCCACACCATCACCCTGCCCCCGCGCGACCTCAACGACCTGCTCAGCGTCCTGCTGGACATCTCCATCGACTTCTCCAGCGACACGCTCTCGCCCGAGGCGTGCGGCTTCACCGAAGCCGACATTCACGAGGCCATCGACCTGCACCAGCACCACTACGGCCCGCTCCTGGACTACTGACCACCAGCGGTCCTGCCGGCTACTCACCGCCGAGCTCCTGCCGCGTCCGGCCCGCGCCGACCGGCAGGAGCCGGCGCCGCCACACTGGGAGATCCCGAATGGAACTGCTGCAACTCGGCGCCCCCGCCGACCCAGGCTTCCGCCTCGACCTCAACGGCACCGCCCGCTTCCTCCACGAGGGCTACACCGTCGCGCTCCATCTGCGCCGCGCCACCCCCGAGGACGTCCGGTCCTACTACGAGCCGCTGGAGAGCGACCGCCACGACGTCCTTCTCATGGGCACCGTGACGCTGGAAGGCGTCGCACGGCCTGAGCCGTCGCGAACGAGCGCGACGCCCACAGCATGAGGCAGGCGCTGGAGGAGGTCCTGCACGCCGCCGTCGACGACGTCCGCCGCACTGTCGTCCGCCTGAACGCCCGAGTGGAGCAGATCGACCGCACGCACAGCGCACAGCAGCCGTAACAGCTTCACCACCCCGACATCACAGGGAAGTTGGCAGCCACATGGGAAACACTTCAAGGACCGGAACCGTCGTCATCCGCGAGATCGACCACGACTCGTTCACGGTGGACGCCGAGCAGTACCTCGTCCGGGAACTGGTCTGGAACGGCATCACCAGCCGGTCCTACGACCTGGTCCGCCTCCGCGACGACCAGGTACTCACCGAGGACGAATCATTCGACAGCCACCCCACCGACGCCCAGATCGCCGCCGTCCTCGAAGACCTCAAGGGCCTGCCGTTCTACACCACCCCCGAGCGGTACGCCGAACTCGACGTCATCTTCATCAACGACGACGGCGACGGCTTCCCGGCCGTGCCCCTGGCCGATCTGCAGCGCCCCACTCCGCGTCTGGACCTGGCACGCCTGGCGGCTCCCCGCGCGGTGTGCGACCACGGCCTGACCGCCTGGCGCTGCGCCCTGTGCGGCCCGCGCGAGGCTTACGAGTGCCAGTGGGGGACCTGCGCCGCCAACACCGTCGCGCTCGGAGTGTGTGAACGCTGCCTCGACGTCCACGTCACCACCCTCGCCTACCGCGCCTGGCGCAACTCGACTTCGCCGCCCGCGGCCTGATCTCCGGCGCCGCCCCGGGGAGCCGGGCGCCGTCCGGTGCTGTCCGGTGAACGTCGGCGGCGGGGCCCGCACCAGTTCGCCGCCGTGCCTCTGGGGTCGTACGGTGTCCCCCGTCGGCCTGCTCGATTGCGGCGCGGCGTGACACCCAGCGATCCGCCCGGCCACGGCTTCCTACCCGGCGTCGTGTCGGGGAGAAGAAGGTGACCGCCGCCCGTCCGTGACCGCCGCCCGCGTCGGCTCATGCTTCTGGTGGTCCGCCGCGCCGCTTGGTCGTCGCTGTGCCTGCACGCCCCGCGGGCATCCGCCGCGGGTACGTGGTGCCTCGGCGCCCGGACGGTGTCGGCCCGCCGTCGTGCTGGGCGGGGAGGACTTGGTCGCCGCCGCGCGGACTGCCGCCGCGCCGCCCGCCGGTCCGCGGTCTTCGCGCCGTGCCGCGCTCCATCGCCGGTCTACCGGCGTTGTCCCGGCCCCGCCCGGCGCGGCCTGGGGCTCGATGTCCCGACCCCGATCAGTGCCGTTGGCCGCCCACCCCGCTGTCCCGCTCGGCCGCCGCCGGCCGCTCGTGCCGTCCCGGCGCCGGAACCCCCGGCCAGCCCGGCCCGTGTCGCCGCCGCGCCCAAGTCGGCCGTCGTCCTGTGCGGTCCGCCGCCCCGGACCGCGCTGTCGTGCCCGGGTCGGCCGCCGCCGCTCCCCGGGTAGTGTCCTTCTGGGGCTGCCGCCGCCCCGGCTCGCCCCGGCTTGCGCCGCGTGCCTCTTCCTGGTCGTCCGCACCGGGCACCGTCCAGCCGCGTCCCGGCCCCTGCCCCGCCTCTCGCCGCTCCCGCTCCCGTACTGCCCGCGCGTCGGCCGCCGTCCTGCCGCCGGGCCCTGCTGCCGCGGTTGGTCCGCCGTCGTCCGGTGGCGCCTTCGCCGTGCCGTCGCCGCGCCCTGCGGTCGCCCTGCTGTCCCGTCCCGGCCCCTGCCCCGCCTCTCGCCGTGTGCCGCTCCCATACCGCCCGGCCGCCGTCCGCCGCGCCGCGGTCTCGTCCGCCTCCGGCCTCTCGCCTTCCGGCGCGCCGCTGTCGCCGTTGTCCCGTCCGGTCGCGGTCGGGGGGCAGAGGGGTACATGTACCGGTGTGAGCAGACTCAGATGGGCGGACGTGGTGGACCGGGCCGCGGTCATCGTGACCGGCTACGACGCGGTCGGCGGCTGCACCCTGCGCCAGGTCTACTACCGGCTGGTCGCGGAGGCCGTGATCCCGCACACCGCGCCGGCGTACCGCCGCTTGTCCGCGCGTCTCGCGCAGGCCCGCCGGCAGGAGGGGTTTCCCGACCTGATCGACCCGCTGCGCGAGGTCCACGCCCCGCCGGCCTGGCCGGACGCCGGCGCCTTCATACGCGAGGCGCCCGCCTGGTTCTGCCTGGACCACACCGCCGGGCAGGCCGCGGCCGTGTACGTGGCCTGCGAGAAGGACACCCTGCGCGCCCAGCTCACCGGCTGGCTGGAGAGGACCGGGATCCCTGTCCTGGTCGTGCGGGGGTTCGGCAGTCAGAGCTACGTCCAGGTCGTACGCGAGCGCACCGCCCGTGACCCGCGCCCGGCCGTCCTGCTTTATGTCGGGGACTTCGACGCCTCCGGCGCCGACATCGAGCGCGACTGGGTCGCGCGTACCGCCTGTTGGGCCTCGGTCGAGCGGGTGCTGCTCACCCACGACCAGGTCCGCGAGCACGAGCTGCCGCCGGCCGAGGGGAAGGCGGGCGACCCCCGCTGGCCCGCGTTCGCCCGCCGGTACCGGCTCGATGCGGACCGTCCGGTGCAGTGGGAAGTCGAAGCGCTCGATCCGGCCGAGCTTCAGCGCCTTGTCGCCGCCGCCGTCGCCCCGTACATCGACAGCGAGGTCCTCGCCGCCCGCCTCGCCGAGGAAGCACGACAGCGCGCCCGGCTGCGCGAGGTCCTCGACGACGCACACCGCCAGCTGACGAGCGAAGGCCCGGACGCCGGCACGTGATCGCCCCACCGCCCGCTCGACGCCGCTCGTGCCGGCCGGCGTGGTCCGCGCGGCCCCGGTGCCGCCGCTCCATCCAGGTGCGGTCCGCCGGTCGACCGGCTGGTCCTGCCAGCCGGGGAAGGCCAGCGGGCGGGACGCTGAACGCCGCTCATGCCAGCCCGGGGCTCGCCGCAGGGCGGCTTCGCTCATCCCGTGGGACAGGTCGCGGGAAGTGATCGGCACATCCGAAGGCGACTGGATCAGATCAAGGGCTCGAAGCGGCCGCCCTCGACCAGATGTCCGTCCCGGACGACCAGAGCGATGGCTGCTACCTCGGTCGGCTCCGCAGGGCGCCGGTCACCCGTCCGAGGGACAGCGAGCACGGGCCCGAAGACGGCAAGCTGACACGCAGGACGAACGGCAGCCGAGACCAGAGGGCGCGGGACATGGACGACGAGTACGGACCGGTGGTCGCTGCCTACACGAGGGCGGAGTTCATCCGGAGCGGCGACCTCATTGAGATCCCGCCCAAGATGGCCTCCGACGCCGGCTTCGAGGTTCCCCTGCTCATTACCGCGGGCGCCCGGGAGGAGTTCGTGGGCGGCACTGACGGTGGCGAGGACGAGCGGCTGAGCACGGTGCTGTCCGCGGTCGCGGGGGCTGTCGCGCAGGCGCCTGCGAACGAGGTGTGCTTCGTCGTGCCAGCTGAGGACCTGCCCGCCACTCAGGCGTCCACCGGCGCCGACCGGCTCCTTGCCATCACCGAGCCCGGCGATACGGGCGAACTCGTCATGACCCTGATGCTCCCCACCGAAATGTGACCTCCGCCGGGCCGTCTGCCCGGTCTGGGGGAGCCGCCGCACTCGCCGCCTAGCGGCACCGCGCCGTCGCGATTTCACGGCCTCCTCGGAGCCGGGCGGAGGTCATCGCCGTCCCGCTGACGGGCAGCGGGCCGCGTTTCGCTAACGCGCAAGGATGAGTACGGCGCAGTGGGCCGCGCGGGTGGCCCGTCCGGGCGACGCGCGAGGACGGGCTCCGGTATGGATCTTTCCTGAGTAGGCCGAGCAGCCGGGGTCACGTCCGCTGGCGTTCGGTGCCGTCCGGCTCTGTCCGGTGAACGCCGGCCCCACAGCAGTTCACCGCTGAGCCCGGCTGTCCGGGGGTGTCCTCAACGCCCGCCGCCAGCCTCTCGTGCCCGTCGCCGGACCGTATCCACAGGTTGCCGGCCCGAGGCTGCAGCACATGACGATCTCTTCTGATGTGACCGCGCCGAGCAGCGCCCCGGCGGCGCACCGCGCGGCTTTCCCCTGCCCCGCCTGCTTCCCCGGCGTGCCTGCGGACTGCATACGCAAGGATTCGTGCGCGGGCCGGTGCATGCCGGTGAGCGGGGACAGCGACACCTGCCGCAACTGCCAAGAATGGCTGTGCGTCGGGTGCGGCAAGCATCCCGTCGACAGCGTGCCCGACCTGTGCCCGATGTGCTGCGACTGACCTCGGTGAACGCCCCGACGCGCCCGGCGGACGGGCTCCGGGCGCGCCTGGCCATGCTGTGGGGATGGACGCGAGGGGCGAGGCCGGCCCGTGGCGCTCCGGCAGCGGTGCCGGACGAGGAGACGACGCCCGCCTCCGCGCCCGGTCCGGATCCCGCCGCTGCGCCTCCTGCCGATGACGGTTGCGGCGGGCATCGCAGCACCGGAAGCCCAGGAGTGCTACCGGCACCGGCATCACGCGGCGCCCGGGCCGTCCCGGTGCCGGTGGTGCCCCGAGCACGGTGGAAAGCCCGCCGTACTCCGCCGCTCCTGTACGCGCGGATGTCCCACAGCGAGCGGGCCGCCTACCGAGACCGTCACCCGCAGTGCCAGCTGTGCCGTCGCCGCCCGACGGCCGCCGTCGACCACGACGCGGTCACGGGGCACGTGCGCGGCGCAGTGTGCCGTAGCTGCAACAGCTGGCTGGGGTCGATGGAGGCGGCGCTCCGCGTCCCCGAGCGCGCCATGCAGCAGCAGGCGGCCTACCTGCACTGGAAGTTCGAGGCCGACGGCACGGCCGCGCTGGCCCACTACGCAGGCGAGTTGTCGTATCTGGGGCTGACCGTCAAGGAGTTCGCCGGCGGACTGCTCGCGGTGCGCCGGCTACTGGTGGTGCCGTGCGTGTACTGGACCGACCAGGCCGCAGGGCCTGCCCGTGAGACCGAGTGGACGAAGACCGGGCCCCTGGCGGACGCCGAAGAGGCCGAGCGGCATCATCGCCGTCTGCGGAGCGCCTGCGGAGTCGCCGTTGTCGTCACCGCGTTCGAGCCGGACGACGGCGTGAACAGCCCTTCTCCCCGCGGTCTGGTCAAGCCCTTCACCGGCAGCCCCCAGCACCACTACGGCAGCCGGCGCACCGCCCTGGACCGCAGCGGCCGCCCGCCCGGCGGCGGCCAGCAGGGGCCGGGTGGACCCGGGCTGCCAGGCCGGGCATGACCGACGAGCCCGCGTCCCCGCCCCGCTCCCGCGCGCGGTCCTCGGCCCGCCGCCCGGCTGCTCCCGCTGCTGGCAGTCGTCCGCGGGCGGTTACCGGGCTGCTGGGGATGTCCGGTGCCCTCCAGAAGCGTCCGACGCGGTCTTCGCGGCCGCTGCCGCTGCCGCGCCGCCGTGCCGCCGCCGGTCCGCCGCCGCGCCGCGTCCCCGTCGCGCCGCGGTCCCGCCGCCCGGCCGCCGCGCCCCCGCGCTGCCGCCCGGCCGCCGGTCCGCCGCCGCGGCCCGGCCGCGCCCCCGCCGCGCCGCCGTGCCGCGCCCGGCCGTGCCCCCGCTGCCGTCGCCGCGGTCCCGCTGCCGCCCCGCGCCGCCGCCCGGCCGCGCCCCCGCCCCGCCGCGCCCACGCCCTGCCGCCGCTGTCACGCCCTGCCGCCGGTCCGCCGCGCCGTGCCGCCGCCCGGCCGCCGCCGGTCCGCCGCCGCCGGTCCGCCTCCGCGCCCCGCGCCGCCCGGCCGCCGCCGCCTCGTCGTCCCGTCGCCGTCGCGCGCCGCGCCGCCGCGCTGCCGCCCGCCGTGCCGCCGCCGCCTGACCGCCCCGTGCCGCCGCCCGCCCGCCGTGCCGCCGGTCCGCCGCCGCCGGTCCGCCGCCGCCGGTCCGCCGCCGTCGCGCCGCGCCCGGCCGCCGGTCCGCCGCCCGGCCGCCGGTCCGCCGCCCCGTGCCGCCGGGCCGCCCTGCCGTCGCGTCGCCGCCCCGCCCGCGCCGCCGCGCCCTGCTGCCGCCGCGCCCTGCTGCCGCCGCGCCCTGCTGCCGCCGCGCCCTGCTGCCGCCGGGCCGCGGCCCCCGCCGTTGCCGGCGTCGCGCCCGGCGGGGGCCCCGCCCGCCGGGTGTGGGTTGTCTGGTTCGGGTGTGAGTACCGCGCACAGGGTTCTACGGTGCACCGGTGAGCACTGAGACACCGCCGGGAAGCGGGACCGGACTGCCCGAGCCGCCGGAGGGCGGGGCCGGACTGCCCGAGCCGCCGGAGGGCGGGACCAAACTGCCGGATGTCGATGAGGTCTTGGCCGCGGCGCTGTGCGCGCAGGGTGAGCCGGGTGTGCGGGCGCTGGGGCTGCTGCGTGATGCGCGCCGGATCCTGACCGGCACCGTTCTGGAGCGGCCGGGAGAGGTCGCGGAGTCGTGTCTGCGCGGCGCGGCGGACGCGCTGCTGAGCCTGCCGGGCGCTCCGGCCGTTCCGGTGGGCCTGAAGTCCGCGGCCGCAGGCCTGCTCGACGCCGTGGACGCCGTCTCTGCCGCGCGGGTTGCCGTCAGCGGCGCTCCGGCCGGCCGGGACGACGCCGTCCCGGAGGCGAGCCGGACGGCCGCCGGTGCCGCCCCGGCGGCCGCCTCCGGTGCCCCGGCCGGCCCGTCGGCGTTCGCGTCCTCCGGCGTCGCGGGGGTTGAGGAGGCGTGGGAGCGGGTGAGCGCGGCGGCCGAGGTGCTGCGCGGGCAGCTGGCCCGGCCGGGCGGCTACCACCGGGGCCGGGCCGTGGGGATCGCCGAGCGCCTGATGGGGGTGAAGCTCGGCGTCGCCCAGGAGACGGCGCTGGACGTGTGGGGCGCGGTGTACGGCACGACGTCGGGCACCCTGCACGGTGCCGTGGCCGAGGCGGGCCGAGCGGCCCGCCTGTACGCCGAGGTTCTCGCCGCGGCCCGTCAGCTGCTGGTGCCGCTGCCCGGCCGCGCCGCCCGGGTCTTGGAACTCACCGCCCTCGAGAGCCCGGATGCCGCGCACGCGTTGGAGCTGGCCCGGTGGGCCGACCCGCGTGCCGCCGCGTTTTTCTTCCGCTCCCGCCCCGCCGCCGCCTGGCTGCCGGTCCTCCAGGAGCACGCGCCGCACCTGCTGCTGCCCGACGCCCCGGCCGGCGGGGTGTGGCCGGCCGGCGTGTTCTTCGAGGACCTCGCGGCTGCCGACCCGCCCGCGGCCGGCGCCTGGCTGGCCGAGCACGCCGAGGAGGTCGCGGCCGCGGGCCGGCCCGCGCTGGACGCGGTGCTGCGCCTGGCCGGCCGCGGCCCCGGACTGCTCCCTGCGGCCCTGGTGCGTACGGTGCTCGCCGGACAGGCCGCCGCCCGCCCGGCGGGAGAGGTGGTGTCCCCGCCGGAGGGGTGGACGCTGCGCCTGGCGGCCGAGTGGGCCTGTGCGGTGCCCGTCCCGGCCCGGGACCGCGACTGGGTCCTCGTGGTCGAGCTCCTGCTGAAGATGACGGTCGAGGCCGAGCACGCGGCCGCCCGTGTGCGCCGCGCCGGTCCGGCCGCCCGAGCCCGCGCCGCCGCGCAGTACCCCGGCCTCCTTGGGACCGGCGTCGGCCGGGTCCTGCTCGACGACCCCGAAGACTGGGAGCGGGCGGCGCTCGCCGAGGCCGCCCGGATGCCGGACCACCTGGTCGGGCGCCTGCTGCAGGAACTCGTGGCGAGCGCCCACCCGGACGGGCCCGGCGCCGGGGCGCACCCGCAGGTCCGCATGATCCGCGCCGTCGTCGCGGCCCGGCTGGCCCGGGACGTGGAGCTCACCGACCCGGCCGCCCGCCGCGTCGTCTTCCACGAGGACCTTCACCGCGTCCGTCTCACCGCGCCGGCCGCGTTCGGCGGACCCCGCCTGGCGCGCGCCGTGCTCGACCTCGCCGCGGCGGACGCGGACGCCGGCGAGATGCTGGCCGAGCGCACCGCCCAGTGGAAGAAGGTCGCCGCCGCCGACGCGTGGCTGCACGACCTGATCTGGGCCGCGCACCTTGCCGTCCGCGTCCCCGACCCGCATGAGAACTCACATGAGGACATGCATGAGGACTCCCATGAGGACCTGCATGAGGACCTGCAAGAGGACATGCATGAGGACAGGCGTGAGGACGCGGTTCCCTCGCCTTCGTGCACGGCCCCGTCGGCGCCGCCCGCGCAGGAGGCGGCCCAGTGGCAGGCTCGCGCCCACGAGCTCGTTCCGCGGCTGCTGGGCGGCCGTCCTGATCCGGAGCCGGCGCGCCTCGTCGAGGCGGTGTGGCGTACCTGCCCGCCGGATGCTGCCGCCGCGCTGGAGAAGGCGGCGCGCGCGGCTCTCGGCACGCCTCCGTCCAGCCGGGACATCGACGAGGTCCTGCCTGCGGGCGCCGACGGGCCGACGGCCGTCTCGAGCCGCTCGCGTCCTGGCTGCGTGTGTGGGACTGGTCGCCCGTCCTGCCCGCGCGGCTGCTGGCCGGCTTCGAGCCGCTGCTGGCCGCGCTGCGCCGCATGGCCCCGACGGTCCGGCCGACCCGCGCGCCGCCGCCCGTCCGGAGCCGTTCACCGCGCCCCGGGGCGTCGACGGCGAGGACCTGGTGGAACTCGCGGCCGCCCGCGGTCCGCTGGCCGCCGCTGCCGCCCTGAACGCCGCCGGGGACCGGGGCGCCGAGGTGTACGCGGGCCTGCTGAACCGGCTCGTCGCCGCCGCGCCGGACGCCTGGACCGCGGACGTGCCCGCCGTCCTGGCCACGCTCCGCACGCCCGCCCTGCGCGGCTTCTACCTCACCGCGGTCCGGGCCGCCGCGCACCTGCCCGGCGCCCTGCCGGACCGGAACCTCTCCCACGCCATCGCCGGCGCGCTCCAGCTGCGCCGCTCGCTTCCCGGCCCCGGGACGGCCGGCGAACAGACCGACACCGCGGCCCTGTTCGCCGACGAGGCGCTGTTCGGCCTGCTCGCCCAGGCATGGAACCGGCCCGACGGCGCCGCCGGCCTCGACGACGTGCTGCTGCCCGAGGCCCTGGCCCACCTGCACACCCTCGCCGACGCCCTCACCCGCCCCGCCGAAGCGGCGGCCCCGCCCGCGCAGGTGCCGCCCGCCGGCGGGCCGCAGCGCCCGGACCCCGCGGTACGCGCCCTGGAGTGCCTGCTCGACTACGCCGCGGCCCGGGCCCGCGCCGGCGCCGCGATGCCCGCCGACGTCCTGGATCTCCTCGCCAGGGTCCTCGCCGCCGGCCCGGCCCGGCCGGCGGTGTCCGCCGCCATCGGCCCCCGGCTGCCGGCCCTGCACCGCCACGCCCCCGGCCACGCCGCCGGCCACCCCGCGCTCACCGCCCTGGACGGCCGCCCCACACCGGCCGCCGCCTGGCTGCACACCGGCCCCGCCGACCCGCCGCTGCTCACCGCCCTGGACCGCGCCGCCCTGTTCGCGTCCCTCCGCCACGGTGCCGGCGGCCCGGCCGAGCACCTGGCGCACGCCCTCACCGCCGACCCGTACGCCCTTGGCGACCCGGCCGGCGCCCTCACCGAGATCGCGGCCGGACCCGGCGGCCCGGCCGCCGTCTCCTGGCTGCTGCAGGTCATGGCCTGGCGCCTCGATCCGGCGTGGGGCGACATCGCGGCCGGCCGCCTGCACTTCACCCGTACCGTCCCGCGGCCGGCCACCGGGGAGGAACTCGCCGCGCTCACCGCCGTGTGGCGGGCCGCGCTCACCGCCCACCTGCCGCCCGGCGCGCTCGCCGGCGCCGGCTACTTCGCCCACCTTCCCCTCGACGACGCGGTGTGGCTGCCCCTGGCCCGCGCCAGCGCCGAGCACACCCCGCCGCACACGCCCGCCACCGCCGCCGAACGCGCGGCCGCGCACCCCGGCGACCGGGACGCACTCCTGCTGACCGCCCGACTCCTCGACCGTCCCGCGGACGTGTGGGGGACCCAGGCCGTTCTCCCGTACGCCCGCGCCCTGCTGCAGACCGCGCAGGCCATGACCGCCCACCCCTGCCCGGACACCGTCGCGCAGCTGCGCGAAGCGCTGATCAACGCCGGCGAGGTGGACGCCGCCCACACCCCGGCCGGCTGACCGCCCCGCCCCCGGCGGGCCGCGCGGGAGGAGGTGCGCGCCGCGCCGCCCCTCCCGCGCCGCCGGCTCCACGGCACGAAACCGGTCCGGCCCGCCGGGCCCCGAACACGGCCGAAGCGCCGGCCGCCGCTGCCCGCACCTGCAGCGCGACGCACCGGCGAACACACTGGTCAAGCAGCACATGCGCGCTGCATCAGCGCGCTGACAGACCACGCTCACATGCCGCGTCCGCTCAGCACGCCACACGGGCACGCCGGTCATCCACGCTCACCGGCTGGTCACCTTCGGACAGGTGCGGTCAAGATCGTGAAAGCGTCGACCTGCGACGGCCGCGGCCCGTAGCGTCCCCGGGCATGACGGAATCGAGGAGACCGCGGCTGGTGCCGACGGGGAACTGCTTCTGCGGATGCGGCGGCGAGGCGGAGATCGGCCGCTGGTTCGTCGCGGGGCACGACATCACCGCCGCCGCGGCCCTGCGCGCGGTCCAGGGCGAGAGCCTGCCGCAGCGGCTGGTGCGCGCCGGCTACGGGCCGGACCGCTCGGTGGTCCAGGAAGCGGTCGAACAGGCGGGCTGGGTGCGGTGCGCCGGCTGCGCGTACGCGGGAGCGCCGGCCGGGCTGGCCGCCCACCAGCGCTCCGGCGGCTGCACCGGCGTCCCGCCGGAGCCCCGGTCCGACCAGGACGGTACGCCGACGCCCGACCAGGACGCGCCGCCGGCCGGGCCGCCGCCCGGGGAGCGCCGCCCGCGCCGGCCGGGCACGGCCCAGGACACCGGCCCGGTCCGCGCCGCAAACGGCCCCGCCCAGGGACTGCTGCTCCCGGGAAGCGGCGACCCGTTCTGGAAGCAGGTCCCGCTGCCGCTGCGCCACACCCTCGCCACGGCCGCGTACCGGCTGGTGACACCGGAACAGCCGGTGCTGCGGGAGAAGGGCAACCGCGGCGTGCGGTACGCGCTGCGGGCGGCCGGCAACAAGCGGATGACCGGCCGGCACTGGCACGCCCTGCTGACCGCTCCCCGCGAGTCGTTCGGCAGCGCGCGCAGCGAGCGCGCGGACCAGGTCTTCACCGTCCTTGGGGAGGTGGTGGCCCAGTACGTCGCGCCGGCCCTCGCGCAGCGGCCAGCCGACGGCACCGCCGGCCCCGCGGCTGATCCCGCGCCGCCCTCGCCCGGGTGAGCGGACGCCGTCCTGCCGCCCGGCCGTGCCGCGGGTCCGGTGGTGTCCCCCTGCCGGCCCTGTGGTCCGCGGGCCCTGTGACCGCCTGGCCCGCCCCGGGCGGCCCGTCCGCGGCGCGGCGATCGCCGGCACGGCGCACGATGCCGGTATGGCGAAGGCGACGGCGTACGACGCAGCGGTGAAGTCCTGGCACTGGTACTCACGCGACCACGCGCTCGCGGCGGCGCTGCTGTGCCGCCGGTGCGCGGAGCTGGAGCGCAGCCCGGACCCGCCCGGCGAGCAGGACCGCGCGCAGGGACTGGCCTGGTCCGCGGCACAGGCGGCGGAGCACGGACCTACGCGATGGGCGCCGTCCTGACGGCGTTCGCCTTCCTCGAGGCCTCCGTCAACGAACTGCTCGCCTCGGCGGCCGAGGACCAGCTCGAGATGGGCGGCGGCAGGGAGGCCTCACCGCCGAGGAGCGCGCCGCCCTCGTCGGCCTGCAGCAGGCATGGGGCGTGGGCGGTCCGTCGCTGCTGGATCGCGCGCAGCTGGTCCTCCACCTGCTGCGCCGGAACCCCTTCAACAAGGGCGAGGAGCCGTTCCAGTCGGCCGACGTGCTCAGACGCCTGCGCAACGCCCTGGTCCACTACCGGCCCGAGTGGCGCGCGGTCGGCGCCGGCAGGCAGACGACCGGATCGCCAAGGACCTGGCCCACCTGCCGATCGCACCCCACCCGTTCGCCACCACCGGCCACCCGCCCTTCCCCGACCGGCGCCTCGGCCACGGACTGGCCTCCTGGGCGTGGAAGACGTCCCTGGCCTTCACCGACGACTTCCTCGCCCGCGTCGGCGTCCAGCCGGTCTACGAAGACCTGCGCCCCCGCCTTTCGACCGACCGGCCCCGACCGGCTGACCGCACGCGCCGCCACAGGCGTCCCGCTCCGGC